>DATJIL010000122.1:0-4737 GCA_035493385.1 Rudaea sp.
GGTCTCAACGCCGTCAACACCTCGTCGTTCGGCGACGACGCGAACGGCGACCTGTACGTGGCCGATCTGAACGGCCGCATCCTGTTGCTGCAGACCGACACGATTTTCGCCGACGGATTCGACAATGGAAGCCGGCTACTGGCCCGGACGCTGCGAAATCGGAATCGCCTTCACGCCATTGTCGGCGAGCGTTTTCTTCGCCGCCTCGGTCGCGCTGGCATCGGCGTAAGGGCCGAGCAGGATACGGTTCCAGGTCTTGCCGTTGATCGTGACAGGCTGCACCTTGGCGACGAGGCCGAGCATGGCAAGCCTGGCTTTCGCCTCGTCCGCGGCGTGCGCATCGTTGTAGGAACCGGCGAGCAGCATGTAGCCGCCGCCGGATTCGTTGGGTGCCGGCGGTGCCGCACCCGCGGGCGTGCCAGCCGGTTGCGCCTGCGCCTGCGAGGCGGCGAGCGCCTGGCGCGCCTGCTCGGCCTTGGCCTTGGCGGAAAGCTCGGCATCCGGAATCACCACTTCCATTTCCGGCAGCACGGAATAGAAATCAAAGCTCTTCTTTGGCGGCGCAGCGGGCTTGGTCGCATCCGCGACGGCCTGATCGCTGGCCTTGGGCGCGACGGCCTGCGCATTCGGTTGCGGCAGATTGGATTTGCGCAGCAGCGGCGCCCAGTCGCGGACCAGCGCGAGCAAGGCTAGAACGACGCCCAGCACCACGCCGATGCCAAGCCATGCCCAGGCGGGCCAGCCCTGCTTTTCATTGCCGCGATACGCCTGTTGCTTGCTTGCCATTACATGGACTCCGGTGCCGAAACGCCGAGCAGGTCAAGGCCGTTGCGCAGCACCTGGCGCGCGGCCGTGATCAGGGCCAGGCGCGCGTCGCGCAGATCGGCGTCGTCGACGATGAACTGATGGGCGTGATAGTAGGTATGCAGCGCGTTCGCGAGCTCGCGCAGAAATTGCGCGATCACATGCGGCTCCAGGTTCGCGGCCGCGGATTCGACGATTTCCGGATAGCGTGACAGTTCCGTCATCAGCGCGGTCTCGTGCGCCGTGTCCAGGCGTGTCAGATGGGCGAGGCCGTTGTCGCGGTTCCACGCGATGCCGCGCTCGCGCAGCTGGCGCATCACGCTGGCGACGCGCGCGTAGGCGTACTGAATGTAGTAGACCGGATTGTCGTTGGACTGCGAACGCGCCAGGTCGATGTCGAACACGAGCTGTGAATCGGCCTTGCGCGCGATTAGGAAGTAGCGCGTCGCATCGCGACCGACCTCGTCGATGAGATCACGCAAGGTGACATAGGAGCCGGCGCGCTTGGACAGCTTCACTTCCTCGCTGCCGCGCATCACCGTGACCATCTGGTGCAGCACGTACTCCGGCCAGTTCTTCGGGATGCCGCAGTCCAGCGCCTGCAAGCCCGCCTTCACGCGCGCGAGCGAACCGTGGTGGTCGGAGCCGAGCTCGGTGATCGCGCGCAAGTAGCCGCGCTGCCACTTGCTGCGGTGGTAGGCGACGTCCGGCACGAAGTAGGTATAGCTGCCGTCCGACTTGCGCATGACGCGATCCTTGTCGTCGCCGAAGTCGGTGGTCTTGAGCCACAGCGCGCCGCCCTCCTCGTAGGTGTGGCCATGGGCGACGAGTTCGCGCACGGTTTCGTCCACCTTGCCGTCGGCGTATAGCGAGGACTCGAGGAAGTACACGTCGAATCCCACCCCGAACGCGGCCAGATCGGCATTCTGTTCGCGGCGCAGATACGCCACCGCAAACTGGCGGATCGCATCGAGATCGTGCGTATCCTTCGCGCCGACGATCGTCTGGTTATCCGTTTTTACGCTCGCGCCGTCCATGTACGCCTGCGCGACATCCTTGATGTAGTCGCCGCGATAGCCGTCCTCGGGCCAGCCTGCGTCGTCCGGGCTCTTGCCAAGCGCGCGTGCCTGCACCGAGATAGCGAGATTGTTGATCTGCGCGCCGGCGTCGTTGTAGTAGAACTCGCGTTTGACGTTCCAGCCGCTCGCGGCGAGCACGCGCGCAAGGCAGTCGCCGATCGCCGCGGCCCGGCCATGGCCGACGTGCAGCGGGCCGGTCGGATTGGCCGAGACGAATTCGACGCCGGCGGTCCTGCCCGCGGCGGACCGGTTTTGGCCGTAGTCGTCGCCGTCGGCGTGGATGCGCCGAACCTCGACATGGTAGGCAGCCGGCGCAAGAAAGAAGTTGATGAAACCAGGGCCGGCAATCTCCACTTTTGCAATTTGTGGATTTTGCGGCAGCGCCGCGACCAGCGCCTGCGCCAGCGCGCGCGGATTCGTGCGCGCGTGCTTGGCCAGCAGCAGCGCGGCGTTCGTGGCGAAATCGCCATGCTCGGCGCTGCGCGTGCGTTCGATCACGAAGGACGCAACGGCATCGGCGGGCAATACGTCTTGCTCCCGCAGGCGCGCGATGGCCTGCTGGACGAGTTGGTGCAGGGAGTCTTTCACTCGGGAGATTCCGGAAATCGCGCGCTATTGTAGTCGGCGCGGCGCCTACGCCAAAGGAGTCGTCGGCGCGCGCGCGCGGCGCCTGTGAAAAACCGCATGACAATGCGGTTTCCGAGCCTGTGGATAACTCTGTGTGTATCGCCCGGCGCGATAGACTGCGGAGCCAATGTCAATTCGTGGCGATTGTGGGCCGGAACGTGCTGAATTCGTCTAAATCATTGATATTTCGAAAGAAATATCGTAACGAATTAGTGACAAATTTTGGCAATTTGGCACAATGCGACGAATGCAGCATTGTGTATAAATCCACCGTGGAAAAGCGCATTCCGACGCCGAATTCAGGCTGGACCGCTTCGCTAATGCGCTTTTTCGGCGAGCGCGTGGAACGCTGCCAGCACCTCGTTTCCCGTGCCTGGCGCAGGCACGGCGGCGCGCAGATCGCGGGACAAATCCCGCATCGGCTGGATGTTCGCCTGCTTGGCCGCGGCGAACGCGGTGCGACCCTGCGCCGAGCTGAAGCGGTGCAGATCGAAGAAATAATGCTCCTGCCCGGAAGTGAGGAAATTCAGCATCGGCAGCGCCGAAGCAGCGCTGGCCGGATTGCGGTGGCTGCGCATTTCGCGTTCCAGGCACAGGCGTTCGGCGCTGGCCATGAATAGCGAAAACGCCTCGGCCACGTTGGCGGTATCCAGGTCGGCGGCGATCAGGGTCAGATCCAGCGCGTGCACGATGCGCGCGTCCGCGCGCCAACCCGGCGCATGTTTGTCGAGTTTGGCGTCGAGCTTTTGCGCCAGCGCGCCACCGGATTCGACCACGACTTCGGCGCTGTTCAATTCCAGTGCGGGCATCGGCGGACGCGCGTCGAACGTGCTACCGGCGATCATCAATTCGATGCCGATGAACACTTCGGCATTGCGCGCTTCGCTGTATCCACAAGTGTGCAGGATGCGAAACGTTTCCTCGATGCTGGCGCGTTCGTTGCTGCCGATGCCGGCGGCGAATTGCGGCGTCTCGCGCTGGCGCAGGTCGTGGGCGGCGGCGAACAGCGCGAGCAGGAACCAGTCGCGCAGGCTCAGCGAACCGATGCCGATAGCATCTATCAGGCGCTCCAGGCGCGGACCGAGAATCTCGAAAATGTGGCCTTCGTTGTGATAAGCATGGAAATCGTTGCCCCAGGTGCCGTGTCGGAACGCCAGGCGGCAAAACGCCATCAGCACCGCGTCCTCGGCACCGGCGATCGGCGGATGATCGGTGCGCGCGGCGATCAACGAGGCGAAGCGTTCGCGCCGGTAGGCGAGCAGTTCGAGCAGCTGCGGATTGCGCTCGCGCACGAGCGTGCGCGCCGTCGCCGCATCCGGCACGCGACGTTCGACCTCGTCAGCGGGAAACTCCGTGGGATAAGCAAAAATCACGCAAAGCCATCCTCCCCGCCGGAGTATAGCCCGAACCGTGTCAAAGCAAGCCGCGTGCGGCGAACGACATCGGCAACCCGGCGCCGATGATGAAGTGATCGAGCACGCGCACCTGGATGGTTTCCAGCGCGCGCTTGAGTTCGGCGGTGATCGCGCGGTCGGCCTGACTCGGTTCGGCCACGCCGGACGGATGGTTGTGGGCGAGGATAACCGCTGCGGCGTTGTGCACGAGGCAGCGCCGCACCACTTCGCGCGGGTGCACGCTGGCGCCGTCGATGGTGCCGCGGAACAATTCCTCAAAGGCGAGGATGCGGTGCCGGTTGTCGAGGAAGATGCACGCAAAAACCTCGTAAGGGTAGGCGCCGATGCGTACGCGCAGGTAGTCGGCGCAAGCAGACGGATGCGCCAGTGACTCGCGCTCGCGCAAATCGCAGGCGAGGTAACGGCGGCCCAGTTCCAGGGCGGCGAGCAGGCGGCAGGACTTGGCCACGCCGAGGCCGGGCTCGGCGGCCAACGCGGCGGTGTCGCGCTCGAGCAGGGTTTTCAGGCTGCCGTGGCGCACGAGCAATTCGCGGCCGATGTCCACCGCGGTCGCACCGCGCCGGCCGCTGCCGATGAACAGGGCCAGCAGTTCCGCATCGGAAAGCGCCGCCGCGCCGCGTTCGAGCAGCTTTTCGCGGGGGCGTTCGGATTCTGGCCAGTCGCGTATCGTCATGTCCGCAGTGTGAGCGCGGCACGGATTCCGCGCTGCCGGCAGACCCGCGAATTCCGGTAAGCTAACGACCTTTCGTCGTGTCGGAATTTTCCCGCATGCCTCAGCGGCCGCTGGCCAACCTGCGCATCCTGCTCGGCGT
>DATJIL010000123.1:0-2819 GCA_035493385.1 Rudaea sp.
AACTGCGCGCATCGTGGGCCGCCGCCGACGCCGCGCCGCACGTCAGCGCGTTCGCGCATATCGCCCAGATCGGCGACGCGCTGATCGCCGCGGGTTTTCGCGATCCCGTGCTCGACACCGAGCATTTCACGCTGCACTACATCGTCGCTGCCGACCTGATGCGTGAATTGAAGGCCATCGGCGCGACCAACGCGCATGCGCAGCGCGCACGCGGCCTCACCGGCAAGGCGCATTTCCGTCGCGCGCTTGACGCCTACGAAGGCTACCGCCACGACGGCTCATTGCCGGCAACCTACGAGGTGATCTGCGCGCACGCCTTCGGTCCCGATGCTGGCCAGCCGCGCCGCGAGGCGGGTGCCGAGATCGCGACCTTTTCGGTGGATGCACTGCGCGGGTCACGACGCTAGCGAGTCACACCTGCCCATGCCGAAAACACCCTGCGAGATGGTCGTTCACCATCCCCGTCGCCTGCATGTGCGAGTAAATGATCGTCGAGCCGACGAAGTTGAAGCCGCGTCGTTGCAGGTCGCGGCTGAGTGTGTCGGATAGCTCGGTGCGTGCGGGCACGTCACCACGATCCCGCCACTTGTTGCGGATCGGCTTGCCCTCGACGAACGACCAGAAATAGGCATCGAGGCTGCCGAATTCGTCGATCACCTTCAGCGCCGCGCGCGCGTTGTTGCGTGCCGAATATACTTTCAGGCGATTGCGGATGATCGCGGGATTTTGCAGCAATTTTTCCAGCGCTGCGTCGCGCAGGCGCGCCACGCGCGCGATGTCGAAACCGTGGAAGACGCGACGATAGGCTTCGCGCTTGTTCAGCACCGTGCTCCAGCTCAGTCCGGCCTGCGCGCCTTCGAGCACGAGGAACTCGAACAGGCGCGTGTCGTCGTGCAGCGGCACGCCCCATTCGCCGTCGTGGTAGGCGCGCATCGCGGCATCGTCGCCGCTGGCCCAATGACAGCGCACGCATTGTTTCGGCATCTCGTCCGTCCTCGTCGTGCAAGCGTGCGTATCATACGCAACCCGCCGCATCCGGAATTTCATGAGCACCGACGCCGCCCGCCGCAGCGCCCTGATCGCGCTGGGCATCCTGAGCCTGGTCTGGGGCTTCAACTGGATCGTGATGAAGGCGGTGCTCGCCTTCGTCGGCCCGCTCACGTTCTCGGCGATGCGCTACGTGTTCGGCACCGCGGTGCTGTTCGTGGTGCTCGCTCTGCGCGGCGAGAATCTTGCGCCGACGCCGTGGCGCGACACGCTGCTGATCGGCCTCGCGCAGACGACCGGATTCCAGGTGCTGGTGCAATTCGCCCTGATCACGGGCGGCGCCGGCAAGACCGCCTTGCTCGCCTACACCATGCCGTTCTGGGTGATTCCGCTGGCCTGGGTATTGCTCGGCGACCGCCCGGGCGCGCGGCAGTGGGCCTACATCGCGGTCGCGGCGGCGGGACTCGTGCTGGTGCTCGAACCGTGGAGCACGCATGTCGGCCTCGGCAGCGCCGCGCTCGCACTCGCCGGCGGCGCATGCTGGGCGATCGGCACGGTGCTGGCCAAGCGCTTGTTCCTCGCCGTACCGGTGTCGCCCTTGCGCCTGACTGCGTGGCAGATGCTCTACGGCACCGCGCTCCTGGTTGCCATCGCGCTGAGCGTGCACGAACGCGACATCGTCTGGGCGCCGCAACTCGTCGGTGCACTGCTCTACAACGGCTTGCTTTCCTCGGGCATCGCCTGGGCGATGTGGCTGTTCATCGTGCAACGCCTGCCGACGAATGTGGCCGGCCTGGCCAGCCTGATCACGCCACTGGTCGGCATTGGCCTGGCCTGGGTGTTGCTTGGCGAGCGCCCGGACGCAAGTGAAGCCATCGGCATCGTCGTGATCGGTGCGGCGCTGTTCGGAGTGTTGCGGCCGCCCGCCAGCGTTACCAGGGAAGCTGATCCAGATCCACGTTCCCACCGCTGAAAATCGCGCCGACGCGCAAGTTCGCAAAGCGCTCGCGATGACGCAGGATCGCGGCCAGCACCACGGCCGATGAAGGTTCGATCACGATTTTCATGCGCTCGAACACGAGGCGCATCGCGGCAATGGTTTGCGCATCGCTCACCGGCAGCACTTCGGCACCGTACTCGCGCAGCAAAGCGAAATTGATCTCGCCGAAGGTGGCGCGCAGGCCGTCGCAGATCGTGTCCGGTTCGATATCAGTCACGCGCACGCCGCGGCGCAGCGACTCGAACGCTTCGGCGGCGCCTTCGGGTTCGGCGGCAAAGATGTGGATTCGTGGCAAAATCCTCTTTGCCGCAATCGCGCTGCCGCCGATCAGACCGCCGCCGCCGATCGGTGCGATCAACGCATCCAGCTCGCCGGTTTCGCGCAGCAGTTCCAGCGTCGCCGTGCCTTGTCCGGCGATGACGTTCGGGTTGGTAAACGGATGCACCAGCGCCGCGCCGGTTTCGCGCGCGATACGCGCGGCGGCCTCGTCGCGAGCATCGAGCGTCGGCGCGCAGACGTGCACCGTGGCGCCGTAGGCACGGATCGCGGCGACCTTGGCTGCGACCGCGCCTTCCGGCACCACGACATGCGCCGCGATACCGCGTGTCTTTGCCGCGAGCGCCAGCGCCGCGCCATGGTTGCCCGAGGAATGCGTGACCACGCCGCGCGCGGCCTCCGCGTCGGTCAAGGCCCACACCGCATTGCAGGCGCCGCGGAACTTGAACGCGCCGACGCGCTGGAAGTTTTCACACTTGAACGCGATCGTGCAGCCGGCGAGTTCGTCCAGCGAGCGTGAGCGCAATACCGGCGTGACGTGCGCGTGCGGCGCAAT
>DATJIL010000124.1:0-14107 GCA_035493385.1 Rudaea sp.
GGGTCTGAACGATCAGCGGCGGGCGGACTTGACCGCCTTCTTGACCTGGGCGACGGTGCGCTTCATGGTCTGCTTGGCGGCGAGTTGCGCGTCTTCAAGCTCGCGCGCGAGGTCCGAAAGATCGTCGCGGGCGCGGCGTACGGTGTTGTTCATGACCTGGGTCAGGCCCGGGCGCAAGCCGCCGCCGGTGAGTTTGCGCACGTCGCGGTTGAGCTCGTCCACGCGCTTGAGCAGGTCGTCCAGTTCCTTCTTGCCGGGGACACCGAGCTTGGCCAGCGCACGCGAGACGCGATCCTCGAACACCTGTTCCAATCGATCCCAGGTTTCCTGGGTGCGTTCGCGCACCTGGCTTACGCCGCTCTCGACTGCGTCGCGCACGTCGTCAACCTTGCCGGTCGCGAGCTTGCGGGTCTTCTGTTCGAGATTGCTGCCTTCCTTGAGCAGGGTTTCGAACATGGCGCCGCCTTGCCCCTGCGCCTTGGCGAAGGCACCGAGGCCGGCAAGCCAGATCTGCTGGGCCGATTCCATGATCGACTTGCCGCTCACCGCGCCTGACGGTTTGGCGAGCTTGGGCGCCGGTTTGGCCGGCTTCGGTGCCGGCTTCGCCGCGTGTTTCGACGCGTTGGCGGGCTTGCCCTTTGCTGCGGCGGGTTTGGCAACCTTGGATTTCGCGGCCTTGGGCTTGGCCGATTTTGCCTTTGGTTTGGGCTTGCTCACGTTTCCCTCCTCCAGTGAAAGTTCGAACCGGTCAAAGGCCGGACGCAGGCAGTGTGGCCGCCGTTGCTAGAATATTCACACTATCGCATATGTTGCAATGTGGATTTTTCCAGGGTCGGTGGCGGCATCCGGGTAAGGGCGCTTGCAAGGTCGGATTGCCGCGCGTAGCCTGCGTTCCATGCCGGGCAGGGGGCTTTCATGGGTACGCTTGGCGGCATTTGCCGCCATGCTGCTGTGTGTCTGCGGCACAGCCAGTGCCGTTCCGGGCATTGTCGACGTGCGTTTCCGCAACTACAGCACGGGCGACGGCCTCTCGCAAGCCACGGCGTTGGCGATGGCGCAGGACGGTGCCGGTTTCCTTTGGATCGGCACCCAGGATGGCTTGAACCGCTTCGATGGCTACGGTTTCAAGGTCTATAAACACGTCCGCAGCCAGGCCGGGACGTTGAGCGACAACGCCATTACCGCCCTCGCCGCGGACAAGGATGGCTCGTTGTGGATCGGCACCCAGGCGGGTGGGCTGGATCACTACGATCCGGTGCTGGATCGATTCGAGCATTACGCATCCGATCCAATGCACAGCGACAGCATTGCATCGGAAAACATCACGGCACTGATGCTCGACGGGCGCGACTGGCTGTGGGTCGCCAGTACTGGTGGGAGATTGCAGTGGCTGGACCGCGTTACCCATCATTTTCTGGATGCTCCTATGGGCGATCAGTCCATGCTCGCCAACGTGCGCGTCCTGCGCCAGGCGCGCGACGGCTCGGTGCTGATCGGCAGCCGCGATGGCCTGTGGCGATGTGACATCAATGCCGGCAACCTGCACGAATTGCGTTTCGACCCGGCGAAGTCGCTGGACGTGCGCGCGCTGGCAGTCGGTCCGAGCGGGGACATCTGGGTCGCCACAACGGGCTCGGGCATTTACCGGTTTTCCGAATCCGGCAAGGCCGTGGCCCGCTACCATTCGGGGGCCGGCGACGGGTATGCGCTGCCGGGCGACGAGATTCGCGGCCTGCAATTCGACCGCCGGTGGCGCCTGTGGGTAGCGACCAAGGCGAACGGCCTGTTGCGCATCGACCCGGATAGCGGCCGCATCGAGCAATATCGTCACGATCCGACCAATCCGCGCAGTCTTTCCGCCGACCGCCAGGAAAGCGTACTGATCGATCATGACGGCCTGGTCTGGACGGGATCGTGGAACGATGGCATCAGCGTCCACGATCCACGTACCGAAGCCTTCGTGAGCCTGCGTTCGGTTCCCGGCAATGCACATACGCTGCCCGGTAATCCGGTAGTCGGTGCGCTCGCCAATCCGGATGGCACGTTGTGGCTGGGTTTTCCCAGCGGCGGCGGCATGGCGCGATTCGATCCGCAGCATGGCATCGTGGAACGGTTCGTGGCGGACGAGAACAAGGCTGACGCGTTGCCGGTGGCGTTGATCGAGCAAATCGCACGCGGCCACGATGGCAGCCTGTGGATTTCCACCGCCGGCGGTGGTCTGGTGCGCCTGCCGCCCGGCAGTTCGAAATTCGTGCGCTATCGGCACGATCCGAATGATCCCGCGAGTCTGGCCAGCGACGACCTGCTTTACGCCATGGAGGATGGCAAGGGGACGTTGTGGGTGGGCAGCGTCGATGGCGGCCTCGACGAATTGTGCGAAGGCTGCAAGGGCTTTCGCCATCACCAGCATGAATCCGCCAATCCGGACAGCATTGGCTTCGGTCCCGTGGCCAGCGTGCTCGAGGACAGGAACGGCGCACTGTGGATTGCCCTGCGTCCCGGCGGGCTCGATCGTTACGATCCTAGCAGCGGCCGTTTCGAGCATTTCCGCCCCGATCAACACGATCCACAATCGATCAGCAACGACACCATCACCACGTTCCTGCAGGACAGCGGCGGCGACATCTGGGTCGGAACGCAAGGCGGCGGCTTGAACCATTTGCTGCCCGGCAGCTACGCCAATCCGCGCTTCGAGACGATTTCCAGCGCGGAAGGGCTGGCCGCGGATGCGATCGGCAGCATTGTCGAGGATGCCAGGCACGCGCTGTGGATCAGCACGACTGCCGGCATCAGCCGCTACGACCCGGCCAGCCGCCACATCGTCAATTTCGGCCCGACCGCCGGCACGCTCACGCAGGGTTATTACATCAACGTGGCGGCGCAGTTGGCGGACGGACGCATCCTGTTCGGCGGGCTATCCGGGGCGACGCTGTTCCAGCCGGAACAGGTCGAACTGCCGCCGATTCCGGCGCCCATCCTCACCGACGTCCTGCTCAACAACCAGCCGGCCAAACTCGATTGGCAGGATCCCAAGTCGCCGCTCAGGACGGCGCCGTGGACCGGAGGAACGGTCACGTTCGGCTACCGCCAGCGCAACATCGGCTTCGAATTCAGCGCCTTCGGGTTCGCCGATCCGCGCTCGGTCCAGTATTCGTACTTGCTCGAGGGTCACGACGAGCAGTGGATAGACACCGATGCCTCGCGCCGTTTCGCCACCTACACGGACCTGCCCGCCGGCGATTACCTGCTGCGCGTGCGCGCGCGGCGCGCGGGATTCCCCTGGAACACCCGCGACGCGCGGATGTCCGTGCGCGTGTTGCCCGCACCGTGGGCTTCGCCGCTTGCCATCCTGGGCTACTGCAGCGCGCTGATGCTGGTCGTCGGCATCGGCGGCTGGCGCACGCGTGAAAGCTGGAAGCGCCAGGAACGCTCGCGCGAGGCGATCCGCGCCAGCGCCGAGCGGCTCAAATATGCGTTGTGGGGCAGCGGTGGCGAGTTGTGGGACGTCGACCTGCGCACCGGCGCGTTCGTGCGCGAGAATCGACTGCCTGATCTCATGGTTTCGCAGATGCTGCGCGACGAGACGGTGGCGTCCTACGAGCCCTTCGTGAATGGCGAAGACTTGCCGGCGTTCCGGCGCGATTTGGTCGCGCACCTGAAAGGCCAAACCTCGTTCCTCGAGACCACCTACCGCACACAGGACGTAAACAACGAGTGGCGCTGGATGCTGACCCGCGGGCGCGTGGTCGAACGCGATGCCAGCGGGCACGCGCTGCGCATGGTGGGGACCACCCAGGACATCACCACGCTCAAGCGCGCCGAGGAATCCCTGCGCAAGTTGAACGAGGAACTCGAATCACGCGTGGACGCGCGCACGGTGGACCTGCGCCGTGCAAACGTCGAGCTGCGGCAGACGCTGGAGCAACTGACGCAGGCGCAGCGCCAACTGCTGGAATCGGAAAAGATGGCGGCGCTTGGTGGCCTAGTGGCAGGCGTCGCACACGAGATCAACACGCCGCTGGGTGTGACCGTGACCGCGGCGTCGCACTTGCGCGAAGAGGCGATGCGCATGGCGCGTATGACGGCGCTGGATCCCGATGATCTGGCCGGTTTCCACGCGACCATCGGCGAAAGTTCGGAGATCATCCTGCGCAACCTGCAACGTGCCGACCGCCTGATCAAGAGTTTCAAGCTCGTCGCGGTCGACCAGACCACGGAAGATCGCCGCCGCATCGAACTTGGCGCCTATTTGAACGATATCCTGATCTCGCTCGGCCCGAGCTTGAAAAAGACGCCGCATGTCGTTGCCATCGACTGCCAGGAACCGGTTTGGCTCGACACGTATCCCGGTGCGTTGTACCAGATCGTCAGCAACCTGGTGATGAATTCGCTGCATCACGCGTTCGCGCCGGAACAATCCGGCACGATCAGCGTCGGTGTCCGCCGGAACGGCAACGTGGTCGAATTGATTTATCGCGACAACGGCATCGGCATGAGCGATGAGGTGCGCGCGCGCATCTTCGAGCCGTTCTTTACCACCCGCCGCGGGCAGGGCGGCTCCGGGCTCGGCTTGCACGTGGTCTACAACCTGGTGACGCAACTGCTCAAGGGCAGTATCCGCGTGGCCAGTGCGCCGGGCGCCGGCGCCGTGTTCGAGATCTTCCTGCCGCAGGATGCCGGCTGAGTTCAATCCGGCAACTGTCCGCGCACCGCCTGCACCCGATCCCAGTTTTCGAACAGCAGTTCGACCAGGCGCGGTTCGAACTTCACGCCGCTTTGCTCGACGATGTAGGCGCGAATGTCCTCCGCTGGCCACGGCTCCTTGTAACAACGCCGGCTGCCGAGTGCATCGAAGACATCGGCGAGCATGGTGATGCGTCCGCCGATCGGAATGTTCTCGCCGCTCAGACCGTGCGGATAGCCGGAACCGTCCCAGTTTTCGTGGTGCGACATCGCGATCTCGGCCGCGAGCTGCAGCAGCGGGCGTTGCGACATGGACAGCAGGCGGGCGCCGAGCTCGGCGTGCGTGCGCATGATCGCCGTTTCCTCCGGCGTGTGCGCGCCCGGTTTGTTGAGCACGGCGTCGGGGATGCCGATCTTGCCGATGTCGTGCAGCGGCGAGGCCGTGCGCAAGGCATCGGTGGTCTTCTCGTCCAGCCCGTAGAACTGACCGAGCAGGTCCGCGATCATGCCCACGCGCTTGACGTGGGCGGCGGTTTCCCACGAACGCGTCTCCGCGGCGCCGGCGAGCAGGTGCACCATCTCGAGTTGGCTGTCGAGCAGGTCGCGGTTCAGGTGCAGGTTCTCGTAGGCGACCGAGATGTTGGTCGCGAACACCTCGAGCAGGCGATGCGTCAGTTCGTTGCCGGGCTGGCTCTCGCCGACGTAGACCAGGTTTTCGTGCGCGCGCATGTCGCCGACGAACAACACGAAATGATCGTCGCCGAAGACATGCTGGCGATTGCCGATGGCGTGGCGCATCGAGGCGGTGATTTTCGGCGCGAGTTTCTCGTCGGCGTTGCGGCCGGCGAGGCTGCGGTAGCCGCCCGTGGCCGCCGCGACCGGCAGATGCCCCGACGCCGACGCGCCGACGCTGCTCACGCGACAGAACAGCGCGCCGCGCGTGCCGCCGACCAGATCAGCGATCTGCTCCATTGCCGCGATCGCGAAGCGCTGTGAATGCTCGTGCGAAAAGATGTAGGTGGACGCATCGATGACGCGCTCCAGGCCGCGCCGGCTGGCCTCGATCATGCGCATGTCGCGGTAGCTGCGCAGCGCCGTGAACATGGTCGTGGCGAGTTTCTGCGCGGTCAGCTCGGTCTTTTCCTTGTAGTCGTTGATGTCGTAGTTGGCGATGACGTGCTGCTCCGGCGCTTGCCCGGGCTGGCCGGTGCGCAGCACGATGCGCACGAACTGGTTGCCGTGGCGTTCGCGCACGGTGCGCACCAGGTCGAGGCCGGCCTTGTCGGTTTCCATCACCACGTCGAGCAGCATGACGGCAATGTCCGGGTGCTCGCGCAGCATCGCCTCGGCCTGGGCCGCGGAGTTTGCGTTGAGGAATTGCAGGGGACGCTCGGCGAAACGGAAGTTGCCCAGTACCAGGCGCGTTACCGCGTGTACCTCGGGCTCGTCATCGACGATCAGCACTTTCCATGGCGGTTGGCGCGGGGTCTCCGCCAAGTGCCGCACGGTGCTGCTGAGAGCATTCATGATCCACCCCCGTTCCGTGGATGCCCGGAGTGTAGCGCAGAAAACGCGGGCATTGGCAACCCTTGTCCGGACAGGTGGCTGGATTGGCAGGCAACCGGCATCCGGCGAATTATCGGGCAGCTACCACTTGCCGTGGAACAGTTCGCGGCCGATCAGCATGCGCCGTATTTCGTTCGTGCCGGCGCCGATTTCGTAGAGCTTGGCGTCGCGCAGGATGCGCCCGGCCGGGTATTCGTTGATGTAGCCGTTGCCGCCGAGCGCCTGGATCGCTTCGAGGCCGACCTGCACGGCGCTTTGCGAGGCGTGCAGCAGGCACGACGCCGGATCGATGCGCGATTTCACGCCGCGGTCGAAGTCCTGCGCGACCATGTAGGCGTAGGCGCGCGCGGATTGCAGCAATGTATACATGTCCGCGATCTTCGCCTGCATGATGCCGAACGTGCCGATCGGCGCGTTGAACTGGCGGCGTTCGCGCACGTAGGGCAGGGCGATGTCGATGGCCGACTGCATCAGGCCGATCGGGCCGCCGGACAACACGAGGCGCTCGGTGTCCAGCCCGCTCATCAGTACGCGCACGCCTTCGTTGACCTCGCCGACGCGGTTGGCGTCGGGAATCTCGCAGTTCTCGAACACGAGTTCGCAGGTGTTGCTGCCGCGCATGCCGAGCTTGTCGAGCTTTTGCGCGGTCGAAAAACCTTGCATGCCTTTTTCGACGATGAACGCGGTCATGCAGCGACTGCCGGCGCGCTTGTCGGCGGTGCGCATGTAGACAAGCAGCACGTCCGCATCCGGGCCGTTCGTGATCCACATCTTGTTGCCGTTGGCGATCCAGGCGTTGCCCTTGCGCTCGGCCTTGCAGGTCATCGAGCCGACCACGTCGGAGCCTGCGCCCGGTTCGCTCATCGCCAGCGCGCCGATCCATTCGCCGGAGCACAGCCTGGGAATGTACTTCTTGCGCTGCGCTTCGTTGCCGTTGTGGAAGATATTGCTCACGCACAGGTTCGAATGCGCGCCGTAGGACAAGCCCACCGAACCGGAAGCGCGCGAGATTTCCTCCATCGCCACGAGGTGGGCAAGGAAGCCCAGGCCCGAACCGCCGTATTCGGTCGGCACGGTCACCCCGAGCAGGCCCATGTCGCCGAGCTTGCGCCACAGGTCGTGCGGGAACACGTTCTCGCGGTCGATCAGGTCCGCGCGCGGCGCGATTTCCTTCTCGGCGAAAGCATGCACGCTTTCGCGCAGCAGGTCGATTTCTTCGCCGAGATGGAAAGATCTCATCGGAAATTCACTCGCAGCACGCCATCCATGGCAACTGGATTCCGGCATTCCAATCCGGAATGACGAACGCCATCAATGCCCACGCATTCTGCCAAGGAAGCGCGGCCCGTTGTTGCCCATGTGCGGCAGCTTGATCCTGCCGATCGCGGCAATGCGCTCCTCGGCCATGCGGTCGGCCGCCTTGTAGGTCGGGATGCCGTCGCGCTTGGCGATCTGGAAGATGCGGCCGACGTTGTGATAGATCGTGCGCATCATGCGCATCGCGCGCTCGCGGTTGTAGCCGTCGATTTCGAGCGATACGTTCATCACGCCACCAGCGTTCACCGCGTAGTCCGGCGCGTACAGGATGCCGCGCTTTTCGAGCTCGTCGCCGATAGCGTCGTTGGCGAGCTGGTTGTTCGCCGCGCCGCAGATGATCTTGGCCTTGATGCGCGGCAGCGTCTTCTCGTTGACCGTGCCGCCGAGGGCGCACGGCGAATAGACGTCGGCGTCGACGTCGTAGATTTCGTCCAGGCCGACCGCGGTGCAGCCGAATTCGTCGACCGCACGCTTGACCAGTTCCGGATTGATGTCGGTGACGAACACCTTGGCGCCCTGTTCGCGCAGCAGCTTGATGAATTCCATGCCGACATGGCCGGCACCCTGCACGGCGTAGGCGCGCTTGCCCACGTCCTCGTCGCCGTACTTGGCGTGCAGCGAGGCCATCAGGCCCTGCAGCGTGCCGAACGCGGTGAACGGCGAGGGATCGCCCGAGCCGCCATGCACCTGGTGCACGCCGGTGACGAATTCGGTTTCGCGGAACACCCATTCCATGTCGTTGACGTCGATGCCGACGTCCTCGGCGGTGATGTAGCGGCCGTTGAGCGAGTTGACGAAGCGGCCGAACGCGCGGAACAGCGCCTCGGACTTGTCCTTGGCCGGATCGCCGATGATCACCGCCTTGCCGCCGCCGATGTTGAGGCCGGCCACCGCGTTCTTGAACGTCATGCCACGCGACAGGCGCAACACGTCGTTCAGGGCTTCCTGCTCGCTCTTGTACGGCCACATGCGCAGGCCGCCGAGGGCCGGGCCGAGCACCGTGTTGTGGATGGCGATGATGGCCTTGAGGCCGGCGTCCTTGCTCTGGCAGAACACGACCTGTTCGTGGCCGCTGGTGGCGATGGTGTCGAAAATCATGGGACTCTCCGCAATGACAGCCGCCTAGTTTATCAGGAAGCGTCCGCTGCGGCCTCACCTGGCGGCGTGCGCGGCCTTGAACAATTCGCGCGGATCGGCTACCGCGGCCAGGCTCCAGCCAAACGGCGCGACGTCGTCGAAGGCGATCACCACCGGTTCGCCGTGCAGGCGCGTCTCCAGCACGCCCGTGTGTTCCTTCTCGATCTGTCGCAACGCTTCCGGCGACGGGAAGAGCTGGCGCACCGGCTGGTCCTGTGCCGGCTGCTGCAACGGGATCGTCGCGCCGGCGGCGGCAAGGATGTGGCCGTTCGCATCGAGCAGGTACAGCGCGCGGATCGCCTTTTCCTCGCGCGCGTCGAACAGGGATTGGATCATCAAGTCGGGCATGAAGGCGGCGGATACCACGCCGAGAAAGCGCTGCCGCTCGCCGTAGAGCGGAATGCTCAGCGGCAATTCCACCGGACCCTTTTCGATGCTCAGATACGGATCGCCCCATTGCGGTCCGTGCTGGTCGCGCGCGATCGCATACCAGGGCCGGGCGCGCGGATCGAAATCGGGCGGTTCGTCGTCCCAGCCGGGGAAGCGTGCGACGACGCCGTCGTCCAGCGCGATCAGGATCGCACCGAGCGGACTCGCATCGTTGCGCAGGGGTGGCGTGTCGCCTGCATACAAGTCGCGCCCACTGCCTTCGACCATGCGCGCCGAACGTGCGTAGATGTTGCGCATGAAATCCTGCAGTGCCGCGAGCCGGCGGATTTCGGCCAATCCGGTTTCGCGCTGCGGCCCGTGCGGCGCGATCCACACCGGCCAGCCGAGACTGATCCTGCCGGGGCGCGACGTGCTGGGCGTGAGGTCCGGCGGAGCGCGTGCCGGATCGCGGAAATCGTCCAGCAGGTAAAAGCGCTGCGTCGATTCCTGCCCGTGCATGAGGATTTGCGCGACCGAGTCGGCGAGATTCTTGATCGCGCCTTCGGTTTGCAGGAAGCGCAACTGCACCTGGTCGCCGATATCCGACACTTCCGCGCCGAGTGCGAGCAGGCGTTGCTCGCGCAGGCGTTCGGCCGTGAACAGGCGCTGGTTCTGCCAGAGCAGGCCGCCGATGGCGATGGCCGCCAGCGCGATGAGCGCGAGCGTTCCGGACAGCGCGGCCTGGCGATGGCGCGCGACCCAGCGCTGCGCGCGCTGCCAGAGGCGGTCCGGCTCGGCAAGCACCGCCTCGCCGCGCAGATAGCGGCGGATGTCGGCTGCCAGCGCGGCGACGTCGGCGTAGCGGTTTTCCGGCTTGTAGGCGGTCGCGCGTTCGATGATCGCGCGCAGCTCGCGCGGGATGCGCCGGCGCAGGTAGGCATGCGCGATCGGGCGGCGCTTGCCGGATGCGGCGTTCGCCAGCACCTCGTAGGCGGTGCGGCCCTCGTAGGGCGGATTGAGCGTGGCCATCTCGTACAGGATCAGGCCCAGCGCGCATTGGTCGCTGCGTGCGTCGAGTTCGTGGTTGCGGCCTTGCGCCTGTTCCGGCGACATGTACTTGGGCGTGCCGACGACGTCGCCGATCTGCGTTTCCGAAGCGCTGCCGGAAACGTCCGGCGTGGACATCACCACGGATTTGTCCGGCGGCGTGTCGTCGGGCTGGCGCAGGATGCGGCACAGGCCCCAGTCCATCACGTAGACCTCGTTGTGTCGACCGAGCATGAGGTTGGCCGGCTTCAGGTCGCGGTGGATCGCGCCCTTGTCGTGGGCATAGGCGATGGCGTCGCAGACTTTCAGGAAATGCTCCAGGCGCTGGGCCAGCGAGCGCGTTTCGTCCGGCCAGGTTCCGCTGGCGAAGAAATCGCGCGCCTCGTTGAGCAAGGCGTGGAACGTCCTGCCTTCGACGAACTTCATCGTGTAGGCGGGTGTGCCACCGGGCGCGACTTCCAGCGCGTACACCGGCACGATGTTCGGATGATCCAGCTGCGCGGTGATCTGCGCCTCGCGCAGGAAACGCGTGCGTGCGGAGTCGTTGGCGTCGGCATTCGCGTTGAGTTGCTTGAGCGCGACCCGACGCAGCAGTTCGCTGTCGCGGGCGATGTGCACGGTGCCCATGCCACCCGCGCCGGCGGTGCCGATCATGGTGTAGTGGAACGCCTGCGCGCTGGAATCGGATGGCGCCGGTTTCGGCTCCGGCGCGTTGCCGCTCGCGGCGCGCACGGTCGGCGCCTCGGCGATGTCCAGCGTGCGTGCATCCGCGTGGGCGAAGCGCGCGGGCAGGATGCGGCTGACTTCCACGGGTTCGTCGCGCGGTGCCCCGAACACGCCCGGGAACTGCCCGGCCAGCCAGGTCTCGAATGCCGCCTCGTCCTCGAATCCGCCGCTGGCACGGTAGCGGCGCCACTGGGCATCCACGTCGATCGCGGTGCGTTGCGCCGGCGTCAACGAATCACGGAAGCGTTGCAGGTCCACTTCCACCTCCTGGGGACAATCCGGTGCAGCAGTCAGGGCCACTGTACCAACCCGCCGCCGGCTGTCCAAGTTCGGTGCTATCTTCCTGCGCCATATCGTTGCTCAGGGGATAGGGAGTCTTGCATGTTCATCGCGATTATCGTGGTCGCCGCGCTCGTGGCTGCCCCGATCCTGATGTGGAACACACTGGTGCGCCGGCGCAACGCCGTCGCGAACGCGTTTGCCGGCGTCGATACCATGCTGCAGATGCGCTACGACCTGATTCCGAATCTTGTCGCCGTGGTCAAGGGCTATGCGCAGCACGAGGCACAGACGTTTCAGGCGATCACCGAGTTGCGCGCGCAGGCCATGCGCGGCGATCTCGGCACCAGCGAGCGCGTGCACCTGGATAACCGGATCAGCCAGGCCATGGCTGGGATCATGGCCACGGCCGAGAACTATCCGCAATTGCGCGCATCGGAAAACTTCCAGCAGCTGCAGCGCGCGCTCAACGAAGTCGAGGAGCGCATCAGCGCGGCGCGGCGCGCGTTCAACGCCGCCGTGAACGCTTACAACAACGCGATCGGCGTGTTCCCGCTCAGCATCTTCGCCAACATGGCCGGCATGCAGCCGCACGCGTATTTCGAAGCCGCACCGGACAACCGCCAGAACCCGGGCGTCGGCATGGCGCCGCAGGCGAGCGCGTAGCGACGATGGACGAGCCGACCGACTTCTACGCGTTCTACAACCGCGTGTTGCGCCCGGAGATCGCCCGCGTTGAACGGTTGCGCGAGCAGACGGTGACGAAAGCGTGGGTGATCGGAATCCTGACCGTGATCGGAACCGCCGTGTGGATCATGATCGCGGGGCGCCTGGTGGGTTGGGACGGTAGCTTCGTCTACTACTCGTACATCATTCCCGTCGGCATCGGCCTCGTGGCCTGGGACCCGGTAAAGCGAAAATATCGCGACGCCTATCAGCTGGAACTCGTCACGACCATCATCCGGCGCTACAACGAGTCGTTCGAGTACGACCGCGACGATGCCGTCGGCGAAGTCGCGTTGACCGACTGCGGCCTGTTCCCGCGCTATCTCAATGGCGAAAGTCGCCATTGCCGCGGCACCGACCGGGTTTCCGGCAAGATCGGCGTCACGCCCTTCGAATTTTCCGACCTCGACGCCTCCATAGCGAACGGCAAGACCCGCACACAGATTTTCAAGGGCGTGTTCTTCGTCGCCGACTTCAACAAGAATTTTTCCGGCGAGACCTACGTGACCTCGCGGCATGCGTTTTTTTCGGCCGGGCCGGAAACCCCGCCCGGCGAAGTGGTGACGCTGGAAGACCCCGAATTCGAGGGCATGTTCGCCACGCACAGCAGCAGCCAGATCGAGGCGCGCTATATCCTTTCACCGGCGCTGATGCGTCGCATCCTGCATTTCGCGCAGCAGAGCCGGGCGCCGATCGCGATCGCATTCAGCGGCACGAGCATGTTCATCGCGCTGTTCAACCGGTCGACCAAGCTCGAACCGGTGCTCTGGCAAACGCTGCAGAAACCGGGGCTGTTTTTCGGCATCTGGGCGAACCTCGAATTCCTGTGCGGCATCGTCAACGAAATGGACTTGAACACGCGCATCTGGACCAAGGGCGCACCCGCCGCCGAACAGCTGCCGCCCTAGCCGGATGCCCCGAGGCGCGCGTTAGAATAGCCGCATTGCCGTATTCAGGACGCGCCATGAGCACCCACGCACGCCACCTTGCCGCCAGCGCGCCGTCGGCCGAGTCGACGCCGCTGCGTTTCGTCACCGCCGCCAGCCTGTTCGACGGCCACGACGCCGCGATCAACATCATGCGCCGCCTGATCCAGGCGCAGGGCGTGGAAGTCGTGCACCTCGGCCACAACCGCAGCGTCGAGGACGTCGTCCGCGCCGCGCTGCAGGAAGACGCCGACGGCATCGCGCTGTCCTCGTACCAGGGCGGCCACGTCGAATACTTCAAGTACATGGTGGACATGCTCCGCGACCGGGGAGCGGCCCATATCAAAGTGTTTGGCGGCGGCGGCGGCACGATCACGCCAGAGGAAATCGCCGAACTGCAAAGTTACGGCGTCGAGCGCATCTACCACCCCAACGACGGCATGCACATGGGCCTGGTCGCGATGATCGAGGACGTGGTGCGCCGTACGAACGAGCATCGCGTGGCCGTGCAGCGTCCGGCCAAGGTGTCGCTGGACGATGAAATCTCGGTCGGCGAAATGCTCACGGCCATCGAGGAAGGTGCGTTCGACGAAACCGAACTCGCGCGCCTGCGCAACGAATGGCAACTTGCCGGCGCCAGGACGCCGGTCATGGGCATCACCGGCACCGGCGGCGCGGGCAAGTCCAGCGTCGTCGACGAACTCGTGCTGCGCTTCCTGCACGCTTTCCCGCACATGCGCGTCGCCGTGCTCGCGGTCGATCCCACGCGGCGGCGTTCCGGCGGCGCGCTGCTCGGCGATCGCATCCGCATGAACTCGCTGCGTTCGCATCGCGTGTTCATGCGCTCGATGGCGACGCGCCGCCAGCACGCGGCGACAAGCGTGATGCTCAAGGACTGCATCGGCTTTTTGAAAGGGCAGGGCTACGACCTCGTCATCGTCGAAACCGCCGGCATCGGCCAGTCCGATTCCGAGATCGTCGACCTGGTCGATTTCCCGATGTACGTGATGACCAGCGACTACGGTGCGGCGTCGCAGCTCGAGAAGATCGACATGCTCGACTTCGCCGATCTCGTGGTACTCAACAAGTTCGACCGCCGCGGCGCCGAAGATGCATTGAGGGATGTTCGCAAGCAGTGGCGCCGCAACCGCGTCGCGTTCAAGCTGCCCGACGAGCAGGTGCCGGTGTATCCGACCATCGCCAGCCAGTTCAACGATCCGGGCGTGACCTGGATGTTCGCCAACCTGTGCCGCCTGCTGCGCGAGAAACTGCACCTCGATGCGGCCAAGTGGACGCCGCAGGTCGACACCACGCTCAAGGAGCCGCGCGCG
>DATJIL010000125.1:0-3750 GCA_035493385.1 Rudaea sp.
TTTTCCAGCGCCTGGTAGATCGGCACCGTGCCGATGGGAACCGGCGAATTGCGCAGGATCCATTCGCGCGTCTCGTGGATGTGCTTGCCGGTGGACAGGTCCATCACCGTGTCGGCACCCCAGCGGATCGCCCACACCATCTTCTCGACTTCCTCGGCGATCGAACTCGTCACGGCCGAGTTGCCGATATTCGCGTTGATCTTCACCAGGAAGTTGCGACCGATGATCATCGGCTCGGATTCGGGATGATTAATGTTGTTCGGGATGATCGCGCGGCCGCGCGCGACCTCGTCGCGCACGAATTCGGGCGTGATCAGTTGCGGAATCGCCGCGCCGAACGACTGGCCCGGATGCTGTTTCAACAGATGCGCCTCGCGGATCGCTTCGATCTTCTGGTTCTCGCGGATCGCGATGAACTCCATTTCCGGCGTGACGATGCCGGCCCGCGCATAGTGCATCTGCGACACGTTCTTGCCGGACTTCGCGACACGCGGCTTCGGGATCGCCGGGAAGCGCACGTCGTCGAGCTCGCTCGCGCTGGCGTGGCGACGCGTGAACGGCGAGGTGAAATCCGCCAACCGCTTGGTATCGCCGCGCTCGTCGATCCAGCGCGCGCGCAGCGCCGGCAGGCCGGCGGCCAAATCGACACGATAGTCGGGGTCCGTGTACGGACCGGACGTGTCGTAGGTCGTGAACGGCGTATTCTTCTCGGTGCCGAACATCGACGGCGTATCAGCCAGTTGAATCTCGCGCATCGGTACGCGCAGATCGGCGCGCGATCCGGCGACGTGGATCTTGCGCGAGCCGGGAATCGGGCGCGTCACGGACTCGGAAAGCTCGGCGGTCTGCTGGATCAGGCTGGGCAATGCGTTCATCGGTTCGTCCTGCATGGATCGCGCGTTGGCGCGGTGGACGAAGCGAGGCCACGAAGACTTCCTACGCCGGAATTGTCCGGATCAGGTACGAAGGGTCAAGTCTCAGCGCCGGCAAGCCGGAGCACCCCCGCTTCAAGGCGTCATTGAATCACGAAGCGGGGCGACAAGCGAGCGCTGGCGCGACGAAACTTCACGATACAACGTCTATTATCCTGTGCGACTGCGGAGACATCCATGAAAACCCGATTGTGTTTGCGTCTCGTTCCGGCCCTGCTGTTGCTTTTTGCCGCTTCGGCCATGGCCCAGGCCACCGACGCGTCCAGGGTCCAGGTTAACTGGGCGCCGAACGATCAGCTCACCGAAGTCAAGCATAATCCGTCTCATCGCGGCTATATGGAACCGGCGCAATGGCAGAAGGCGCTGGGCGATTACCTGCGCCGGCGCGCCGAGCGTCTGTTGCCGGCAGGACAACGGCTGGTCGTGACCATCGACGACATCAAGCTGGCCGGCGACTACGAGCCTTGGCGCGGCGTCGACATGCAGGACGTGCGCATCCTGAAAGACCTCTATCCGCCGCGCATCAGCCTGCACTTCCGCCTGACCGACGCCAGCGGCAAGACCATACGCGAAGGCTCGGCCAAGCTGCGCGACCTCGCCTACCTGCAGCGCGGACTGCCGAACGACAATGACCCGCTGCGTTACGACAAGCGCATGATCGGCAATTGGTTGGGCGCGGAATTCGGCCGCGGCGAGTGACGGCCGCGCATCAGCGCGGCCCGTAGGCGCTCAGGAACATGTCCACCGTTGCCGCGATGTGCTCGTCGACCTCGCGGCGCTTGAGCGCGGCGCAACAGCCGAATTCCATGCGCGCGTGCGATTCGCCCTTGAGCAGGCAGAAGAACTGCGTGGCGGCACGGCGCGTGTCGGGGATGTCGAGCTTGCCCGCCGCCACTTCCTCGCGCAGGAAGGCATCGAAAGCGCCCTGCACCCGCGCCGGGCCCGCTTCCCAGAACAACGCTCCGAGCTGCGGGGTCTGCTGAACGTTCGCGATTACGGTGCGGTGCACGGCCAGCGCATCGTCGCTGGTGACGAGGGCGAAAAACGCACGTGCGATTTCCAGCAACTGTTCGCGCAGCGGGCCTTTTAGGTCGGCCGTGAATATGTGCGCGGGCAGTTGTTCCTCGCATTTGCAGCGCACAGCCTCGGCGAACAGCGCATCCTTGTCGCCGAAATGACTGTAGACCGTCAGCTTGGACACGCTCGCGGCGCTGGCCACCGCGTCCATGCTGGTCGCGTTGTAGCCACGCTCGACGAACAGGCGCTTGGCCGCATCGAGGATGGCGGCACGCTTTTGCTGGTCCTTCGGTCGACCTGGACCTGCGGTTTTGGCGGCTGGACGCGTCATGGGCTTGGACAAGGGATCCCAAGCCGCATTATGCCTCGCCGGGACGGGTTTTTCAGCCGCGTGTGCGATCGATGCGCCCGCGTAAAAAATGGTTTGGATGACTTCCGGCACTACGGCAGCAGCGCGTTCCGGGCGATCTTGCGATTGCCGGAAACCCAGCCAACCCCTATGCTTTCAAGTCTTTTCGGCACCGGAACAACGCACCATGACGCTTAACGTTGAACTCGCCCGCCACAACATGATCGCCCAGCAGGTGCGCCCCTGGGACGTCCTCGACGAGCGCGTGCTGAACGTGCTCAGTTCCGTGCGTCGCGAGGATTTCGTCCCCGCGGCCGCGCGCAATCTCGCCTTCGCCGACCTGTGCCTGCCGCTCGGCCACGGCGAGGTCATGATGAAACCCGTGGTCGAGGGCCGCGTTTTGCAGGCCCTCGATCCGCAACCCGGCGAGAGCGTGCTCGAAATCGGCTCCGGCTCGGGATTCCTCACTGCCTGCCTGGCCAAGCTCGCCGGCACAATCGTCGGCATCGAGCAGCATGCGGATTTCGCCGCCGCCGCAAACGCACGCCTGAGCGCTGCCGGCATCACGAACGCGCAAGTCGAAACCGCCGAAGCGGTGCGCGGATACAAGCCCGCGCGCCAGTTCGACGTGATGGTTGTCACTGGCGCCGTCTTCGAATTGCCGCAACACTGGCACGGCTGGATCAAGCCTGGCGGCCGCATCTTCGCCATCGCGGGACGATCGCCGGTGCAGAGCGCCACCCTGTACACACAAGCCGGAGCGGGCGCCTGGGGCGCCACGGCCCTGTTCGAAACCGATCTGCCCTACTTGCGCCATGCCGAGCCGCCGCAACGTTTCTCGCTGTGAGCGGCGGCCCAACAACTTCCAAGGAAACGTGAGAATGTATACAAATATCAAATTGGCGCTGCTGGCGCTGGGTCTTGGCACAGTCGCTACCTCCGTCTGTGCCGAGGACCTGATGCAAATCTACCAGCAGGCGCAGCAAGCCGATCCGATTCTGGCCACGGCGGATGCGAACAAGGGCGCCTCCGACGCCGGCGTCGGCATCGCGCGCGCGCCGCTGCTTCCGCAACTCGGTGCCGGCCTCAGCTATGCCCACAGTGACAGCCGCAGTTCCAGCATCAGCCTGCAACCGACCGGCACCGGCAATTACGCGTTGGTACCGCTAGTGGGCAGCGACAACGGTCGCTCGCGCGCGGCGCAGGCCACGCTGACCCAAAGCCTGTTCAACTGGGGCAACATTTCGCGCCTGCGCGGCGCACGCGCGAACGCACGCAGCGCCGACGCGAACTACGACGCCGCGGTGCAGGATCTGATCGTGCGCACGGCGGCGGCCTATTTCGGCGTTCTCACCGCCGACGACCAGCTCACCTTCGCCAAATCCAACGAGAAGGCGCTGGCCAAGCAACTCGACCAGGCAGAGCAGCGCTTCAAGGTCGGTTTGTCGGCAA
>DATJIL010000126.1:0-6963 GCA_035493385.1 Rudaea sp.
GCGGGAGAGGTGACCTTCAATCGCCGCAGGTGAGGACGTCATGTCCGAAATCCCATCTCCATCCCCTGCCACCTCCCGCGAAGGCAGCCTCGACGCGCCGACGCGGCATCCGCTGGACTGGAGGAACCCGCAGTTCTACGATCAGGCGGCGCTCGAAGCGGAAATGGAGCGCGTGTTCCACATCTGCCACGGCTGCCGGCGCTGCGTCAGCCTGTGCCAGGCGTTTCCGACCCTGTTCGACCTCGTCGACAACTCCGCCACGATGGAAGTCGATGGCGTGGCGAAATCCGATTACGAGAAAGTCGTCGACCAGTGTTACCTGTGCGACCTGTGCTACCAGACCAAGTGTCCCTACGTGCCGCCACATCCGTGGAACGTGGATTTTCCGCACGTGATGCTGCGCGCCAAAGCGGCCGCGCATAGTCGCGGTGAAACCGCGGCGAGCGCGAAGATCCTGTCCTCGACCACTGCGGTCGGCAAGCTGGCGACGATCCCCGTCGTCGTCGAAGCGGTGAACGCGGTCAACCACAGCGGCCTCGGCCGCAAGCTGCTGGAAAAGACGCTCGGCGTGCATCCCGATGCACGCGTGCCCGCCTACACCTCGCGCACGGCGCGCAAGCGCCTGAAGCATCTCGATGGCGCGGGCGAAGCGCAGCCGGCCGGACGCACGCGCGGCAAGGTGGCGATCTTCGCGACCTGCTACTGCAATTTCTCGCAACCGGAACCCGTCGAGGACCTCGCCGCCGTGCTGCGCCACAACGGCGTCGCCGTCAAGCTCGTCGAGCGCGAGGTGTGCTGCGGCATGCCCAAGCTCGAACTGGGCGACCTGGCGTCCGTGGAAAAGTATAAAAAGCAGAACATCCCGGTGCTGGCCGCGGCGATCCGTGACGGCTGGGACATCAGCGCGACGATTCCGTCCTGTGTGCTGATGTTCAAGCAGGAACTGCCGCTGATGTTCCCCGACGATGAAGACGTGCAACTCGTCAAACGCCACATTTTCGATCCGTTCGAATACCTGTGGCAGCGGCACCAGGCCGGCCTGCTGAAAACCGAATTTCCGAATGCGCTCGGCAAGATCGCCTACCACGCGCCCTGCCACCAGCGCGTGCAGAATATTGGCCCGAAGACGCGCGACGTGCTCGCGCTCATTCCCGGCACCGAGATACAGACCATCGAGCGCTGCTCCGGCCACGACGGCACCTACGGCGTGAAGGCGAAGACCTACGCGTTCTCGCGCAAGATCGCCAAACCCGTGGAAAGCCGCGTCGAACAGATCGCGCCGGCGCATTTCGCCAGCGACTGCCCGATGGCGGCGAACCACATCGCGCACGGGCTTGGCGACAAGCCGCCGGCGGAGAGTCCGATTGGCTTGTTGCGCGAAGCGTATGGAATCTGATTTTTATCCCCTCTCCCGCTGGCGGGAGAGGGTTAGGGTGAGGGTGGAGTGCATGTCGCATATCGCCACCCTCACCCGCGCCTGCGGCACGGCCTCTCCCGCCAGCGGGAGAGGCGAAAAACAAATGCAACACTGAGCGATCCCATGCAAAAACTCACTCCCGCTGACCTGTGCACCCTCGAAGCCTACGCTCGCGAGCGTGCCGCGTTCCGCGCGCGCGTGCTCGCGCACAAGCAGGCGCGCAGCGTGCACCTGGGCGCGCACCTGACCCTGCTGTTCGAGGATCGCCTGACGATCCAGTACCAGGTGCAGGAAATGCTGCGCATCGAGCGCATCTTCGAGGAAGCCGGCATCCGCGACGAACTCGACGCCTACAATCCGCTGATTCCGGATGGCGCGAATCTCAAGGCCACCTTGCTCATCGAATATCCGGACCCGGAAGTGCGCGCGCGCAAGCTGGTCGAGCTGCGCGACATCGAACATCGCATCGCGCTGCACGTCGGCAGCCTTGCGCCAGTCGTCGCCATCGCCGACGAGGACATGGAACGCAGCAACGCCGAAAAGACTTCGGCCGTGCATTTCCTGCGCTTCGAGTTGTCGCCCGCACACGTCGCGGCATTCAAGCGTGGCGACGCCGTCGAGCTCGACGTCGACCATCCCGCCTATCAGGGCAAGACGACTCTCGACGCGCCCACGCACGCGGCACTGGCCGCCGATTTCGACTGAGCGCCGGATTGAATCGCCGCACGCTTCTGCTCATCTTGGCTGCGCTGGTACTGGTGGCCGTCTGGCAGCGCGCGCATCGCCCGATCCATCACGGGCCGGGCGTGCTTGTGGTCGACGCGCCTCGCCAGGAAAGTATCGACCACGACGCGTTCGTGCTGCGCAGGGGCGACTATTCGGTCAGGCCGCTGGCCACGTTCGCGCTGTCGGCACGCGTGCTTTCGCGTGCCGATTATTCCTGGGACACCGGGGCGGCGCTGGCGCCGGTCGATCTCGCGCTCGGCTGGGGGCGCATGTCCGATTCGAGCGTGCTGGACAAGATCGACATATCCCAATCCGGACGCTTCTACTTCTGGCAGGTGCGCGAATTTCCCATCCCCGAACGCGAGATCATCGAATCCAGCGCGAACATGCACCTGATCCCCGCCGATGCGGCCATCGAACGCGAGATCAAGCGCACGCGCGACGGCGACATCGTCGAGTTCGACGGCTACCTCGTCGAGGTGGACGGTCGGAACGGCTACCGCTGGGTCAGTTCGCTGACGCGCAGCGACTCGGGTGCCGGCGCCTGCGAACTGGTCTGGGTCGAACATTTCGCGATCGTGCCGCGACATTGAGCGCAGTTCAGGCCGCAATGGCGTCGCACGCGCCTGTCGCGCGAGCCAGCCCTCGCGCGATGTCGACACGCAGATCGTCCAGTGCCTCGATACCGACCGACAAGCGCAACAGACCATCGCCGATGCCCGCGCGCGCGCGCGCGGCGGCATCCATGCTCGCATGGGTCATCGTCGCCGGATGCGCGACGAGGCTCTCCACGCCGCCGAGGGATTCGGCCAGGGTGAAGCACTCCAGGCCGTCGACGAAAGCCGCCGCCGCGGCTTCGCCGCCAGCTAGATCAAAACTCAGCATCGCGCCGAATCCACCCTGCTGACGGCGCGCCAGCAGATGGCCCGGATGCCGGCTCAGGCCCGGGAAGTATACTTTTTCCACGACGTCGTTCTCGACCAGCAGTTCCGCCAGCGCGGCCGCATTGGCCTGATGCACGGCCAGGCGCGGCCCGAGCGTGCGCAGTCCGCGCAAGGTGAGATAACTGTCGAACGGTGCACCAGCCAGGCCCAGACAATTGCACCACCAGGCCAATTCCTCGCCGAGTCCCGCGTCCTTCCACACCACGGCGCCGCCCACCACGTCGGAATGGCCGTTGAGGTATTTCGTCGTCGAGTGCACGACCACATCCGCGCCGAGCGCGAGCGGTTGCTGCAATGCCGGCGACAGAAACGTGTTGTCGACCGCAACGATCGCACCGAACGCATGCGCGCTCGCGCACGTCGCCGCGATGTCGGTGATGCGCAGCAACGGATTGCTCGGCGTTTCGATCCAGACCAGTTTCGGTCGGCGCGCGAGCGCCGCGGTCAGCGCCGTGGAATCGGCGAAGTCGACGAACTCGACGGTGTACAGGCCGCGCGCCGCCTGCGAGCGGAACAGACGATAGCTACCGCCATAGCAGTCGTGCGGCGCGACCAGCAGGTCACCGGGCTGCAACTGCGCCGTCAATAGTGCG
The DNA here is from genome assembly GCA_035493385.1 of Rudaea sp. Lineage (GTDB taxonomy): Bacteria > Pseudomonadota > Gammaproteobacteria > Xanthomonadales > Rhodanobacteraceae > Rudaea. The sequence continues at coordinate 3,681 of DATJIL010000126.1, forward strand.
ATGGCCGCCATGCCGGACGCGGTCACCACGCCGCCGGCACCGCCTTCGAGTTCGGCGAGCGCGCCGGCCAGCGTGTCGCGCGTGGGATTGCCGGAGCGCGTGTAGTCGTAGCGGCGCTTTTGCGCGAATCCGGCAAAACTGTAGTTGCTCGACAGGTAGAGCGGCGGCATCACCGCGCCGTGCGCGGCATCCGTATCGACGCCGACGCGCGCGGCGATGGTGGCGATGTGGCGGCTCATTCTCCTGCTCCCAGTGCAACGCGCAGGACTTCGGCAACAGCGGCCTCCTCCTTGAGGAACGCGTCGTGCCCGTGGCGCGAGGAAATCTCCACGAGACGGCAATGCGGCGCGCGCTGCATGAAGTCGCGCGTGAGCGACGGCGGCACGAGCTGATCCTCGGTTACCCCGAACAGCGTGGTCGGCACGCGAATCGTGGCCGGGTCGATGTCATGGGCGTCAAGCGATTCACCCAGGCAGCGGTAAGCGTCGGCGTTGAAGCGTTCGGCGAATCCGGCGCCGTGATGTGTCAGCCACGGCAGCACGCCATCCGTTGCGCCGAAGCGCGCTTCGAGTTGAGCCGCCGTGACATAACCCAGGATGGCGAGTTCGCGCGCCAGCGCCAGCGCAGGCCGTGAATCTTCACCCAGTTCCAGGATCGCGCGTTGCACATGTCGGAGGGCACGCGCGAACGCCGAGCTGCGGTGCGCAGCGCACAGCAGCACGAGGCGACGAAGACGCGCGCCGAGCAAGGCCGCCAGATGCTGCGCGACCGCCCCACCGTAGGACGCGCCGACCAGCAGATGCACGCGGCGCACGCCAAGGCGGTTGATGAGCAGCAGCAAGGCGCGAGCCTGGTCGGCGCTGGAGACGCGCGCGCCCCGCGCCGGACTCGATGCATCCGCGCCGCCAAGCCAGTCCACGGACAGCAGGCGGTATCGGCGCGCATCCAGCGCACGACCTTCGCCGCACTGGCTTTCCCACCAGCCGTCGCCGTCGGGAGAGCAGCAGCGCGCATGCGCGGAAATGCCGCCGAGCACGACGACGAGCGGCGCGCGTTCCGGTCCGGCGCATTGCCAGGCCAGCTGTGCGCGTTGCAGATGCCCGCCGGATTCGAGCCGGAATGGATCGGGCAAGGCCAGCACGCCACGCGTCCACTGGCACAAGGGCGGCGCGGATTCGGTTTGCGGGGTTGCGGACATGCGTCGCCCTCGGTCGAGTGACGCGCATCCTACCTTCCGCATTTATGGACGTCAAGACGTTTAGACGTCTATTCATGCATTAAGCCGGCTCCGCCACCGGCGCCGGCCGCCTGCGTACCGAGCCGACGAAGATGCCGAGCAGCGACAGGGCGAGGCCGATCCAGTCCAGCACGCTGGTCGTGCGCGCAAACAGGATCACGTCGAGCACGAACGACAACGCCGGCTGCAAAAGCAGCAGCAACCCGACCAGCGAAGCGGGCAACTGCGGCATGGCGGTGGCGATCAGCACCCAGCCCAGCACCTGGCCGAACAGGCCGAGGCCGAGCAGCGCGGCCCAGGTTTCGCCATCAGGAATCGCGAAACTGCCGCGTTCGGCCAGCACCGCAACGGCCAACATCGCCGCGCAGATCAAGCTGTTCAGACACAGCGCACGCATCGGCGTGAGGTTCGATCGCGTCAATTGCGCGCGGCGCAGGCTGAGCAGGTACACGGCGTAGGCGACGCCCGTGGAAAGACCGAGCCATACGCCGAGACGGAAGCGTGGCGTGAAGGAGTTCCAATCCACGCCGACCAGCAGCCAAAGCCCGATCAACGCCAGCACGAGGCCGAAGATGAAACGCGGACCCAGGCGCTCGCGAAAAAACAACACGCCGGCCAAAGCCATGATGAAAACCTGGAAATTCGCAACGAGTGTCGCCAGGCCCGGGCCGATGTACTCGATGCTGCGATGCCAGATGAACAGGTCCGCACCGAACGCGAACGCGGGCAGCACGAGCCAAGCCCAGTCGCGCCATTCGATTCCCCGCCACTGCCCGCGGGCGAGCAACAAGACAAGCAACATCACGCCGCCGAAAGCCATGCGCCAGAAAGCGGATTCGGTGGGACCCACGTGCGCCCAGCGCACGAAAATGCTGGTCGTGCTGATCAGCGCGGCACCCGCGAACATGCGCCACAGCGCGGCGCGCGGAACCGCCGCCGTCACTTGGCCTGCTCGTGCAGCGGCGCGAGCGGCTCGTTCACGGTCGCAGCCAGCCAGTCGCGCAGCGCCGGCACGGCGAGGATCGCATCGGCATAGGTGCGTTCGACCGCATCGAGCGCGACGTCGTAGCTTTCGAAACGCAGCACGACCGGCGCGTACATCGCGTCGGCGATGCCGAACGCGCCGAACAGGAACGGCCCGCCCTTGCCATGACGCGCACGCGCTTCGCGCCAGATCGCCTTGACCCGCGCGATGTCGGCCTGTGCTTCGGCGCTGGTCGGATGGTTCTTCACGCGCTTGCGGCAGTTCATCGGCAATTCGTTGCGCAACGCCGCGAATCCCGAATGCATCTCGGCACTGATCGAACGCGCCAGCGCGCGCGCGGCCATGTCGGCCGGCCAGCCGCGGCCATCGAGCCAGCGCTCGTTCGCGTATTCGGCGATGGCCAGAGAATCCCACACGCGCACGTCGCCGTCGTGCAGCACCGGCACACGCCCGGTCGGCGAGTAGTCGCGGATGCGCGCATAGAATTCCGGCACATCCAGCGGCAACAGGATTTCATCGAACGCGATGCCGAACGCGTGCAACACGAGCCACGGGCGCAGCGACCAGGACGAGTAATTCTTGCTGCCAATGACGAGGACGGGATTCGTGGACATGTGGATTCCTATACGGGTTCCGGCAGCCAGCCGGTATCCAGGTCGGATTGCGGTTCGGCGCGGCGCTCGGCCAATTCGGCATCGATGCTTTGCGCGATTGCGCGCGCACGTGGCCAGTCGATGGCAGCCACCATCACGTTGACCAGCGGCATCGGCGGCAACTCACCGATTGCGCCGGTCAGGTACTGGCCGCCAACGAAGGCGGGAATACCCTCGGCATCGAGCGCGTTCTTGACCAGATTCGCGTCGATGATGTTTGCGGCCCGATAGACGATTTGCATGCCAGTCACCCGCGCGGCGGCGTTGCAACGCACGCTACTGCTTTCCGCGGTTTCGGTAAAGCCGTCAGTGCCATGTCGACACGACGGAACGCGCCTTGGCCGACAAGGCAAACACTTCCAGGTCGCGATCGCGGTAGACCGCGGGCCCCAATTTCGCCTCGACCAG
>DATJIL010000127.1:0-13157 GCA_035493385.1 Rudaea sp.
GTACTGCCAACGATGTTCACCGCCTTGTCGACGGTGATGGCTTGGCCGCTGTAGGTCAGTTCGCTGGTCAGGACGATATTGGTGCCGGGACATACCGCGCTTTCGATCGCGGTCTGGATATCGGCGGTGTTGCATTGCGCATCGTTGCCGACATAGACGTCATGCTCCACCGGCAGGCAGACGGCGCGGGCATGGCCGGCTACGGTAAACAGCGCGATGCTTGTGACAAGAGGGATAGAACGCATGGAAATTCCTCGAGCGCAGCCCCTGCGCGGACGTTCAACGCTGCCCGGCGGGGATTTGTGATATGGCTGGTTCGGCGGCCTTGCGCGGCAGCGGCACCAGCATGCGCACGCGACGCTGGTAATCGCGGTACGGCTCGCCGATGCTGGCGGCGAGGTCGTGTTCTTCAAGTTGCAATGCGATCAGGATGTACGCCGTCGTCGCGATGGCGAAGATGAGATGCGCGAGCGTCATGTGCGGCGTGGCCCAGAACGCGAAAAAGAATCCGATCATCATCGGATGGCGCACGTATTTGTAGAGCCACGGTTCGACGAAATTGACCGGCGGCATCGGCTTGCCCTTGAAATGGGCGTAGACCTGGCGCAGTCCGAACAATTCGAAGTGATCGATCAGAAACGTGCAGATCAGGACATCCAGAAAGCCGAGCGTGAATAGCGCCCACAGCACCGCACGTCCGATTTCGTTGTCGACCTGCCACACCGCGCCACCGAGCGGACGCCACTGCCAGAACAGCAGAATCAAGGCGAGACTCGCGAACAGGACGTAAGTGCTGCGTTCGACCGGCTCGGGCACCCAGCGCGTCCACCAACGCTTGAACGCGGGCCGTGCCATCACGCTGTGCTGCACGGCGAAGACGCCGAGCAGGATGGCATCGATCAGCAGCGCTTCGCCGAACGGTCCGGAGGGTTCGGAATCCAGCGATACAGGCACCCCGATGCCGCCGACAAAAGCGATGGCGTACAAGAATGTGGCTAAGAAGACCAGGTAGCAGAAAATCCCGTAGAACAGCGCAAGCAGACGGCCCATGACGCACCTCCTCGAATGCAGACCGGCGCCGATTGGCGCGGCTGCTTCGAGGAACGCCGGTCGACGGCGCTTTGCGACATTCAGTGCAGCGGCGAGTCCGGATACGCGTCGGCTTTGCCGGATAGCTCGCGCAGCAGCACCTTGGTGTGCGGGGCCAATTCGCTGGCCGGCGCGCCGATGGCGATGGCCTCGAGCGCGGTGCGGCGCGCATCGTCTACACGTTTGAGGTCGCGCAGGATCTGCGCCTTCTGCACCAGCATCGTCACCCGGTGCGACTTGTCCGCCGGCGCCACGCGCTGCCAGTCGCCGAGCGTGCGCTCGATCTCGCGCAGCGCGTCTTCGTTGCGGTCCAGCAGCCACAGTGCCTGCGCGTAGCCCTCGCGGATCAGCGCGTCCTCGCGCGAGGCGCCGCGGCCGGCGCGCTCGAGCACGGCCAATGCTTCGGCGGATTCGTCCACGGCGGTCTTGTAATCGCCCTGCTTGACCGCGACGTTGGCCAGCGTCGACAGCGAATACGCCACGGTCGGATGGTCGTTGCCGAACAGCGCGCGGCGTTCGGCGAGCGCCTTCGTCATTTCCGCACGCGCATCGTCGAGCCGGTCCTGCCGGTAGTCGGCCATGCCCAGATTGTTGCGCGCGCGGGGACACACTTCGTCGGCGAAGTGCGCGCGTTCGCACATGGCTATCGCGTTGCCGTAATCGGTTTGCGCGTCGGCGAAATGGCGCTGCGCGACGGCGACATTGCCGAGTGCATCCCAGGTCTTGGCCAGTTCCACGTGATCGCCGCCGAACACCTGCTTCTGCATCGCCAGTGCCTGATTGAGCAGGGATTCGGATTCGGCGAATTTCTCCTCGCGCGACAGGATCACGCCAAGGTCGCGCAGGGTCGTGGCGATGGCGTCGTGCGGCGCGGTGTAGATGCGCTGCTTGAGCGCAAGCAATTCGCGGAAGCGCGCCTCGGCGGCGTGCAGATCGCCGACACCGTCGGTCGCCGTGGCCAGGCTCTCGTCGGCCGCGACATAGCGGTCGTCCTCGGGCCCGTGCTGAGCACGCCAGGTCGCGAGCGCCGGCTGCAGAACCGCGATTGCTTCGGGATAGCGCTGCGCTTCGGCGAGCGCGTTGCCGACCTCGAACTGCGCGGCTTGCGCCATCTCGCTGTCCGTGCCGTACAGCCGTAGCGCCGCCGTGGCGGCCTCGCGCCGGTCCGCGATCGCGGCATCGGGCTTGCCGAGCGTCATTTCCGCCGCGGCCTGCACGGCCAGGGCGCGCAGCAGGTCCGCGCCCGGCCCGGCGCGCAGTTCGGGCAGCAGCGGCGTCAATTCGACGAGCGCGCCGGCATTGTCGCCGGCGCGCTGACGCGCTTGCGCGTGCGCGACGCGCGCGTGACGCAGGACGCGCGTGTCGGCGATGCTGGCGGCGGCGTGCGCGGCTTCCTCAAACAGGGCTTGTGCGCGATCGAAACGCGCCATCGACAATTCCACTTCGCCGAGCGTCTGCGCGAGATCCGCCTGCGTGAGCGGATCGAAGTTGCTCGCCGCCAGGCGCCGCCGCGCCGCTTCGACGAGCGCCTCGGGTGTCGGGCGCTGGTCGCGCGGCAGATGCGCGCGCGCGGCGTCGAACAGGCCGACCACGAAGTCGCGCACCGTGTTGGCGCGCGCCGCTTCGCGCCGCGCCACCTGCGCCTGCCACAGGGCAAGGCCGAGCGCGGCGAAGACCGCGGCCAGAAACAGGACGGTCACCACCACGCCGCCGCGGTGGCGTTGCACGAACTTGCGCGTGCGGTACAGGCGCGACGGCGGATGCGCGACGACCGCACGCCCGGCGAGCCAGTTGTCTATGTCGTCGGCGAGCGCGCCGGCCGAGGCGTAGCGGCGCTGCGGTTCCTCGGCCAGCGCCTTGAGCAGGATGTTGTCGAGGTCACCGCGCAGCAGCTTGCGCAGACGCGCTCGCTCGATGCGCGGAACCGTCGCATCGCCCGCTTCGTCGACGCGCGAGGAGGGCCGCCGCGTCGGTGCGACGCCGGGCTTGAGGCCGAGCAGCAGTTCGTGCAGCAGCACGCCAAGGCCGTAGACGTCGGTCGCGGTGGTGATTGCGCCGCCGCGCAACTGTTCCGGAGCGGCGTAGTCCGGCGTGAACACGCCGATCGTGCCGATCGTGCCGGCATCGTCTTCCTCGATCAGCTTGGCGATGCCGAAGTCGAGCAGTTTCACCGTGCCGTCGGTCGCCACCAGGATGTTCGACGGCTTGATGTCGCGATGCACGATCAAATTGCGGTGCGCTTCGGCAACGGCGCGGCAGACATCGCCGAACAGGCGCACGCGCGCGCGCACGTCGAGATTGCGCGCTTCGGCGTAACGCGTGATCGGCACGCCGTCGACGAATTCCATGATCAGGTAGGGAATTCCGGCCGCGGTGACGCCGCCGTCGATCAGGCGCGCGATGTTGGGATGCTGCAATGCCGCCAGCACGCGTCGCTCGCGCTGGAACAGGCGCTGTTCCAGTTCCGAGTACAGGCCGCGGCGCAGCAGCTTGATGGCAGCCTGCTGGTGGAAATCCGCATCCTCGCGCTCGCCGAGGAAGACTGCCGACATGCCGCCCTGGCCGAGCGCCCGCACGAGGCGAAACGCGCCGAAGCGGCTGCCGATGAGGCCCTCGGGGGCGAGGTCGCGCGCGGCCAGGCGCGCGGCATGCTCCCCTGCCGTGGTGTCGAGAAAACCGCGACCGTCATGCGCGGCAAGCAGGCGGTGCAGGCGCTCGCGCGAGTCCGCGTCGGCCACGTGCGATTCGAGCCAGGCCACGCGCGCCTCGGGCGGCAGCTCGAGCAGCGCATCGAAGGCCTCGCGCAACGCATTTTGCGTGGTGGAATCGTTGGGCGGCGTCATTGCTGCGAAGAACGCCAATGCGCGGCAGGATGCGACATGCGTCTCAGGCCAGAGCGTCGTGCAAAAAGGCGCGCGCGAATGCCCAGTCGCGGTCCGCGGTGCGCCGGGTCACGCCGAGTTGTTCGGCAACCTGTTCCAGCGGCAGGCCGGCGAAATAACGCAGCTCGACCACGCGCGCGGCGCGCGTGTCGGCGGCTTCCAGTTGCGTCAGCGCGGCATCCAGGGCCAGTGCGCCTTGCGCATCGTCGATGGCGAGGCGGCCGTCGCTGCCGGTCAGGGTCACCGCGACCCAGCCGCCGCCGGCGCATTGGCGCAGATGGTCGCGCGCGCGGTCGGCGAGCAGATGGCGCATGGCGCGCGCGGCGTAGGCGAAGAATTGCGCGGGATGCGAGAACTTCAGTTCGTCCTGTTTGCCGATTCGCAGGTAGAGTTCGTGCACGAGCGCGGTGGTGTCGAGCGTGCCGCGCTCGCGCCCACCGAGCTGGCGCGCCGCCATGGCCTTGAGCCGCGCGTAGACCGCGTCGAACAAGGCGTCCGCCGATTCCGGCACGTTGGGTGCAGAGGGCTCGGGCATGCAACCATTCTAGGGCGATTGTTGCGTCGCGGCGTGGCAAACCGTCACGGTTCGCGTATTAAGGCGCGAATCCGATGAGGGGGAGGGTGGCCCGCCGCGAGCAATCGCGGCGGGTTTTTGTTTTCCACCGCTTACAATCGCGCCATGTCGCGATCCGAACTCGACGCCTTCGTACAAGCCCGCTACGCGCAAGTGCTGGCGCGCTGCCGCGCGGCAGGCGTGGTGCTGCACGACGATGCCGGAGTGGCCGAGCACGTGCAACGCGTGCTGCTGGCCAGCGATTTCGCCTTCGATGCGTTTTCGCGCGATCCGCACCTGCTCGATGCGCAGGGCCTGGCGCGACTGGCCGACCCGCGCCACGCCGACGCCCGGCCTCTGGAACTGTCGACAAGCCTGGACGAAGCCAACGCGATGGCCGCGCTGCGCCATTACCGCCGTGCCGAGGCACTGCGCCTGATCTGGCGCGACGTCAACGGCCTGGACCACGTCGAACAGACCCTGGCCGGTTCCAGCGCATTGGCCGAAGCCTGTCTTGCCGCCGCACTGGCATATGCGGAAAACCTGCTCGTGCGCCGGCATGGCACGCCACGCAATGCCGAGGGTGTGGCGCAGCGCCTGGTCGTGATTGCGATGGGCAAGCTCGGTGGCGGCGAGCTGAATTTTTCCTCCGACATCGACCTGATCCTCGCCTTCGCGGACAACGGCACGAGCGACGGTGAGCGCCCGTTCGCGAACGAGGCGTACTTTGCGCGCCTGGGCCAGCTGTTGGTGAAACTGCTCGCCGAGATCACGGTCGACGGCTACGCCTTTCGCGTGGACCTGCGCCTGCGTCCGTTCGGCAACGCCGGGCGCGTGGCCTTGCCCTTTGCCGCGATGGAGCAGTACTACCAACGCGAGGGCCGCGACTGGGAACGCTATGCATGGATCAAGGCGCGGCCGGTGGCGGGCGACATCGTCGCCGGCAAGCGCCTGCTCGAAACGCTGCGCCCCTTCGTCTATCGCAAATACCTGGACTACACCGCGTTCGCCGGCCTGCGCGAGATGAAAGCGCTGATCGACACCGAAGTCGCGCGCAAGGACCTGGCGTCGAACCTGAAACTCGGGCCCGGCGGAATCCGCGAGATCGAATTCGTCGTGCAGTTGCTGCAACTCATCCGTGGCGGCCGTGAACCATCCCTGCGCGAAACCGGCTTGCTGCCGGCGCTGACCGCCTGCGAGCGGCTGGGCGCGATGTCGTTGTCCAGCGCGAAGCGCCTGCGCGAGGCTTACCGTTTCCTGCGCCGCGTGGAAAACCGCGTGCAGATGCTGCGCGACGAGCAAATCCACGACGTGCCTGAAGACGACTTCACGCGCGCGCGCATGGCCGACGCACTGGGATTCGCGGACTGGAGCGCGTTGGCGCAAGAATTGGCCCGCGTGCGGGGCGAGGTCGCCGCCGAATTCGCCGACCGTCTCGGCGCTGAAAAACCCGCGGCTGCCGCCGATGTGGATGCGGCGCAGGCATATTGGCAAGGCTTGCTGGCCGAGCAGGCGAAGCCCGCACAACTGGCGCAACTCGGTTTTGGCGATGCGGAACACCTGCACAACTCTTTGCAGGTGCTGGCCAGCGGTGCCGGCGCGCGCGCACTGTCCGCGCGTGGGCGCGGACGCTTGGATCGACTCGTGCCGCATCTGTTGCAAGCGGCGGCGGCGAGCGCCGCGCCGGATGCCTGTCTGGAGCGATTGATACGCCTGCTGCACGCCGTGTTGCGGCGCTCGGCTTATCTGGCCCTGCTCGAAGAGCGCCTCGCCGCGCGCCGACGCCTGGTCGAAGTCTTCGCCGGCAGTGCCCTGCTTGCCGAGCGCGTGATCGAGCATCCCTTGCTGCTGGACGATTTGCTGGGCGTGCAGCCTGATTCCGAATTGCCGGATCGCCGCGCGCTGGATGCGGAAATCGGCCGGCGCCTGGCCCTCGTCGACGCCGGCGACGCCGAGGGCGCGATCGAAATCCTGCAGGAAGAAAAGCAAAGCGCCGCATTCCGCATCGGGCTTGCGTATCGTGGCGGGCTTGCCGCCAATGCTGCCGCGCGCTCGCTCAGTGAAGCCGCCGAAGTCGTCGTTGCGCGCGCCCTGATGCTGGCCGAACGAGACCTTGCGCGGGCACACGGCAAGCTGGCCGGCGGCATCGCGGTGATCGGCTATGGCAGTCTCGGCGGCGCGGAACTGGGCTTCGCCTCCGACCTCGACCTGGTTTTCGTTTACGACGGCGACCTGGCCCAGGCCGAAAGCGACGGCGCGCGACCGCTGGAAGGCGTGCGTTATTTCGCCCGCATCGCCCAGCGCGTGGTGCATTGGCTGACGACGCAGACGCGCGCGGGGAAACTCTACGACGTCGACGTGCGCCTGCGCCCGGATGGCGGCAAGGGCCTGCTCGTGGTCGGCGTGCAGGCGTTTGCCGGCTACCTGCGCGAGCGCGCCTGGATCTGGGAATCGCAGGCGCTGGTGCGCGCGCGGCCGATCGCCGGCGACGCGCAGGCAAGTGCGAAGTTCGCGGCGTTGCGCGTGGATTGGCTGGCGCAGCCGCGCGATCGTGCCCACGTGCTCGCCGAAATCGGTGCGATGCGCGCGCGCTGGCGCGCCGAGCGCGACCGTTCCACGGATTCGCTACTGGATTTGAAACAGGGCGCGGGCACGTTGCTCGACATCGAGTTCATCCTGCAAACGTTGGTGTTGCTGCACGCGCAGACCGAGAAGCGCTTGCTTGGCAGCGGCAACAGCGCGGATTTGATCCGCATCGCGGGTACCGCCGGGGTGTTGCCGGCGGCGCATGCGGACGCGCTCGCGCAGGCCCACGCGACGCTGCTCAAGCGTGCCCTGGATTGCACCCTGGACGCGCGGCCGCGGCTGGTTCTGCGTGATTCGGAACTCGCGCGACATGCACAAGCCGTGCTGCGAATCGCCGAAGCAATCGGATTGCGATTCAGCTGATTCAGTCGTTGGTGAGAGCGGCGACCACATCCGATCGCGTCGATTCCAGCACATGCCAGACCTTGCTGGCGACGGCGGCAAGCTCGCGCAGCGGCGGCGGTTGCGGCAATCCGGACGTATCAACAGCGGCATCCAGCGGATGCAGCCAGCCTTGCGCGCGCAGTTCGGCGTGCAGGGCGGTCAATTTGCCACGTGCGGAATCCGGCAGCAGGGTGAATACCGGTTTGCCGGTGGCACAGGCTTCGGACAGCATGTTCACCGAATCGGGCGTGACCGCGATGCGATCGGCGGCGGCGAGATAGCCCTGATACGGGTTCTCGCCGTCTTCCGGCCCGTTCCAGAAATGCACGCAGTCGGCGCGCAGGCGTTCGCGCGACATGCGCCGCCACGCTTCCGGCGTGCGCCGCGACGTCGACACCAGCGCGCTGCCGCCATCGCGCGCGACGAGCGCGTTGATGCGCGCGAGGAAAGCCTCGAACCAGGCCTCGTCCATGTTCAACCCGCGGCGCGGGCCGCCGATCAGCATCGTCGTGCGCGGCCGTGGCATTTGCGCCAACATCGGAAAGCGCGCGAGTCCCGCGGCGAGCCAATCCTCGTCTACCGGATTGAGCGCACCGAGGGACTGGATCACGTTTGCGCCTTCGAGCGCATCATGGCGCGGCGCGACGACGAGGTCGAAGCGCCTGGCATCGATGCGCGGATTGAGGATCTGGATGGCGAAGGTCTTGCCGCTGCTGGCGTGGCGCAACCAACTCGTGACCAGGGCGCCGTCGCGGCCGCAACCGATGGCCAGCGCCGGCCACGGTTCGCGCAGGCGCCGACGCAATGCCGCATCGACGCCGATGCGCAGGCCGGCCGTCATGCGCGGCGCGAACCATGCCCAGGGCCCGCGCAGGCCGGTACGCAGGGTCTGCGCTTCGATCCGCATGGCCTGCGCCAACGCGCGCGCCTGGCGCTCGTTGCCGGCGCCGCCGTCGGTCACGATCCAGCAAGGCGGGGATTGGAAAAACGCGTCCGGCACCACAGATGTCCTGTGAGGGGTTCGGCCATGATGCCGACTCCGCGTTGTCGTCGGCAAGTCAAAAGCTTCCTTGATGCCGGTTGCATTACACTCGGCCGGCTCGTTTCATCCCATCCCGCACAGGAGAATGCACGTGTTCGCACGCCGTCTGTTGATCGCATCCCTGCTCGCCGCGAGCGTTTCCGCCTTCGCCGCGCCGCAGACCTTCAGCATCGATCCGAACCATACCCAGGTATCGTTCACGTACAACCATTTCGGATTTTCCAATCCGACCGGACGTCTGGAAGACATCAAGGGCACGCTCGTGGTCGATCAGGCCGATTGGGGCAAGTCGTCGGTCGAGGTGACCATGCCGTTGAGCGGCCTGCACACCGGCGTGCCGAAACTCGACGAGCATTTGAAGACGCCGGATTTCTTCGACGCGGCGAAATTCCCCGACGTCAATTTCAAGAGCACCAAGGTGAGCAAGACCGGCGCGCAAACGCTCGACATCGCCGGCGACTTGACCGTACACGGCGTCACCAAGCCGGTGACCTTGCATGCGCGCATCAACAAGATCGGCGAGAACAAGATGATCGGCTCGCAGAGCGCCGGCTTCGATGCCGACACCACGTTCAAGCGTTCGGAATTCGGCGTGAACAAGTATGTGCCGGCGGTGAGCGACGAGGTGCATGTGCACATCACGCTGTCGGCGGATTTGAAGAAGTAGCGCTTTTCGCCTCTCCCGCTGGCGGGAGAGGCCGGCGCGCGAAGCGCGACGGGTGAGGGTGGTTGTCTGGTCCAGCAACCATCCTTGGTGTTGCCTCCGTTCGGCGTCCTGCCTCACCCTCGACTGCTGCGCAGTCGCGACCTCTCCCGCCAGCGGGAGAGGGGGAAGTTAGTTACTGGCTCTTCACGCCCTGATTCTTCAGGGCTTCGAGGTCGGCAAGCTTGACGCTGCCGACCGCGGCCTTGAGCTGGTCGATGCTGTCGGCGTTGCCGCTCGCTTTCACGCTGAAGCGGTTGCCGAGGATGATGCCGTATTCGCCGTACTTGCTTTGCGTATCCCACTGTTCGTGGACGAGGCGGCCATCCTGTTTGTAGGTCTTGTCGTAGCCGTGGTCGGTTTCGTTGTCGGCTTCGACCCCGACCGCGCCGGCAAGCGCCATGATGCCCTTGGCGCTGCCGGTGTCGGCGATCTCCAGATGCAAGGTGTGCTGGCCGTCCGAATAGGTGGCGTTGGCGTTGGAAACCTGCATGCCCATCGCGCCATTGCGTTCGGCCGAAACCGAGGTGCGCGGCATGCCCGCGAGCGAATCCGGCACGAAGGCCTTGATCGCATCCGGCGCGAGCGCCTCGACCTGTGAGCCGCCGCCGAGCACGGCGCCGAGCATTTGCCCCGCAGCCTGCGCCTGCGCGTTGGCGTCGCCGGATTTCTGCGCGGCTTCCATCTGCTTGCTGGCCTTTTGCGCGTTCTGGCCCATCGCGACCAGCGCGCCGAGCGCGCTGTTCTTGTCCACGCTCACGTTGCTGCCGTTGCCGTCGAGGCTGATGTTGCTGCTGCCGATATGCAGGCCGCTGCTGGCCGCGCCAAACATCGCCGCACCGGTGAAGGTGGCGACAATGAGCATCAGGATCCAGCCGAGCACGATCGCGCAGATGATGCTGACCGCCGTGTAGCCGCCGGCCTTGTCGGGCGGGCACTTCATCGTGTTCGGCAGGGCCAGGTACAGCAGGTAGATCGAATAGATGCCGCCGGCGAGCGCGATCAGCGCGCCGAGTCCCATGCCGAGGATGACGCCGACGCCGGCGATCCAGCTCGCGGTGTAGGCATAGGCGACGGTCTTGAGCGCCTGTACCTGGTTTTTCTGCGCGCCGAAGGTTCCGGCCAGCGCGTCGATGATCAGCGCCATCACGAACACCATCGCCAGCGACAGCACGTAATACACGATCATGCCGGTAATGCCGGCGCCGATGCCGGTGTGCACGGTGACGCCGAACCAGGTGCTGCCGATGATGCTGTTCTTGATGAAGCCGAACACGGCCGGAATCGCCGCCAGCACCACGATGTAGTTCAGGTACAGGCTCTGTACCGTTTCCGTCTCGCCCGCGATCACGGGCCATTCGGTTTTCGGCGCCAGCAGAATGTTTTTGGCGCGCGCGATGAGCTTGTTGAAATCCACGATTTTGCCTCCCCGTCGGAACCCCTGTGTGCGGTAATCTTACCCGGTTCCAAAGGAAAGGGAATCGGCGTCCAGTCGCGGTGGCGGCGTGATCCCGGTCACGCCGGGCACGCGAATTGGTGCGCAACTTGCTAGACTTGTTGCATCGCCTTGCCGCTTCGGGATTTTTGCCATGTCCTGCGCCACTTCCGCTTATGCCGCCGGCGTTGCCACCCCGCGTGTCATTCTGGCCAACGCCGAGCATCGCTACAGCGTCACCCATGCGGATTTGCCCTTGTCGTGTCCCATGCCCGGCATGAGCCTGTGGAATTCGCACCCCAAGGTGTACCTGCCCGTCGAGGCGACCGGCACCGCGCAATGTCCCTATTGCGGCGCGGTTTACACCCTGACCGACTGACGGCCGGCGCGTGACAGGGAGACGCCTTACCGTGATGCAATTGCTGCCGGCCCTGAACGCCGGCGGCGTGGAGCGTTCGACGCTGGAAATCGGCGCGGCCCTGGTCGCGGCCGGGCACCGTTCCGTCGTGGTCAGCGCCGGCGGCCGCCAGGTCGAGTGGCTGCTGGCGCAGGGCAGCGAACACGTTGCGCTCGATATCGGCCGCAAATCCGTATTCGCTTTGCGTCATGTTGGCGCGTTGCGGCGCCTGTTCGCGGAAATCGAACCAGACATCGTGCATGCGCGCTCGCGCCTGCCGGCATGGCTGGCGTGGCGTGCGCTGCGCAAGCCGCCGGCGTCAAAGACGCACTTCGTAACGACCGTGCATGGGCTGAATTCGCCGGGCTGGTACAGCTCGATCATGACCCGCGGCGAACGCGTGATCTGCGTGTCGAATACGGTGCGCGACCATGTGTTGCGCCATTATCCGCACATCGCACCAGCGCGACTGACGGTGATTCCACGCGGCGTGGATCCGGCCGAATTTCCGTTCGGCTACGCACCGGACGACGCCTGGCGACGCGGCTTCGCCGAATATTTTCCGCAGCTCGCCAGCGGCTTGCTGTTGACCTTGCCTGGTCGCGGCACGCGCCTGAAGGGCCATGCCGACGCGATCGAACTGCTCGCCGGACTCGTCGCGCGCGGCCTGGATTGCAAACTGCTGTTGCTCGGCGCGCAAGAACCCGGACGCGAGGCGTATTTGCGCGAATTGCGCGCCCTGGCTCAGCAACGCGGCGTCGCCGAACGCGTGGTGATTTCGCCGCCGCGCGACGACGTGCGCGAAATCTACGCGGTGTCGAATCTGGTGTTGCAGCTTTCGACCAAACCCGAGGCGTTCGGCCGCACCGTGACCGAGGCGATCGCACTGTGCCGGCCGGTACTTGGCTACGCGCACGGCGGCGTCGGCGAATTGCTGGCCGAGTTGTATCCCGATGGGCGCGTGCCGCCGGGCGACATCACGCGCCTGGTCGAGCGCGCCGCGGAACTGCTGCGCCTGGCACCGTCGATCGCGCCGCTGAAGCGTTTTCGTCTGGTCGACATGCAGGCGGCGACATTGGATCTGTACGCGCAGATGGTTGAATGAAAACCCTGTGGCCGCCGTGGATCGTGCTCGGCGTGTTGGTCTTGCTGCCGCTGGGACGCGCCTCGGAAGCGCCGCTCGTCGTCGGCGCGGTCGCCGGATTGATTCTCGCCTGGCGCCAGCGTGTGCTGTTGCGTGCAGATGCCGGCGTGCGGTTGGCCGTGGTCCTGTTCGCCTGCTACTGGCTGGCGGCGCTCATTTCCGCGCCGGGCGCGGTGGCGCCGGAAAAATCCTGGAGCACGGTCGCCGCGCTGTTGCGCTTCCTGCCGTTCGCGCTGTTCGCCTGCCTCGCATTGCGTAGGGGTGCATGGTGGCCGCTGTTGACCGATGCGTGCGCCGCGATCGTCGTGTTGTGGCTACTGGATGCCTGGGTGCAGATCCTCACCGGTTGGAGCCTCGCTGGCGCCGAAACCGCGGACCGGCTTTCCGGAATCTTCGGCGCCGGCAACCTCAAGCTTGGACCCGTGCTGGCCGTGCTGTCGCCGTTCGTCTTCGTCGCCGCACGCCGGCGCTGGGGCTGGCGGGGATTGGTGGTTGCTTTCGTATTCCAGTTGATGCCCATCCTGTTCGCCGGCTCGCGTGCGGCCTGGATCATGTATGCCCTGGTGGCGCTGGCTTTCGTGTGGATGCACACGCGCGCGCCGTTGCGTTTCGTCGCGTGGTCGCTCGCGGCGGCTTGCGCGGCACTGCTCGGTATCGCCGTGGCCTGGCAGCATTCGGGTCGTTTCGACATGCGCTTCGACCGCACGCTGTTGGCACTGCAGGGTTCCGAGCAGGCGCTCGATGCCGCATCCGCCGGGCGCCTGCGCATCTGGCACACGGCGCTGGCGATGAGTGCGGCGCATCCCGTGGCGGGGGTCGGCGTGCGAGGTTTCCGCTATGCGTATCCGCAGTACGCGCAGCCGGACGATGCTTTCGTCGACGCACAAACCGACGAAGGCGCATTCCACGCGCACCAGATCGTGCTCGAAGTGCTCAGCGAAA
>DATJIL010000128.1:0-8944 GCA_035493385.1 Rudaea sp.
TATCGTAGGCGCATGAATCCCCTCCACATCGTCATCCTCGCCGCCGGCGAGGGCAAACGCATGCATTCGGCGCTGCCGAAGGTGCTTGCGCCGCTGGCCGGAAAGCCAATGCTGGCGCACGTGATCGCGACGGCGCGCGAATTGAGCCCGGCGCGGATCCATGTCGTGTTCGGCCATCGTGGCGACGCGGTACGTGCGGCATTTGCCGATCAATCCGATCTGGATTGGGTGCATCAAGCCGAACAGCGCGGCACCGGCCACGCCATGCAGCTTGCGCTGGCCCAGGTGGCTGAAGCGGCACGCGTGCTGGTGTTGTACGGCGACGTGCCGCTGATCCGCGCCGCCACGCTCAGGCCGCTGTGCGACGCGGATGCGCCGCTGGCCCTGCTCGCCGCCGAACTGTTCGATCCGCGCGGTTACGGCCGGGTGATCCGCGACGGCCTGGGCCGGGCACGCGCCGTGGTCGAGGAAAAGGATGCCACACCGGACCAGCGCACGATCACCACCGTCAACACCGGCATCCTCGCCGCCGACGCGCGCCGCCTGCGCGTGTGGACGCACAACCTCGACAACCGCAACGCGCAGGGCGAGTTCTACCTCACCGACGTATTCGCGCAGGCCGCCGCAGAAGGCATGCCCGCGGCGATCCTGAATTGCCGCGACGAGCGCGAAGCGTTCGGCGCGAACGATGCCTGGCAGCTCGCGCAACTGGAGCGTCATTTCCAGCAACGCCAGGCAAAGGTGCTGTGTGAACAGGGCGTGCGCCTGGCCGATCCGGCACGTTTCGATCTGCGCGGCCAGCTCATCTGCGGGCGCGACGTGGAAATCGATGTCGACGCGATATTCGAAGGCCGTGTCGAACTCGGCGATGGCGTGCGCATCGGTCCATTCTGCCGGATCAAGGATTCCGCCCTCGCCGCCGGCACCGTCGTGCACGCGCATTGCGATCTGGATGGCGCGGTCGCCCAAGGCGCCTGTGTCATCGGCCCGTTCGCGCGCCTGCGGCCCGGCACGGAACTGTCCGACCGAGCACATATCGGCAACTTCGTCGAGGTAAAAAATTCCACGCTCGGGAAAGATTCCAAGGCCAGTCACCTGAGCTATCTGGGCGACGCCAGCATCGGCGCGGACGTCAACATCGGCGCCGGCACCATTACCTGCAACTACGACGGGGTGAACAAGCACCGCACCACCATCGAGGACGGTGCCTTCATCGGTTCCAACTCCGCACTCGTCGCGCCGGTAACGATCGGCAAGGACGCCACCATCGGCGCCGGCTCGACCATCGCCGCCGATGCTCCAGCGGGTGAGCTCACCGTCTCGCGTGCGCAGCAGCGGACGGTTCCGGACTGGAAACGCCCGCAAAAAACCCCGAAATAACCGCGTATTCAGCCGCGTAGCGGCTAAAATACGCACCATATTTCGAGGATTCATCCATGTGTGGAATTGTCGGCGCCGCGGCGCGGCGCGATGTGGTGGGCACGCTGATCGCGGGCCTGAAGGCACTGGAATACCGCGGCTACGATTCGGCCGGCATCGCCCTGCTTACCGATACGGGCCTGGAACGCGTGCGCACCAAGGGCAAGGTGCACGAGCTTGAGACCTTGCACACCTCGCATCCAATTACCGGTTTCACCGGCATCGCGCACACGCGCTGGGCCACGCACGGCGCGCCGAACACGGTCAACGCGCACCCGATGATCTCGCGCGGCAACATCGCCGTCGTGCACAACGGCATCATCGAGAACCACGAAGAACTACGCGCGGGACTGAAGGCGCTCGGCTTCGCGTTCGATTCCGACACCGACACCGAAGTCATCGCGCACCTGATCGAGCACTACCAGAACCAGGGCGCGGACCTACTGGCCGCGGTACAGAAAACCCTGCCGCGCCTGCGCGGTGCGTACGCGATCGCCGTGATCAGCAAGCGCGAACCCGGGCGCGTGATCGGCGCGCGCCGCGGCAGTCCGATGGTGGCGGGCCTGGCCGATGGCGAGCAATTCATCGCTTCAGACATCCATGCCCTGCTGCCGGTGACGCGGCGCTTCATTTACCTCGCCGAAGGCGATATCGCCGATGCCACGGTCGATGGCATCACGATCCACGACGAACACGGCCACGTCGTGCAACGTCCAATCAAACAGGCGCATTTCGGCGCGGACGCGGTCGAGCGCGGCGAGTACCGCCACTACATGCTCAAGGAAATCCACGAGCAGCCGCAGGCACTGGCGGACACGCTCGAAGGCCGCATCAGCGCTGGTCATATCCTCACCGAGATCTTCGGCGTCGGCGCGCGCGAGCTGCTCACGCGCACGCGCAATGTGCACCTGATCGCCTGCGGTTCGAGTTACCACGCCGCGCTTGTCGCGCGCCACTGGATCGAGTCGCTCGCCGGCGTGCCGTGCAATGTCGAAATCGCTTCCGAATACCGCTACCGCGACGCGGTTGTTCCCGCCGACACGCTATTTGTCACGATCAGCCAATCCGGCGAAACCGCAGACACGCTGGCGGCCCTGAAACAGGCGAAATTGAAGAATTACCTGGCGACGCTCGCCGTCTGCAATGTGCCCGAATCCTCGATCGTGCGCGAATCGGCGCTCACGCTGATGACACGCGCCGGTCCGGAGATCGGCGTCGCTTCGACCAAGGCGTTCACCACGCAACTGGCCGCGCTCGCGCTGTTCGCGCTGGAACTCGGGCGCCATCACGGACTCGACGCCGTGCGCTACGCTGCGCTCGTGCAGCAACTGGAAACTTTGCCCGGCGCGGTACGCGATGCGCTCGCGCTCGATGAACGCATCAAGGCGATGGCGGAGCGTTTCGTCGCCAAGGATCACACCCTGTTCCTCGGCCGCGGCACGCAATTCCCGATCGCAATGGAAGGCGCGCTCAAGCTCAAGGAAATCTCCTACATCCACGCCGAGGCGTATCCGGCGGGCGAGCTCAAGCACGGCCCGCTCGCCCTCGTCGACGAAAACATGCCCGTGATCGCGGTCGCGCCGAACGATCACCTGTTGGAAAAACTGAAATCCAACCTGGAGGAAGTGCGTGCGCGCGGCGGCGAACTTTACGTGCTCGCCGACGCCGACGTGGCGCGCAACATGCACCAGGACAACGGCCATCTGCTCGCGCTGCCGCCCTGCGGCGAATTGATCGCGCCGATCGTGTTCACGATTCCGCTGCAGCTGCTCGCCTACCACGTCGCCGTGCAACGTGGCACCGATGTGGACCAGCCGCGGAATCTCGCCAAAAGCGTAACCGTGGAGTAACGTCGCCTTAGCGCGAAGCGCTGAAATTCAAACCGCTCAAGTCGATCTCGGCGTCGCAATGGCAACGCCGCGACCGCACTGTCTGCCGATCGCCGCGCTTTGCCCAAAGACCGGTCCACCAACTGCGTCCCGGTTCACGGCGAGATTCGCTCGGGACGGCGATTTCCGGCATTGCCTGACCCATGCGCTTTTCCACGGCGAGCATTGCCGCTTCGGCGGTTTCGAACAGCTCGAGCGGATTGGACCTCGCCGGAAGCTCGTCCCACCAGATCAGCACGTAGCGGTCCGACCACGGCCCGGACACGCCGGCGATGGCCTTGCCGCCGCGATAGGCGACGCGGGCAATGCCTTCGTAGCGCTGCTGCCAGACGATGCGGCCAGAGCCGTGGCACGGGGTGCGCGCGAGCGGCGTGGCATCGGAAACAAGGGGGGCGGTGACGAACACTTCAGACAACCTGCGATGTGTTGCCTGACAAAAGCAAGGCGCATGCCAACCTGTAAACCGCCTGCATCGCCCGCAAACCCGGGGCCTCGGCAGCGAAAGTCGGTTCCCGTGACGCAGCGCGTCAGATCAAGGCATCCGGCCGGCGTGCACCCGCAAATCGGCGCGACCAGTATTTCTCGCTCATGTGGTCCACGCGCACGCGCTCGCCGGTCGTGGGCGAATGGATGAAGCGACCGCCGCCAAGGTAAATGCCGACGTGCGAAATACGCTTGCCGCGGGTGCGGAAGAACACCAGGTCGCCGGCCTGCATGTCGTCGCGGTCGATTTTCTGGCCGTCGCGGTATTGCGCCGCGGAGTTTTCCGGCAGTTCCACGCCCAGCACCTGGGCGAAGACGTAATGCACGAAACCGCTGCAATCGAAACCGTGTTGCGGACTGCGGCCGCCGCGGCGATAGCGGATATCGCGCAAGGTCATCGCGAAATCGACGAGCAGGTGGCGCGGATCGGCGTCGCTGGCAGGCGCCGGGTCGTTGGGTGGCGTGCGCGCTTGCGGCAGCCAATCCGGCGCGGACAAATCATCGAGCACGGATGGCGCGAGCATCGTCTGCAGCGCCTGCATCGTGCACGCTTCCCCCGGAGCCGGCAGCGCGGCCGAGGCGTTGCCGGCCAGCACGACGAATGCCGTGGCCAGCAATGTACAACCCCGTCTGCGCATGCGCGAAACTCCGGACAGTCCGCCCCCGGCAGACAGCGAAGGCGTGAAACTAGCAAAGGGTTCGTTGGAAACTTGTTAATCTGTATCCGGTTTCCGGAGCCCGACATGCGAATTTGCGTCTACTGCGCTTCCAGCCAGATGTGCGACGCGGCCTACCACGCCGCGGCCACGCGCCTGGGCGAATGCCTGGCCGAGGCTGGCTGCACCATCGTCTATGGCGGCGGCGCGGTGGGCCTCATGGGCTCGCTGGCCAATGGCGCGCTCGCCAGGCACGGCAAGGTGATCGGCATCATTCCGCGCTTCATGACCGACGTGGAGTGGCAACATCCAGGCATCGATAACCTCGAAGTGGTCGAGGACATGCGCGAGCGCAAGCATCGCCTGCTCACCGGTTCGGATGCGGTCGTCGCCCTGCCCGGCGGTTGCGGCACACTGGAGGAATTGTTCGAGGCGGTCACGCTCAAGCGCCTGGGCCTTTACTTCAATCCGATCGTCCTGCTCAACACCCGCGATTTCTACACGCCGCTGCAAGCGTTCATGAACAAGGTGATTGTCGAGCGCTTCATGAATCCCGAGCACGCAGCGATGTGGTCGCTCGTGAACGCAGCTGAAGACGTGTTGCCGGAAATCCGGCGCACGCCGAAGTGGCGCGAAGATGCGCGGGATTATGCCGTGGTGAGGTGAGCGTAGCTTGCTGTGTACTCGACCAACTTGCGATCGATTCGGCCTTACACAGGACACCGACGTTATGCGCTGCGTAAATGCACTTCTCTTCGTTTGCATGCTCCTGCCCGCTTGTAGCCAGATACCCCCGCGATCGACGGCTACTGATTTGCGCCAGCAGGTGATGGCGACCGAACGCGCTTTTGCGAAAACCATGGCGGATCGAAACTTCGCGGCGTTTCAAGAATTCTTGTCACCCGAAGCAGTCTTCTTTTCCGGCCAGCAACCCACCACTGGCAAGGCCAATGTGGCAAGCCAGTGGAAGCCGCTCTACGAAAAGCCCGAGGCGCCCTTTTCGTGGGAACCCGAGAAAGTCGTGGTCTTGCCGTCGGGCACGCTCGCTCTGAGCACGGGTCCGGTGCGCGACAGGAACGGTGTCCTCATCGCCACGTTTACCTCGATCTGGCGGCTGGAAGCGCCGGATACGTGGCGCATCGTTTTTGACAAGGGCAATGGCATCTGCAATTCCAAGAAGAATCCGTGAGTCTGCCGGGCATGTGATCCTGTGAGATGGATCACGACCCGCTGCCGCCTGTCGCGAGCGGCCGCTTTTCGGATCCGAAACGTCGTAGTTCCTCTTCGGCGATCGAATTAATGGAGAGGTGCCTTTTGCAATTTTGGCCGCCTTTCGGACGCGACGCGCGTGGCATTCATGCGATCATTCGGCATGGGCCACTTCTCCTCCCTCCCGCTGTCTGCCAGCCTGCTGCAAGCGATCGACGCGCTCGGCTACACGCAAATGACCCCGGTCCAGCAGGAAGGCCTGCCGCCTGTGCTGGCCGGACGCGACGCGATCGTGCAGGCCCCCACCGGCAGCGGCAAGACGGTTGCGTTCGGCCTCGGACTGCTCAACCGGCTCGATCCCGCCTTGATCAAGCCTCAGGCATTGGTGCTGTGTCCGACGCGCGAGCTTGCCGATCAGGTCGCCAAGGAAATCCGCCGTCTCGCGATCGGCATTCCCAACCTCAAGGTGCTGATTCTCACCGGCGGCATTGCGCTCGGTCCGCAACTGGCCTCGTTGCGCAAGGATTCGCACGTCGTGGTCGGTACACCGGGCCGTATCCAGGAGATGTTGAGAAAAAACGCGTTGAGCCTGGGCAAGCTGCGCACGCTGGTGCTCGACGAAGCCGACCGCATGCTCGACATGGGCTTCGAGGAGGCCATTCGCGAAATCGTCGGCAAGACTCCGCCGTCGCGGCAAAGCCTGCTGTTTTCGGCGACTTTTCCGGAGCCGATCCGCGCGATGGCGCGCAGCACACTGCGCGATCCGGTCGAGATCACGATTGCGACCGAAGACAAGCAGCCTGCGATCGAACAGTTGTTCTTCGAGACCGAATTCGAGGGCAAGCCCGCCGCGCTCGCCGCATTGCTGCTGCAGCGCCGCCCCGAATCCAGCGTGGTGTTCTGCAACACGCGCCGCGACACCGAAACACTGGTCGAGGCGCTTGCAGGCTTCGGCATTTCCGCACTCGCACTGCACGGCGACATCGATCAGCGCGACCGCGACGAAGTGCTGATCCGCTTCGCCAACCGCAGTTGCAGCGTGCTGGTGGCGAGCGACGTGGCCGCACGCGGCCTCGACATCAAGGAGCTCGCCGCGGTGATCAACTACGAACTACCCAGCGATCCCGACATCTACTTGCATCGCATCGGCCGCACCGCACGCGCCGGTCACACCGGCGTGGCGATCAGCCTGGCCACGCCGCGCGAAATGCCGCGCGCCATCGCGCTGGAAAAGCACCTGGGCGTGACGCTGCGCTGGGAAAAGCTTCCCTCCCTTGCTGGCAGCAAACATGATGGACTGCCCGCCGCGATGTCGACGCTGCGCATCGACGGTGGCCGCAGCGACAAAATGCGTCCTGGCGACATCCTCGGCGCCCTGACCGGTGATGCCGGGTTGCCGGCCGACGCGATTGGCAAGATCGACGTTTTCGCCACACGCTCCTACGTCGCGATCCGGCGCGCGCTGACCGACAAGGCACTGAACCGGCTGCGTGCCGGCAAGATCAAGGGCCGCAGTTTTCGCGTCGCGCGGCTGTGATGAGCGCGGTCGCTATGGTTACGGGTTCTCCGGCACCTCCATCTGTCCACGATCGAAGCACGGCGGGACAGAGCAGCCAGGTGCCGGCATGACCAGAAAAGCAAAACACGTACGCATTTCCGATATGCGCGGGTACAGCCGTCTGGCGATCGATGCAACGCTCGGTCTGACCAGCCTTGTCGAGATCATGCACCACAATATCCTGCGTACGCCGGGGATTCTCGGCAAGCCCACGCAGCATCCGGCGCGAGGTATCACTGGCTTCGTATACAAATCGATTCGCGGAGTGACGCGGCTGGTTGGCGGCAGCATTGATCGGGTGCTCGGCCAGCTGGCGCCGTTGCTTGACGGCGGCCTCTCGTCGAGCGAACGCGAAGCGGTGCTGTCGGCGTTGAATGGGGTACTCGGCGATCACCTTGAAGCCAGTGCGAATCCGCTGGCGATTCCGATGCAGTTGCGCCGCGAAGGAAAACCGCTGGAATTGACGCGTGATGGACTAAGAGGAGCGACAGGGAAAGTGTTGTTGATGGTGCACGGCCTGTGCATGAACGACTTGCAATGGCGACGCCATGGGCACGATCACGCCGCGGCCCTGGCCGCGGATGGGGGATTCTCTCCCGTGTACGTGCGCTACAACAGCGGCCTGCATATTTCCACGAATGGACAGGCGCTCACCGAACAGATCCAAGCGCTGCTGCGCGCCTGGCCGGTGCCGATCGATAAGCTGGCGATCGTCGCTCACAGCATGGGCGGTCTGCTGACACGCAGTGCGTGCCACTATGGCGTACTGGCTCGGCACGACTGGCTGCGGCATCTGCGCCAGATCGTGTTTCTCGGCACACCGCACCACGGCGCTCCGCTCGAACGCGGTGGCAACTGGGTGGATCTGATTCTGGAATCGAGCCCCTATACGATCGCGTTTGCGCGGCTTGGGAAAGTGCGCAGCGCCGGCATTACCGATCTGCGCTACGGCAGCCTGCTCGATGAGGATTGGCAAGGCAAAGACCGTTTCGCGCGTTCGCGGCGAAGCCGCGCCGTAGCGTTGCCGTCCGGCGTGAAGTGCACGGCGATCGCCGCGTCGATTGCGCAGAAGAAGGGTACGTCGATCAAGCAACTGCTCGGCGATGGACTCGTGCCGCTCGACAGCGCGCTCGGTCGGCATGTCGATCCCAGCAAGAATCTGGCGTTCCCGGAGACTTGCCAATGGGTCGGGTATGGCATGAACCACATGGATTTGCTTGATCGTAAAGAAGTCTACGCGCAGCTCAGACGCCGGTTGTGCGGGTGAGCCGGCTACGCATGCGTACACGTTTACGGTGTGATGCGGCGCGTGCACGTCGATCATGGGCGTGGCCTGTTCCGGAGTGGCTGCATCGGGTGGCAGGGGCACGGATGGCTCTGCCGTCGGGGGCGAAGGAAGCAGATCTGGTTTCACATCGGGCATCGCAAAAGTCCGATGGCGCAGGCAAAACGAACGCTCAATCCTCGTGCGCGGCGTCGTGGCTCGCATCGGGGTCATCCAGGAATCCGCTTTCGCCGGAATCGGCGTCGGATGATTCCTCGCGCGGTTCGGCGGAGCGTTCGCTGCGTTCGACCTGCTTCTGCCAGCGCGTCTTGATCGGATTGGCGGTTTCGTTCGCTTCTGCCGCGGCGACCAGCGCGCGCTTATGCTCGTCGGGCAGTTCGGCCCAGTGGCGATTTTCGATCGCACCAGCCAACGCGTAGAGCAGGTTCAGGCTGGGCCGGAAGCC
>DATJIL010000129.1:0-2461 GCA_035493385.1 Rudaea sp.
CCTGCTCTGGTTCTGCGAGCGCTGCAACCACAAGCTGTACGAAGAATTCTTCACGCTCGGCAACATCGAAACGGATTTCCCGGCCGTATTCGAGCGCTTCTACCGTTCGCTGGACGCACGCACCTGCAAGGGTTGCGGGCATATCAACCCGGCGCCGGAAAAATACAGGTAACCTACGCTTCAGCGCGGACCGGGTATTCTCTCCGCAATGCTGAAACTCCTGCTGGAATTCAAGCCGCGCGACGTACCCCACACCGTCGCGTTGCGCAATACCGCGGCGGTGACATTGCCACTGGCGCTCGGTGCGGTGAGCGGCCATATCGGAATCGGCCTGGGCATTTCGGCCGGTGCGCTCAACACCATGTTCTCGGACCAGCCCGGGCCTTACCGCCTGCGCCTGCGCCGCATGCTGATCGCCGCCGCCGCGGCCGGCGTTTCCGCCTTCGCCGGTTACACCTTGGGCGGCAACAGCCTCGTCATCACTCTCGCGGCACTGATCTGGGGCATTGCCGGCGGCCTGCTCGTCGCGCTCGGACCCGATGCCGGACGCGTCGGCCTGACCAGCATGATCCTGCTCGTGGTGACTTCGGCCGATCCGCGCACGCCGGCCGAGGCGCTGGGCCCGGCCTTGCTGATTTTTTCCGGCGGCGTCCTGCTCATGCTGTTCGCCATCGCGGCCTGGCCCTGGCAACGCTACCGACCCGAGCGCATGGCACTGGCGCAGGTGTGCCGGCAATTGGCGGACAGCGCGCGCCGGCGCGACGATACGACACAGGCGCCGCCGGTCACCCAGGCCCTGACCGACATGGAAGACCTGCTGCATGGCCGCGACCGCGCGCGCGGCGTGGCGATGGATTCGTTCCGCGTGCTCGCCGAACTGATCGAACGCATCCGCCTGGAGCTGCTCGCCCTTGGCGCACTACATGCGGCAACCGATGCCGGCGAATCCGCCGCCACGCTCGTACGCCTGCGCGAATACGCGGCGCGCACGCTCGTGTCAATTGCGAACGCGCTCGAAGCCGGCGCGCCCGCGCTCACCGCCACCGCGGCGCTGGAAGGCTTCGATGCGGCGCAGGATGCGCTGGACCGGCCCGCAATTTCCGACAACTTCCACCTCGTCGCCGTCGCCCATGCGCGCGCGCTCGGCGGCCAATTGCGCGCCGCCGTGCGCAATACCGACTTCGCCGGCAGCCGCGGCGAGTTGCGCCTGGCCGCACGCGAAGCCGCGCTGCCGCGCGACCTGCGACCGCGCAATCCGCTGGCGATCCTGCGCGCGAACCTGCATCTGTCGTCGGTCGCGTTCCGCCATGCGCTCCGTTGCGGCGCCTGCCTCGCCATCGCGGTCGCTGGCGAACGCATCGCCGGCATCGGCCACGGCTACTGGATTCCCATGACCTGCGCAATCGTGCTCAAGCCCGATTTCGCCGGCACGTTCCGCATCGGCCTGCTGCGCGTCGCCGGCACCCTGGTCGGCCTGTTGCTGGCGACCGCGCTGGTGCACGTCGCGTTCGGCAGCGAATGGGCGCGCATCGTCCTGCTCGCCGTGCTGTGCTTCGGTTTCCGCCAATTGACCACCATGCATTACGGCCTTGGCGTCATGCTGCTCACCGCCCTGATCGTGGTGCTGCTCAGTTTCGAAGGCATCTCGCCAGCCGAAACCATGAACGCACGCGCGCTCGGCACCAGCCTCGGCAGTGCGCTGGCGCTGGCCGCCTACGCGCTGTGGCCAACCTGGGAACGCGGCCGCGTGCGTGGCGCCCTGGCCGACCTGCTGGACGCCTACCGGCAATATTTCCTCGCCGTGGCCGGCGACGATTCGCGCGTGCGCGCCGACGTGCGCGCCCTGAGCCGGCGCGCGCGCACGAATGCGCAGGCGTCGCTGGATCGCCTGCGCGGCGAACCGCGTCGCCGCCATCTTGTCGCCACGGCGGAAGGCAGTTTCGCCAACGCAAACCGTTTCCTGCGCGCGGCGATGGCCCTGGAGGCAATGCGCCAATCCGCTGCGCCGTTGTCCGATCGCGATGCCGTCGAGACATTCGCAGCAAGCGTAAACGACGTCATGAATTCGCTCGCCCGAGCGCTGCGCGGCGGCAAGACGCCGGCCATCGGCAGCGTGCTGCGCGAGGCGCAAAGCCGGCTTCGCGATGCCTTGCGTGCAACGTCGGCGGGCAACGAGCCTGTACTCATCGCCGCATGGATCGACGCCAGCGACCGAATTACCGACAGCATCGACACCCTAGCCCACCTGTTGGCCCGAGACGCATCCCGCGCCAGCGGTTAAACTTCGGTTCCATGCTCAAGATCGACACCCACGCCCACATCCTGCCAGCCCGCTGGCCGAACCTCGTCGAGAAATACGGCGATGAGCGTTTTCCGGTCATGGTCGATGCCGACGGACGCCACCGCATCTACAAGGACGGCAGGTTCTTCCGCGAGGTCTGGGCAAACGCGTTCGATGCCG
>DATJIL010000130.1:0-5771 GCA_035493385.1 Rudaea sp.
ACCAGTTCCAATCTTGCGATTCACGCGTCTCGCACACCGCCGATCCAGGTGCGACGCACAACGAAATCTGCATCCAGCGCGACGAGATCCGCGACGTAGCCCGGCGCGATGCGGCCGTGCGTTTTTTCCAGCCCCAGGAACGCCGCTGGGTACGCCGATGCCATGCGCAGCGCTTCGTCGGCGGCGAGGCCGAGCAGGGTGATGGCGTTGCGTACGGCGCTGGCCATGTCCAGGGCGGAGCCGGCGAGCACGCCATCGGCATTCGTGCATTTGCCGTCGCGGCAGGTGATGACCTCGCCGTTGAGGGTGAATCGATCGCTGTCCGCTCCGACCGGCGGCATCGCGTCGGTGACGAGGAAAATCTTTCCGCGCGGCTTGGCGGTGAGCGCTACGCGCAGCGCCGCCGGATGCACGTGATGGCCGTCGACGATGATGCCGCACCAGCTCGCGCGGTCTTCGAGCGCGGCGCCGACCACCCCCGGCTCGCGGCTTTGCAGCGGCGACATCGCATTGAACAGGTGGGTGAAGCCGCGCACACCGGCATCCAGCGCGGTACGCGTTTGCGCATACGTCGCCGCGGTGTGGCCGGCGCAAAGGATCACGCTGCGCGCCGCAAGTTCGCGCAGGACTTGCGGCGCGACCTGTTCGGGCGCGATGGTCAGCAGGGCTTTTCCCGCGTCGCCGTCGGCGATCAGGTCGATATCAGCCGTCGTGGGCGCGCGGAACTTGTCTGCATCGTGGATGCCCTTGCGCTGCGGCGCGAGGAATGGGCCTTCCAGATGGATGCCGAGTATTCCCGGTACGTCGCGCGCAATCGCTTCGCGCACGGCGGCGATGGCCGCGTGCATGGTCGCGGCATCGTCGCTGATCAGGGTTGGCAACAATCCGGTGGTGCCGAAGCGGCGATGCGCGGCGGCAATGCGTGTGATGCCGTCGAGCGTCGGCGCATCGTTGAACAGCACGCCGCCGCCGCCGTTGACCTGGCAGTCGATGAAACCGGGCGCCAGCGTGCAGCCTTCCAGATCCACGACCTGCGCCGCGCGCACGCGCGGGTCGGAGGCGACGACGACATCGGCGATGCGCGCGCCGTCGAGCAACAGGACGGCACCGTCGATGAAACCGGCATCGCCAAGCACGCGTGCATTGAGCAGAGCGGTGAGCACTAGCGTTCCATCAGACGGTTTCCGTCACCTTGCGCAGATGCGGCGGTACGTCGGGGTTCAGGCCGCGGCGCAGCGACAGCGCACTGGCGGCACGATAGAAACTCTGGATCGTCAACAGCGGCGTGCAGGCCGGATGCGCGGATTCCGCCACCGGCAACGGGTCGGCATCGGTGCCTGGTGCGGCCACGAGCACGCGCGCGCCACGCTCGCGGAACTCGCGCGCGAGCGCGAGCGTGCCCTCGCGCGTGTCGTCGTTCTGGCTGAAGAACAGTACGGGGAAATCCTTGTCCACCAGGGCCATGGGACCGTGCCGCACCTCGGCGGCGCTGAACGCTTCGGCATGCAGCGCGCAGGTTTCCTTGAACTTGAGCGCGGCCTCCAGCGCCGCGCCGAAACCGAAGCCGCGCCCGATCACGAACAGGTTGCGCGCATCGGCCAGGCCGTCGACCAGCGGCGACCAGTCCAGACCCCAGCCGTGTCGCAAAGCGTCCGGCACGGCGAACAGCGCATCGAGCAGGACAGAGTCGTCACGCCAGCGCGCGGCCAGATGCAGTATCGCGGCAAGCGAGCAGATGTAACTTTTCGTGGCGGCGACGCTGAGTTCAGGCCCCGCGTGCAGTGGAACCACGATCTCGGCAACCTCGGCCAGCGGCGAGTCGGCGTGATTGACCATGGCCACGACGCGCGCACCGGCCGCGCGCGCGGATTGCGCATGGCGCACGAGGTCCGGACTCTTGCCGGACTGCGAGATGGCCAGGTACAGCGCGCCGTCCAGGTTCTGATGGGCGGCATAGACCGATGTGACCGACGGGGATGCCGACGCAGTGAACAGGCCGACCTGCGTCTCGAAGACGTACTTGGCGAACGTCGCGGCATGATCGGAGCTGCCGCGCGCACAGGTGACGATGAAGCGTGGTGGCCGCGCGCGCAGGGATTGCGCGAGATTCGTCACGATGGCGTCGTTGGCGGCGAGCTGGCGTGCGACGGCGGCGTGCGATTCGTGCGCCTCACCGGCCATGCGCGGGGACGTGTTGGCATTCATGCAGTGGACTCGGCATGCAGTTCGGCGACGAAATCGTAGGCGTCGCCGCGATAGATGGACGAAGTGAATTCGACGACGCGGCCGTCGGCGAGAAACGCGCGGCGTTCGATCGCAAGCGCGGGACTGCCCGGCGGCAAATCCAGCAACTTCGCCTGCGCCGCATCGAGGGCGACGGCGCGCAACCGCTGCAAGGCACGCACCGGGCGACAGCCAAGGTTCTCCAGCGTGTCGTAAAGCGATTGCCTGACCTGTTTCGGGTCGTGCAGCACGGCTTGCGGCACGGACGTGTCTTCGAGCGCGAGCGGCGTGTTGCCCGCGAAGCGCAGGCGACGCAGGCGCACCACGCGCGCGCCCGGCGAAAGATGCAACGCGAGCGTCTCAGCCGGCGTCGCGACGCCAGTCTGGCGATCGAGGAAACGCACGCGCGGCTTGAGGCCGCGTTCGCGCAGGTCGTCGGTGAAGCCGGTCAGGCGCGAAAACGATTTGACGATGCGCTCGGCGACGAAGGTGCCGGCGCCGTGGCGCTGGATCAGCACGCCGTCATCGACCAGGCCGGCGATGGCCTTGCGCACGGTCACGCGCGACAAGGCCAGCCGTTGCGCCAGCTCGCGCTCGCCCGGCAGCATCTGGCCCGGCTGCAGGTCGCCGCTCTCCAGCGTGGCGAGCATGGCCTGGCGCAGGCGCATGTAGTTCAGCGCCCGCGCGCCGTCTTGTCGGCCGAGGCGGCGGTATTGGGAAACCAGGTCGGTGACCATGCGCGAAGAATACCACTCAAATACCAGATGAAACAATAATCGAGAAATTATAGCCAAATTTGCAAAAAATGGTATGTAAGTGGTATTTTATTTTTCATCGTTGTTCCGATGAGGTGACGCATGGGCGCGAGTCCGCCGGTGGAAGACTTCGATCTGGCGATTTTTGGCGGCACCGGCGATCTTGCATTGCGCAAACTGCTGCCGGCGCTGCTGCGCCGTTTTGTCGATGGCCAAATCAGCGCGATCAGCCGCATCATCGCCGTGGCGCGCGACGCGATGAGCGACGCCGAATACCGCGAACGCGTGCGCCCGGCGCTTGTCGCGACGGCTGGCGCGGAAGGCCGCGTGATCGAGCGTTTCCTCGCGCTGCTTGGCTACGAGGCATTGGATGCGAATCAGGACGCGGGCTGGGACGCCTTCGCCCGCCGCGTGGGTACGGGTGCCGAACGCGTTCGCGTTTTCTATCTCGCCACCGCGACGGATTTGTTCGTGCCGATCTGCGACCGACTGCGCCAGTATGGATTGACGACCGGCAAGGTGCGCGTGGTCGTGGAAAAACCCATTGGCCGCGACCTCGCCAGCGCCGCGGCGATCAACGACGCGATCGGACGCACTTTCGCCGAGAACCAGACCTTCCGCATCGATCATTATCTGGGCAAGGAGACGGTGCAGAATCTGCTCGCGCTGCGCTTCGGCAACGCGCTGTTCGAGCCACTGTGGCGCGCCGAGCATATCGACCACGTGCAGATCACGGTGGCCGAAACGATTGGTGTCGAAAGGCGCGCCGCGTTCTACGCGGGCGCCGGCGCGCTGCGCGACATGGTGCAGAATCACCTGCTGCAATTGCTGTGCATGGTTGCGATGGAGCCGCCGGTTTCGCTTGAGCCCGACGCCGTGCGCGACGAGAAACTGAAAGTCCTCAACGCACTGCGTCCGCTCGGCACCGACGCCACGCGCCTGACCGTGCGCGGGCAGTACCGCGCCGGCGCGATCGGCAGCGAACCGGTGCCCGGTTACGACGAGGAAAACGGCGGCGGTCACGCGCATACCGAAACCTGCGTCGCGCTCAAGGCCGAAGTCGCGAACTGGCGCTGGTCCGGCGTGCCGTTCTACCTGCGCACGGGAAAACGCCTGGCGCAGCGCGTGTCCGAGATCGTCATCGCGTTCCGCAGCATTCCGCATTCGATCTTCGCCGCCAACGCGGGTCCCATCGCGCCGAACGAACTGGTGCTGCGCCTGCAGCCGGACGAAGGCGTGAAGCTGTGGTTGATGATCAAGTATCCGGGCCCCGGCGGACTGCGCCTGCGCCGCGTGCCGCTGGACATGAGTTTCGCGCAGGCCTTCGGGGTGCGCCACGCAGATGCTTACGAGCGCTTGTTGATGGACGTGGTGCGCGGCAATCCCACCTTGTTCATGCGCCGTGACGAAGTCGAGGCCGCCTGGCGCTGGATCGATCCGATCCTGGAAACCTGGTCGGCGAACGACGACACGCCCAAGCCGTATGCAGCCGGCACCTGGGGGCCGAGCGCGGCCGTGGCCCTGATCGAACGCGATGGCCGCACCTGGCACGAGGACGCGGCAACGTGAGCATCGCGCCGGTCGTGCATGTCTTCGCCGACGCGGATGGGCAGGCTCACGCACTCGCCGCTGCGGTCGGCATGCGGTTGCGCGAGGCAATCGCGACGCGCACGGGCGCGTGGCTCGCGGTACCCGGCGGCGAAACGCCGAAGAAATTTCTCGCGGCGCTGGTGCAAGAGAATCTCGATTGGCCGCGTCTGAACGTGACATTGACCGACGAGCGCCTCGTGCCGGCAGGCGACGCGCGCTCGAACGCGCGCCTGCTGCGTGAGGCGCTGCTCGATCGCGTTCCGGCAGCGTTTGTCCCGCTGGCCGATTCGCAAAGCGGAAAAACGAATTTGCCCACACCGGCAAAACTACCGCGCACGTTTGACGTGGTCGTCCTCGGCATGGGCGCGGACGGGCATTGCGCATCCTTGTTTGCCGACGGCGATACCATCGCCATGGCCTTGGACGCCGACGCGCCTGTCGCGGCGATGGCGCTGCGCTCGCCGAGCGTCCCCGAACCGCGCGTCACGCTTACGCTGTCCGCACTGGTCGCCACGCGTGCCCTGTTCGTGCTGATCCGCGGTGCGGGAAAACGGCGTACGCTGGAACATGCGCTAAGCGGCGTGGAACCGTTCGCGCAGGCGCCGATTCGTGCCGTGCTGGAGCACGCAGTCGTGGCGCCGCAGGTCTACTGGAGTCCGTGATGTCGCGAGGATTGCCACCATGCCATTGAATCGTGTCGTCGCCGAAGTCACCGCGCGCATCGCCGAACGCAGCCGCGGATCGCGTGCGCGCTACCTCGCCAAGATCGAGGCCGCGCGCGGCAATGGACCGCAGCGCGGTCATCTGGGATGCAGCAACCTGGCGCATGGTTTCGCGGCTTGCAATGCGACGGACAAGGCGGCATTGCGTGGCGAGGCGGCGCCGAACATCGGCATCGTTACCGCCTACAACGACATGCTGTCCGCGCACCAGCCCTACGAGCCGTATCCGGAACGCATTCGCGCCGCGGCGCGCGCGGTCGGCGCGACGGCACAGGTGGCCGGCGGCGTGCCCGCGATGTGCGACGGCGTGACGCAGGGCCGCGCCGGCATGGAGTTGTCGCTGTTCTCGCGCGACGTGATCGCGTTGTCCGCGGCGGTGGCGCTGTCGCACGACATGTACGATGCCGTATTGATGCTCGGCATCTGCGACAAGATCGTGCCGGGCCTGCTGATCGCCGCGCTCACGTTCGGTCATCTGCCG
>DATJIL010000131.1:0-8055 GCA_035493385.1 Rudaea sp.
GCGGAGCAACCCTTCGGGCCGGGGCCCTTTGCCCGCATGGCGTCGTCATTGCTCGTCGATGTATCGACATACATCTTCCTCACTCTTCCTTGCCCTGCAGGCAAAGGGCCGCCGGCGCGGCCACGTGGCATGGCGCTGACAGGCCCTACGATTGTGCACCGCCGTCTGCAGCGCGTACAGACCTGCATCAAGCTACGATTCGAGGCGATGCGGTGAACGCTGCAAGCTTGTCAACGATGGCGGCCGCCATGGAATTGACCTTGGCCGACGCTTATCGAGAAGCCGACGCCGCCGGCGGGATGTTCACAGTCGCCGAATTTCCTGGTGACGTTGATCGTTCCGGCTTGATAGTTGCCGCTCAAGTGGTTGCCCGCCATCACGCCCATGCTGGCGCTGCCGTGCACCTGCGACTGGTTGTAGGTGGCATCGTCGCAGCGTTGCGCCGCGACGCGCTCATCGGTATTGGCCGCGCGACCACTGGTGTCGCCGTAATAGACGCCCGGGGGACTGGTCGGGTTGCCGTGCGCATCCTTGGCAGGATGACTGGCAGCGGTGCTTGCGGCGGCGGGCAGGTCGCTGGGCGGCAGTTGCAGATTCAAGGGTTGGGCGGCGCTCTGCGCGAACGCCGTGCCGGACAGCAGGCAGGCGGCGAGAAAGGCGGTGCGGCGAATCGTGTCCATGGGAAACTCCGAGGCTACGCCATCAACATGCGAACCCGCTTGGCGCGCACAGATTGGATCCGTGCGGGCCTCGCGAGTTCCCGAAGTTGATCCGGGCCAAGACCGGGGTCAAGCGTGATCAGCCGCTGGTTTCGATCCGATCCACCCGCCGCAAGCCACGCGGCAGCAATCCGCCGCGTTGCGCGCGGCTGCCGCCGTATTCCACGAGGTCGGCCCATTTCAGGGTGAGCTTGCGCTGGCCGGCGTACAGCGTGACTTCGCCCGAACCTTCCGCTACCACGGCGATGCCGGACACGCGTTCTTCGCCCGATTGCAGTTTCGCTTTCGGGATTTCGATCAGCTTGTTGCCGCGGCCGCGATCCAGTTCCGGCAGGTCGGCCACCGATAACATCAACAAGTGTCCTTCGGTCGTCACCGCGACGATGCGGTCGCGCGCGGGATCATCCACGTACGCGGGAGCGAGCACGCGCGCGTCGTCGTCGATGTTGATGACCTGCTTGCCGGCTTTCTTGTTGGCGAGCAGGCCTTCGAAGCGCGTCAGGAATCCGTAGCCGGCATCGGTTGCAAGGATCAACCTGGTGGCGTTGTCGCCGATCGCCACGGCATCGAAGCGAGCACCGCCCGGTGGCGTGAAGCGTCCGGTCAGCGGCTCGCCGTTGCCGCGCGCCGAGGGCAGGGTGTGCGCCGGTGTCGAATAGCTGCGGCCGGTCGAATCGATGAACACGGCCTGTTGCGAACTCTTGCCGCGCACGCTGACGAGGTACTTGTCGCCCTCGCGATAGGAAAGCTCCGCGGCGTCGACGTCATGACCCCTGGCTGCGCGCGCCCAGCCTTTTTCGCTCAGCACCACGGTGACGGGTTCGGAAACGACCAGCTCGCTTGCGTCCAGCGCCTGCGCGGCCGCGCGTTCGATCAGTGGCGAGCGCCGTGCGTCGCCGTATTTCTCGGCGTCGGCCTTCAGTTCCTGCTTGATCAGCGTCTTCAGGCGCGCCCTGGAACCGAGCGTCACTTCGATCTTCGCGCGTTCCTCTTCCAGCGCGTCGCGCTCGGCATCGAGCTTCATTTCCTCGAGCCGAGCGAGTTGCCGCAGTCTGGTTTCGAGGATGTAGTCGGCTTGTTCTTCCGACAGTTTGAAGCGCGCGATCAACGCCGGCCTCGGTTCGTCCTCGTGACGGACGATGCGGATCACTTCGTCGAGGTTGAGGAACGCGATACGCAGGCCTTCGAGCAGGTGCAGGCGGCGTTCGACTTTTTCGAGGCGATGCTGCAGGCGGCGCGTGACCGTATCGCTGCGGAAGCGCAGCCATTCCTCGAGGATCTGCTTCAGGGTCTTGACCTGCGGCCGGCCATCCAGCCCGATCATGTTGAGGTTGACGCGAAAGCTCTTTTCGAGATCGGTGGTCGCGAACAGGTGTTGCATCATGGCGTCGGTGTCGACGCGATTGGAGCGCGGGATCAGTACCAGCCGCACCGGATTCTCATGGTCGGATTCATCGCGGAGGTCTTCCAGCATCGGCAGCTTCTTCGCGCGCATTTGCGCGGCGATCTGCTCGATGATTTTTGCAGGCGAGACCTGGTGCGGCAGCGCGGTCAGCACGACGTTGCCGCGTTCTTCCACATACACAGCGCGGCAGCGCACCGAACCGTTGCCGGTCGCGTACATGGCCGTGAGCTCGCTGCGCGGCGTGATGATTTCGGCCGAAGTCGGGAAGTCCGGCGCCTTGATGTGTTCGCAAAGTTCCGCGACGCTCGCGGACGGCTCGTCGAGCAGGTGGATGCAGGCGGCCGCGACTTCGCGCAGATTGTGCGGTGGAATGTCGGTGGCCATGCCGACTGCGATGCCGGTGGACCCGTTCAGCAGCACGTGCGGCATCCGCGCCGGCAGCCACGACGGTTCCTTCAACGTGCCGTCGAAGTTCGGCGCCCAGTCGACCGTGCCCATCGGCAATTCGCTGAGCAGCACTTCGGCGATCGGTGTCAGGCGCGATTCGGTGTAGCGCATCGCCGCGAATGATTTGGGATCGTCCGGCGAACCGAAATTTCCCTGCCCGTCGATCAGCGGATAGCGGTAGCTGAAAGGCTGCGCCATCAGCACCATCGCCTCGTAAACCGAACTGTCGCCGTGCGGATGGAACTTGCCGATCACGTCGCCGACGGTGCGGGCGGATTTCTTCGGTTTCGCGGTGGCCGCGAGGCTGAGCTCGCTCATCGCGTACACGATGCGCCGCTGCACGGGTTTCAGGCCGTCGCCGATGAAGGGCAGGGCGCGGTCCAGCACCACGTACATGGAATAGTCGAGGT
The DNA here is from genome assembly GCA_035493385.1 of Rudaea sp. Classification (GTDB taxonomy): domain Bacteria; phylum Pseudomonadota; class Gammaproteobacteria; order Xanthomonadales; family Rhodanobacteraceae; genus Rudaea. The sequence continues at coordinate 2,982 of DATJIL010000131.1, forward strand.
ACGCGCGCTCGGCATACTCGCGCAAGGGAATTTGTTCGAAGTTGGTTTCCAGCGATGCCATGGCTATCCGTGATCCCGGCTTGGGCGGGACTTGAGTTCTCGATCCGGAGAATTGTCGCGGGCCGCGCGCTTCAATGCACGCGTTCGGTGTCGATGCCGAGCTTCGCGAGCTGCGCCTGCACGCTGTCCGGGCCAGCGAGATGGCCGGCGCCGATGGCGACGAAGATCGTGCCGTGGCCTTTCAGCAGCGTTTCGATCCGTTTCGCGAAGTGCCCGTTGCGGTCGACCAGCAACACCTCGTACAGATCCGGGTACTGCTTGCGCATGCTGCCATTGACATTCGTGGCGATGGCGTCCACGTCGCCGGCTTGCCACGCGCGGATCAGCGCCTTGATCTGGGCCGGGCCCTTGGCGTAGTCGTCGAGCACGTTGCGCAGCAGGTCCAGTTGCAGCGTGGAGGGCAAATTGGCGAAATACTGGATTTGCTGCTCGGCGGTCTCGAACGCATCGATGGTTTTCCCGGCCGCCTTGAACGCTCGTTGCAGTTGCTTGTCCGCGCCGGATTTCGGGTCGTAGCCGGCCTTGACGATGGGCGCGACCGTGATCGTCAACGCCGCCAGCCACGGCTTCATGGCGTTGAGCGTGGCAGCGCCTCCCGGCAGGTCGATGGCCTTGGCGGCCGCGTCCAGTCTCGCGCGATCGGCGTCGTCCAGTTGCTTCGAAAGCGGATGTTGCAGGTCCATCCCGTATTGCAGCACCAGCATCTGCATGCCGACGGGATCGTCGTCATCCTCTTCCATGTACAAGGTGCCGCTGTCGGCGAGCGCCTTCTCGAGCGCCGGGTAATGCCACTTGGCATCTTTCGGCAGGATGTGCACGGTGCCGAACAGGTAAACCGTGGCGGTGGCGCCTTTCACTACCCACAGCGCGGGATCGGCCAGCGCGGGCGTACTGGCGATCAGCGCGAATGCGAGGGCGATACAGAAACGTTGCAGCGTCTTCATCCTGACACGGGCGAAAAAGGAATCTGCGCATTGTGTCATGGGGTGTGATCCGCTCGCGCTTCGCCACGCCGGAATGAGGCGGTGTTCCGGTGTCTCGTCCGGAAGGGCGCACTCAAGGTGCCTGCGCCTGTGCTTTCAACGCTTGCGCGGCTTCGAACGTGATCCGCTGCGCGCGCGCCGAGCGTTGCGGCGACAGCAGCATCTGGCGCCAGGCGGCCCTGGCCTCCGACGTTTTTCCCAGACGCGCCGCCAGACGCGCCCGCAGCATCTGGGCGCGCAGGAAATCGGGCACCGCAGCCGTGGCGTATTCCGTCACCCGCAGCGCAGTGCGGGTGTCGTTCTTGAGCATCCAGGCACGCGTGCGCGCCAACCAGCCCTCACGGCTTTGCGACCAGGCGTCGATGCGATCCAGCACGCGCAATGCCGCATCCGGCTGGTACTGATAGATCAACAATGAGGCGAGGGCAACGCCGCTTTCGTGGTCCCACGGTGCGCGTGTCAGTGCGCTTCCGTAAAGACGCTCGGCTCCGCGCGGTTGTCCGGTTGCCGCCATCGTGGCGGCCGCTGCCGCTTGCCGGTTTTCGGTCAACAGCACGAACGCACGATCGCCGGTCCATCCCGTGACCGCGAGCATTGCGCAGATCGCGACGACGCTGCCAGCGCGTTGCCACGCGTGGCGGCGATTCCATGCAAAAGACGAATTCGTGGCAGCGATCGGCACCAAGCCGGCCATGCATCCGAGTACCAGCCAGAACAACAGCGCCGTCGCAGGGGTATGCAGCGGTGCCGACGCCAAGGCCAGCATGAAAAGTACGCCGAGCGAAGCGGCGAGCGCGGGGATGGCCGCCGCAACGCGCGTGCAGTTGGGCACACGCGACTCATCCGGTGACTCCGTGATGGCGGGCGAAAGGATCGAATCGAGCGCACGTCGTGCCGCGTACCATCCCAGCGCGAACAACGCGAGCAGCAGAAGCCCACCGGGAATGCCCGTTTCCACGCTCATTTCAAGAAAGTCGCTGTGCGCGTGCGCGGTCAGCAAGTCGGGCATCCGGCTGCGCGCGATCGGGTCCAGCGGCGCCGCCACGGCACGAAATCCGTCGGGCAGCATCAGTGCGAAATGATCGAGGCCATAGCCGTGAATCGGCCGCGCGGCGATCAGATGCAGCGACGCCTGCCACAACTGCAAACGGCCGAGCACGGAATGAAAATCGTTCCACCGCAGCAACGCCGCCGCATAGCCGTGGTTGCGCAAAAGCAAAGCCAGCAGTCCGAGCGCGATCAGGCCGGCGAAGAAAATACTCGTCCAGTTTCTCGAATCGAGGTTTTCGCGTCGATCGCGCCGAGGTGTCCACGCGTGAATGGCAGCGCCCACGAGCAGACCCGCCAGGCCCACGCGCGAGCCGGTGGGCAGGATGGCGGCGACGAACAGCAGCCAGAGCCACGCAGAGCCGCGCGTGAAGCGGGATATCCACCACACGGCGATGGGCGCGGCTGCCGCAAGGAATTCGGCGGTCCAGTCAGGATTGCCGGTGGTCGTGAAAATCCGCCAGCGTCCCGATTCCTGCACGGGCCTGCCCACGATCCAGACGAGCGGATCCGCGTTCGCCGCCTGCAGGCATGCATGGCAAGCCATCACCAAGGCCGCGATGGCGACGGCACCGAGCAGCAGCTCGAAGTTTCGCGACGAATCCGTGTTGCGCGCTTGTCGTGCGTAGCGCATCGCCGCGAAAAAGACGACCATGCGCGCGGACAGGCATGCCCAGCCGAAGCCAAGGTGAAGCGCCGGATTGAGCGCGTGTGGCGTGACGACAAGCGACCACATCCACAGCGCAAGCACGGTGCCTGCCAGCCACGCACTTGATCGCGAATCCGCTCGTTGCCGCGCGTGGGCAGCGTCCGCTCTCCACGTTTTTGCGGAGTACTGCGCCGTCGCGAGCAACGCAACGAGCGTGCTGCCGAACAGCAGTACCGCCTGCTTGACCGGCAGGAACGCATGCAATCCGAATGGGTCGATCGCCAACGGCACGCAAATCACGACAACCGCGACCAGAACGCCGCATGGATTCAGCGCGGCAAACGCAGCGCCTGTCGAACGCACCGATATTGCCGGGATGGCCTGGATTGGTTCACCCGCCATGCCCGCGCGCACCCAGCATCTGCTGCAGGAACTGTCCGAGTGGGATCGATTTTTGTGGAGGCTGTTTCGGGTTGGGTGGTTGCGGCGGTGGTAGGTTTTTGGACGGCGGCTGCGGTGACGGCGGCGGCCCCGGCGGAAACGGCCGCAAATACGGCGTGCCCTGGGCCAGCTCCGGATGCTCCGGCGGCTTCTTGCAATCGGTCAGTGCCGCATCGGCAGCGTTGCGCCGGTCGATCACGTCGCTGCCCAGCTTCACTGCCTGCCAGGCGTTGTAGAGCTGGGTACCGCCATCCAGCATGGCGAGCGCGGGACCGAGCTTGTTGAACACCGCCGAGAGGCGGGTGCCTTCGGCCAGACCCTTGGCGATTTCGACCGCGTTGTCCTTGGCGGCACCGAGTGCCTCATCACCGGGGCCCGAAACCATCGCACTCTCCGCGCTCGGCACGCCGCCGAATATCCTGGAAATGCCGGAGAGGTCTTTCATCGCTTCGTTCCGGTGTTTTTCCTCTTCGGCCCACTTGTAGATGTCGCCGCTGTTGCCTTGGGTCGGATGCTTCATCGCTTCGCACCGGCGGTAGGCCTGCCGGTTGAGGGACTGGAGCTCCTGCAGTTCCTCGGCGATCTGCTGCTTGAGCTGTTGCAGCAACGCGGGATCCTGGGCAAGCGCGGCCATTTCCGTGAGGAAGTTGAGTTTGTAGACGGCGTCCGCGGTGTTCTGTTGTATTTGACTCGAGGTCTGGGCAAGCGCCGGTTGCATCGCCAGCAAAGCGATGCACGAACCTATCGCGAGTGCCCATTTGCGCAGGCCGCCGCATCCATCGATACGCGCGTGTCGGGTATGTTCAGAGTGAGCCACAACGCGTTACCCCCTTTTGCAACTTGTCGAGTTCGGCGTTGGCGGCTGTGACCTGTTTGTCGTTGCCCTGATCGTCGTGCCGGATGGCCGCGGCCGCCATCACGGCGCCGACGATCGTTTGCGGCACGACCTGTCCTGCCGGTGCGCGGATCGCGTTTGCGGTCATCGCGGCGATGTCCTTTTCGGTCCAGCCGGCGGCCTTGAGCGTCGCCGCAGTTTGTGGCGGCAGGCCATCCTGCCTCAGCTTTTGTTGCCATGCGATGAAGGCTTGCTGCATGCCGAGCGGATCGTCGACGTTGAACATGGGCGGCGGGTTGTCCTGCAGGAGTGGCGCAACCGAAAGGCGCAGCAGTTTGGCTTCGGCGAGCCGGCTGGACTTGTCTGCAGCGGCCATGCGCGGCAGCAATTTCAAGAGGTGTTCGACAAGCTTGCCGGCATTGTCCATGTCGCCCCACACGATCGCCGCGCGTAGCCCGGACAGAGTCGTTTCCACGGCATCGGCGATGGCTGCGGCTTCCAGATTTCCAGCCCACATCGTGTCGAACGCCGTCTGCATCGGCGTCGTCCGTCGCGACGTGGGCATGGCAACCGCTTGCACGGCGGGCAACACAAGTCCGGGTTCGGTGTCCAACTGCTCCGGCGGGATGTCGTCGGCATTGCCGAAGTAGTCCTCGGGCAGCCCCGCACAGGTCGCAAACGCCGCGAGGCGTGCAGGGTCCGCATGTTTGGGCGCGCCGAACAAATTTCCCGACGACGTGCCGTTGCCGGCGTTCCGGTGCATCGCCGCCTGGGCCGCCTGCAGCGACATCTGCTGCAGCATTTGCAGCGCCGCCATCGAGACGTTCTTGTCCAGCGTGACTTTTTCCTGGGTCGTATGGCCGGCCTCAAGCGTGACATCGATTGCCTGCATCGGCGGCACGCCGTCGTAATCGCCCTGATAGGTGACGAGGACCTTGTACTTGCCGGGCGCGAGCTTGGCTTCGAGTCCGTTGGAATCCGTCTCCAGCTCGCCGGCGAAGTTGCCGTTCGCGTCGGCGACCATTCCGGCGCTGTCGCTGGTCACGTCGCGACCATCCA
>DATJIL010000132.1:0-2486 GCA_035493385.1 Rudaea sp.
GGACGGGAATCTTCGCCAAACCTTCCATCGCCGCGGCGTTATCCGCATCGATGGCGAGTACCGCACGGTATTTGTCGAAGGCGCAATCGCCGGGCGGTAGAATGAGATTACCCGCCGTCATCGCCTGATTCGCCGCAGCAAGCATCTGCTGGATGCGCGCCTGGTCCGCGGGGGTGATCTGCGCCTTGCGTTTTGCCGCATCGAGCCGCTCGCGCGCGTCGCCCAGCCGCGCGTTGGCCTTGCGCAATGCCGGACTGTCCGGCGCGGCCTGCGCGGCCTGTTGCAGCAGGCCTGCGGCTTGCGTGGCGTTGTCGTCGTCCAGCGCGGCGTTGGCCTGCGCGATCAGCGTCTGCGCAATTTTGGCCATGCCGCTTTTCGCGCGCGCATTACCCAGATCACTCTTCAGCGCGGACTGGAACAGCGCGAGCGCACCGTCCGCACCGGCGATGCGTCCGGCGCGTTGCTGCGCCTCGGCGCGCGAAAGCGTGTCTTCCAGTGCCTGCTCCGCGCCGGCGTGCAGCTTCGCCATCGCGCCGCGCAGCTCGGGAATCGCCGGATGATTCGGCGAGAGTTGCGCCAGCTCGGCGATGAGCTGGTTGGCCTGGTCCACGTTGTTCGCGGTGATCGCGTCGCGCGCCTGCTGGGCCACGGCCTCGGCGACTTTTTTCAGTCCGTTCAACGCCAGGCCGTTCGTCATGTCGGCATCGAGCACGCGCTGGTAGGTTTCGGCGGCGCTGCCGCTGCCGATGAGTTTGCCGGCCGCGAGTGCGGCGTCGGCCTTGGCGAGCAGGCCCGCGCTGGCGGTGTTGCGCGTCTGCGCGGCGTGCAGGGCGGCCTTGAGATCCTCGACTTCCTTGCCACCGCCAAGTACCTCGTTGGCCTGTTCGAGGTCCGACTGCGCGGTGGAAAAATCGTCGCGCGTGAGCGCCGCGCGTGCGGCTTCGATCAGGCGTTCGCCAACCTTGTTCAGGCCGGCGCGCGCCGCGTCGTTGTCCGGGTCCAGCGTGCGCGCGGCCTGGAACAGTTCGCGTGCGCTGTCGTTGTGGTTGCCGACCAGGTTGCCTGCGGCCAGCGCCTTGTCACCGCGCGCAATCAAAGTATTCAGCTCGGTGTTCGGCAGCAGTCCGCGCAGGCGGTTCTGGAAAAACCACGCCGCCAGCACCGCGATGACGACGACGGCGATCGCCGCGAAAATCCAGCGTCGGCGCCCGTGCTCGGGCGTAGCCGCACGATGCGGCTGCGGTCGATGCATCGGCGCGTTGGCGATGTCGTCCATCCGGCCCAGGCTCGGTTCGGCGCGATGGCGCGCACCGCCCGGCGGCGTGGCCGGAATCGCGCGCGTCGCCGCGTCGCCGGTCAGGTCGCGGCGCGACGCCTGCGCGGAATCGGCGAGTTCCGGATAATCGCCGCGAGCGATGCCGAACTCGATCTGCTCGATCGCGTCGGCCACCGCGGCGCCGTCCTGGAAGCGGTCTTCCGGCTGCTTGGCGAGCAGGCGGTTGAGCAGCGGCTGCAACGCATACAGGCGCTCGGGCAGGATCGGAATCGGCTGGGTGATGTGCATGATGCCGACCGCGAGCGAATCGTCGGCATGGAACGGCACGCGCCCGGTCAGCAGTTCGTAGAGCACGACGCCGAGGCTGTACAAATCGGCGCGGCCATCGAGCGGACGCCCGCGTGCCTGCTCCGGACTCATGTAGTGCGGCGTGCCGATCACCGTGCCGGTGCGCGTCATGTGCGTGGCCGAATCGCTGGCGCGCGCGATGCCGAAATCGGTCAGCGCCGCGCTGCCGTCCTCGCGCAACAGGATGTTGTCGGGCTTGACGTCGCGGTGCACGAAACCCTTGGCGTGCGCGTAGTTCAGCGCGGTCGCGATCTCGCGCGTCACGCGCAGGGCGAAGCCGACCGGACGCGGCTTGCCGTCGTTGGCTAGCGCGGCGCCGCCGCCGAGGTATTCCATCGCGATGTAGTGGTATTCGCCGGCGCGACCGACGTCGTGCACGCCGACGACGTTGCGGTGGTGCAGCTTGGCGGCGATGCGCGCCTCGCGCAGGAAGCGTTCGCCGAAATCCGGATCGGCAAGCAGGCTCGGCGACATCACCTTGAGCGCGACTTCGCGCTGCACCGATTCCTGCATCGCCAGGTACACGGTGGCCATGCCGCCGCGGCCGAGCTGGCGCAGAATCTTGTAGCCGGGAATTTCAATCACGTGGCGATCCGCTCTCGCCGGAATCCGGCGCGAAGCATAGCATGCCGGGAGCCGCAAACCGGCAGAAAACAAGGGATTGCGACCGCTCAGGCCAGGCGTCGCGCCTCGATCACATTGGGTACGGCCGCAAGGCGCGCGAGCAACATCGACAACTGCTCGAAATCGGTCACGCGCACGGCGAAGTTCATGGTCGCCAGGCCCGTGGCCGCATCGATGCGCGTGTTGACCGCGAGCAGATGCACGTTGGCCGACGCGATCACGTTGGTTACATCCTTGT
>DATJIL010000133.1:0-4779 GCA_035493385.1 Rudaea sp.
TGCGTCAGTGGCTTCAAAGCCAGCGGCGAACCTTCGCCTTGTACGCGAGGTACTCGCCGCCGAACAGCGTAGCCAAGACTCTCTCTTCTGGCACGATCTGGAAGCGAGTGATGTAGGCGACGAACACAACCGGACCGAGTAGCACCCAGGCCGACCAAAGGAACACGGCCCAAGCCAGAAGCACAATCAGAACGCCAAAGTACATGGGATTGCGGGTGAACCTGTAGACGCCCGCGACGACAAGCACCGAAGCCGCCTGTGGCTTCATTGGATTCTTGGTGGTCCCTGCCGTTCGAAAAGCGACAGCACCGGAGACGCTGAACGCGACTCCAATTGCCGCCAAAGCAAGCGCTACGGCGTAGCGCTGCGCGGGTGCATCAGACGACGGCGCCACAAGGCAGAACCCCCACATGGCAGCCGCGACCACCAGAGCCACGACTGGCGGCGGGATTTTAAGTTCGAGTGCAGACATGACGATAATGATACCTCACGCCAGCGCCAAGTTGCGCCAGCCGCAGACGCATGATCGCAACGCAGCCAAAAAAGCCAGGCGGCTCCCCGCCCGGCTTTCGGAATGATCTGACCGGTTGCGTTACTTGACCGGATTGCCGTCCGCGTCGATGACATGCACGTCGCCGAGGTTGAGCGCGCGCACCGGTTTCTCGATCTTGGACAGGTCGCCCACGATCACCCAGGTCAGCTTGTCCGGGTGGACGATTTCCTTCGCGGCGGCCTCGATGTCGGCGTCCTTCTGCGCTTCGATGCGCGACTTCAGGGTCTGCACGTAGTCGTCCGGACGAGCGTACTTGACGATGCCTTCCATCGCACCGAGCACGGCGCGCGCGGTTTCGTACTGGCCCGGCATCTTGCGCACGTCGTTGTCCTTGATCTTCTGGATTTCCTTGTCGGTGAGCGGCTTGTCGCCGATCACGGCACGCGCTTCCTTGAGCACTTCTTCCGCGGACGGCGCAGTCTTGTCGGTCTGCACCGGCGCGTACATCAGGTACGGGCGCTGGCCGATCGCGTTCGGGCTGAAGGCGAAGGCGCCATAGGCCCAGTGCTTGTCCTCGCGCAGGTTCATGTTCAGGCGCGAAGTGAACGTGCCGCCGAACGCGCCAGTCATGGTGCCGATCTCGAGATTATTGGCCGCCTTGGTGGACGGCGAAACCAATCCCGCAATGATCACCGATTGCTGCGCGCCCGGACGATCGACCAGATACACGCGACCCTTGGCCGGGTAATCGACCTTGGCGAGGTTCTTGGCCGGAACCTTCGTTGCCGGAGCCTTCCAGTCGCCGAACACTTTTTCCAGTTCGGGAACGATCGCTTCCAGCGTCGTGTCGCCGGCAATCAGGATCTTCATGTTGTCCGGGCGGATGTAGTCGTGCACGAAGCCGCGCATGTCGTCCGCGGTCAGCGACTTGATCGAGGCTTCCGTTCCGGTGCCGGTGAACGGGATCGCGTAGGCGTTGCCCTTGCCGTACAGGATCGGCGGCAGCAGGCGCAGCGCGATGCTGGTGGGCTCGGTCTTTTCCTGAGCGATACCGGCCAGCCATTGTCCGCGCAGGCGCGCGAAGTCGGCGTCGCGGAATGCGGGATTGCGCACGATGTCGGCGTACAGCGCCAGCGAATCGCCGAGCTTGTCGCCGAGCGCGTTCAACGAGACGTTGCACATGTCGAGGTCGCAGCCAGAACCAATCTGCGCGCCGAGGCGCTGCTTGCGCTTGGCGATCTCAACCGAATCCAGGTCCTTGGTGCCCTCGTCGAGCATGCGCATGGTGAAACTGGAAGTGCCGAGCTTGCGACCCTGGTCGGCCGCGTAGCCTGCATCGAACAGCGCCTCGATCTGCACGACCGGTACCGCGTGGCGCTCGGCCAGCACGACCTCGACGCCGTTCTTGAGCTTGCCGTGTTGCAGTTTCGGGAAGGTCAGGTCGGGGAACTGCGCCACCGCCGGAATGCCCTTGCTGCGATCGACGTCGCTCTTGGTGACTTTGAATTCGCCGGTGGGCGAAAGCATGTCGGCGGGACGGCCCTCGATGGCGGCACGGCCTGCGGTTTCGGCGGCATCCGTCGCCTCGACCTTGCCCGGTTTCACGGTGAGCGTGTAATCGCCCTTGGACAGCCACTTGTCCGCGGCGGCCTTCACTTCGCCCGCCGTCGCCGCCATGGTGATGGCGTAATCCTTCTTCCACGCGCCCGCATCGCCGCGATAGACCTGGCCCTCGGCCAGCGTCACCGCCTTGCCGGAGAAACCGCCGATCTGTTCCAGCCCACGAATCTTGGAAGCCTGGTAGGTGGTCTGCACGCGTTGCAGTTCATCGGCCGTTGGGCCGTCCTTGAGGAACTTCGCCCACTCGTCGGCGACGGCGGCATCGATCTTCTTCGGATCGGCGCCCTTTTTCACGTCGACCTGCAGCAAGGTCATGCTGGCGAGCACGAAGGACATGTTCTCGACCGAGACGTCGTCGGCCAACTTATCCTGGTAGACGAGGCGCTGGTACAGGCGCGAGGTCTTGCCGCCGCCGAGCACGCGCGCGGCCAGATCGAGCATCAGGCGATCGTTGCCCGAAGCGCCGAGGCCCGGCGTGTTCCATTCACGGTAGACGCGCGTCTGCGCCACGTTGTCGGTCATCGTGCCGCTGGTCGATGTGTCGCGCGGCGTAACCCACGGTTGCGGACGCGGCACGCGCGGACCGGCCGGAATGTCGCCGAAATATTTCAGCGCCTTTGCGTGCGCCTGCTCCGGCGTGATGTCGCCGACCAGCACGAGCACGGTGTTGGCCGAGCCGTAGTAATCGCGGAACCATTGCTTGACGGTATCCAGCGAAGCCGCATTCAGATCCGCCATCGAACCGATGGTGTCGTGGTGATAGGGATGATTGGCCGGGAACGCGTTGGCCTGGATGTCCTCGAACACGCGCCCGTAGGGCTGGTTCTCGTCCTGGCGCTTTTCGTTCTGGACTACGCCGCGCTGGGTGTCGAGCTCCTTCTGCCCGATCGCGCCGAGCAGGTGTCCCATGCGGTCCGATTCCATCCACAGCGCCATGTCCAGCGCGGTGGTCGGCACGGTTTCGAAGTAATTGGTGCGATCCAGCCAGGTGGTGCCGTTCATGCCGGTGGCGCCAGCCAGTTCAAACGGCTTGAAGTAGCTGTCCTTATGGTTTTCCGAGCCCGAGAACATCAGGTGCTCGAACAGGTGGGCGAAGCCGGTCTTGCCTTCTGGCTCGTAGCCGGAGCCGACGTGGTACCACACGCTGACCGCGACGATCGGCGCCTTGTGGTCTTCGCTGACCACGACGGTGAGGCCGTTCGGTAGGGTGAAGCGCGTGTAGGGAATGTCCAACGAAGCGGACGCGGCCGCATTGCCGGAAAAGCCCGCGCCGAGCGCGAAAACGCCGGCAGCGAACAGGGAAAGGTGGCGAAGCATGACGCTCTCCGTTTTGGGTAATCCGCGAGGGTAGCGGCGTTCGCCGGTCACGGCAACCCGCCGAAGGTCACGCCTGGGCGGAGTGGAACAGCGCCTGCGCCTGCGCGTGCAAGGCCGGAGTTCCCGCGAGAGCGCTGGTCGTATCCAGCGCGAGTTCGCGTCCGTCGAGATCGGTGAATGTGCCGCCGGCCTCGCGCACGATCACGGCAAGTGCGGCAATGTCGAGGATGTTGACGTCGGATTCGATCGCCAGATCGATACAGCCGCTTGCGAGCAGGTGATAGTGCAGGAAATCGCCGTAACCGCGGATGCGTCCGCTGCGCCGGATCAGTTCGCCGAGCGCGTTCCAGCGCGCGTCGCGGGTGAGCGTCTTGACGTTGCCGATGGAGATCGCGGTGCCGGCATCGAATTCGCACGCAGTGGAAACGCGAATCGGCTTGCCGTCGAGGAAGGCGCCGCCATCCTTGCGCGCCCAGGCCATTTCGCCATACATGGGCGCACTGGACACGCCCAGTACCAGTTCGCCGCGGTGCATCAGCGCGATCTGGGTCGAGAACATCGGATAGCCGCGCACGAAGGCCTTGGTGCCGTCGATGGGATCGATCAGCCACAGGAAATCGCCCGCGCCCTCGCGGCCAAATTCCTCGCCATGGAAAGCGTGATCCGGAAACGCGGCGCGCAACACATTCTTGATCGCGATTTCCGCCTCGCGGTCGGCAATGGTGACTGGCGTCGCGTCGGCCTTGGTTTCGGCGACGACGCCGCGCGCGTAGTGATGGCGGATCACATCCGCCGCCGCGGCTGCCGCAGCGCGCGCGATGCCGAGGGCGCGGTCAAGAAATGTGGAAAATGCCGCATCCATTCAGAATACTTTGAAGAATTGGCCGTGGATCAGCAACAAGGTGCTGCCGTCGCCCTGCGGCTGGCCGATGAAACGCAACGCGTCGAGCACCTGCGGGTTGCCGTCGCGTGCGGCGAGCTTCGCCTGCACGTCGTAGCCGCCGGCGGAGATTTTGAATGTGCCGTCGAGGACAAGCGGGCCGCCGAGATCGTGCGCGGTGCCGACGATGCTGCCGTCGGCCGCGGTCGCGAACTGCGCCTGCAAATCGCCGAGCGGCGCCTGCGCAGCACCCGCCACCGCCGCGTTGCGCCAGCGGATCTCGCCCTGCGCCGCCGTGGGCCATGCGCCCTGCATGCGCAACTGCGCGATGTCGATGTCGATCTGGCCGAGCAGTTGCAACATCGGGATATCCAGCGCCGGTGCGGCGAAGCCGGCCGGCATGTGGACGACCGCGCCGGCGATCTGCAACGTCCCGTCTGGCTCGCGTGCGACCGCACCGTTGCCCGTC
>DATJIL010000134.1:0-10424 GCA_035493385.1 Rudaea sp.
GCTTTGTAGAAAATTCCAGTGCGACAAATTTGGATTTTCGCGCGCACCCAGACCTGTCGTCCGCTAGCGGTAGTGGCGGCACACTATTGCTCGATCCTTCGGCCATCACGATCGTGGGCGGCTCAGGGGACGGTGCAACGGATGGCACAAGTACCTTCGCCGGCAGTCCCAGCGGCACGACCGGAAGTGTTCTCTTCAGCGATACGGGCCCGACAACGATCTATCAGTCCGAACTGCAGAGTTTGCCTCCATCGACCAACATTGTCCTGCAGGCGACAGACTTCATCAACGCCAGCAGCAGCTTTGGCGGCACATTACTGCTGTCGCCGGGCAGTAATCTGACACTAACGACTCGCAATGCCTCGTCCGATTCCGTCGGCACCAAAGGAATCAACCTGACCACCAGCTCCGATGGCGTCAACCTGATCATCGCGACCCAGGGCGGCAGCATCACCATGCAGACCGGCACGGGTAGCTCTCCGCAAGCGGCCGACATCAACGCCATCGGTTTGAGCACCAATGGCGGAGCGGTCAATCTCAGTGCCAGCGGCAGCGTTAACGCACGCGGCATCGTGACGAGTCCGACGGCAGGCTCCGGCGGCTCCATCGGGATCACGGCGGGTAGCTACATCAATGCCGGCTCTACTCTCGACGCGCGCAATGCGAGTAGCGGCACACCGGGCATCATCACCTTGAATTCCATCGGTGGCGCAATCGCGGCATATGGCAGCGTCTACGCCAGCTCATTGAACTTGGCCGCTGCAGGCGGCATCGACGATGGTAGTGGAGGACCGATGACTACGCAGGTCTCTACGCTGACCGCGTCGAACACTGGTGCCGGTGCGATCAACATAAGCAACAGCGGCACCAATTTGCTCATCGCGGGCGTGTCGCAATCTGCAAACGGTGGCATCACTATCGTCAACACGATGGGATACAACATCAGCTTGAGCGGCGCCATAAGCACGCAAAACGGCCTCGTCGTGCTGCAGGCAGACACCATGAGTCTTTCGGGCGGGACGATCAATACCAACAGCAGCGCGCCCATCACGCTCGAGCCCTCCACGGGTGGGCGCCTGATCGACATTGGCGGCACCGCGGGCCAATTTCCGTCCAGCCTGCAGTTGACGATTTCCGATCTCGGCGCAGCCTTGCCGAGCGGCGGTATGGTTGCGATCGGCAATCCGAATGCCGGCGGCCTCACGGTTGACTCTTCCTGGAGTCAGAACTTGGCGCAAGTGACGCTAACCTCGGGCGGATCGATCACTGTTTCCCAAGGCCTTGCCGTGACAGGCGGCAACGTCGCCCTCAACGGCGCGTCGGGAATCGCAGTCAATGGTGCCATCACCGTTCCGGGGACTATGACGATGGTGACCTCAGGGAGCAACGTAACCGAGACTGGCTCCATTTCGGCCGCGAACTTGACTGCCAATATGAATGGCAGTTCTGCGACCGGAGGAATCGCGCTTACCGCTGCAAGCAATGCCATTGGGGCACTAGGTCCTGTCACGGCTTCCGCGTTCAGTTTGAACAACGGCGGGCATGCGATAACACTCGGAAACCCCTTCACTCTGAACCTGCCAAGTCCGCCAGCTGCAGGGCAGACATACACGCTGATCGAAAATGCGGCGCCAGTGAGTGGTGCGCTGACGCCTACGCAGGTGAACGGCCTGACTGCCGGCCAGACCGCAAACTTCACCTACCCAGTCGGGCAAGCAATATTGACCATTTACGGATCCCCCGGCCTGAGTCTGACCCTCAGCGGCGGTGCTGCTTACGCAAGTTACGGCGAGACACTCTCTTACACGTCAACATTGACAAATGGCGGTACGGCTGCAGCGACGAACACCGGAATCGATTTTGGCTTGTCTACGGGACTGGATGCAGCCAATGCGACATGGAGCTGCTCGGCGACGGGCGGGGCCAATTGTCCCGCCAACAGCAGTGCATCGATGACGGTTCCGAGCTTGCCAGCAGGCGGTACGATCACGTGGACATTGCATGTGGCTGTGCAGGCCACAGCGGTCGATTCCACAGCGACTGTTCAGGCCAGTCTCAACGGTATGGTGCAAGCCTCCGACACCGCCGTACTTGTGATCTTTCAAAACGGATTTGATTAAAGTTGTTGTAACGCAAAACCATTGGTGGCCGCCCGTCATGACGAGATTCGGACGTTTGCTGGTTTTTGCGTTCCCCCACAGCGGCCGCTCACGACTGTCCGGTTGGGGTCGAGGGCTGCCCTTCCCTACCCCCGATAAGTCAGCACCGTCATCGGCATCGAGGATGGCGTGTTGCCGACGCGGGACGTAAACCTTGGCGGCGGGTTCCGCCTGGTCCGTGCTTGATGCCTATTTCCCTTTTCCCCGCAAGACGTTACAATGCGCGGCTTCCAATCACCACCGCATACTGGTTACCGACATGAAAGTCCTGTCCTCGCTCAAATCCGCCAAGTCCCGCCACCGCGATTGCAAGATCGTGCGCCGCCGCGGCAAGGTCTTCGTGATCTGCAAGAGCAACCCGCGTTTCAAGGCGCGCCAGCGCTAATCCGCGGCACCGCTTTGCCTTGAGGCCGCCGCGTGCGGCCTTTTGTGTTTCCGGCGCCCTGCGCCGTGCTGTAACATCTTGTGAGCTTTGTCGTCCAAGCCATGGATTTACATGGCGGAATCTGCTAAAAAAGCGCCAATCTGCGGCCATCGCCGCGCGCATGAGGAGTCGGCCATGAAACACCGTGTTCTCGGTATCGTGTGTGGCGCGGCCGTGGCCGCCTTCGCGGCCGGCATTCCGGCGCATGCCGAAACCCTGTTGATGAAGCGCGTCCGCGAGGAACGCGGTATGAATGCGCCGCATCGCGGAATGACCATGAACCAGGTCGAGCACCGATTCGGCGCACCACAGAGCAAACTTGCCGCGGCTGGCGGAGATGCGCCGAAACACCCAGTGATCAATCGCTGGGAATACCCGAATTACATCGTGTATTTCGAGCGCAACATCGTCATCGACAGCGTGGCCGTGCACGCGTCACCGGGCGAGCTCGGACCCAAGTCCCAGTAACCAATGACTTCCGCTGCATTTCGACTTCCTGCGGAATGGGAACCGCAGGCGGGCGTGCTGCTTGCCTGGCCGCACGCGCAAACCGATTGGGCGCAACACCTGGCGGACGTGGAATCCAGCTTCGCTGCCCTCGCCTGTGCCATCGCGCGCCATGAGCCCGTCTTGATTTGCGTTGCCGATTCAGCGCTGAGCGGTCGCGCGGCACAGCTCCTGGCCGATGCTGGTGCAGATGCGAGCCGTTGCCGAATCATCGAAATCGAATACGACGATACCTGGCTGCGCGATTCCGGGCCGATCACGTTGCGCGGGCCAGATGAATTTCGACTTATGGATTTCCGCTTCACCGGCTGGGGCGGAAAGTTTCAGGCCAGCCGTGACGATCGCCTGATCGAAGGACTCGCGGCGCGCGAGATTTTCCGCAATGCCGACCATCGCCGCGTGGATTGGGCGCTGGAAGGCGGCGCGATCGAATCCGACGGCGCCGGCACGATCCTCACGACCTGGCGTTGCCTGCATCAGCGCCATCCCGAACAAAGCCGCGAACAGATGACGCGACTGCTCTGCGACAAGCTCGGTGCGCAGCGCGTGCTGTGGCTGGAGCACGGTTACCTGCAGGGCGACGACACCGATGCGCACATCGACACCCTCGCCCGCTTAGCGCCGGGCAATGCCATCGTCTTCCAGGCCTGCGACGATGCGACCGACCCGCATTACGACGAACTTGTAGCGATGCGCGTTGAGCTCGCCGCACTGCGCACGGCGGAAGGCCAACCGTATCGCCTGCATGCCCTGCCCTGGGCCAAGCCCATTTTCGACGACGGCCGACGCCTCGCCGCATCCTACGCGAATTACCTGATCGTCAACGGCGCGGTGCTGGTTCCCGCTTATGGCGATCCCGCGGATGAGCAAGCCGCGCGCGTCATCGCCGACGCGCATCCCGGGCGTGCGGTGATTGCGGTACCCTGCCGTTCGCTGATTTGGCAAAACGGCAGCCTGCATTGCCTGACCATGCAACTGCCCGAGGGAATAATGGCATGAGCAAGATCCTGCGCGTCGCCTTGCTACAGGAACGCGACCATGGCAGCGTCGCCGCGAACCTGGATGCGATCGAAGCCGGGCTGCGCAAGGCCGCCCAATCCGGGGCCGAACTGGTGCTGCTGCAGGAACTGCATAACGGACCGTATTTCTGCCAGCACGAAAGCACCGCCGAATTCGATCGTGCCGAGCCGATTCCGGGCCCGAGCACAGCGCGCATCGGCGCACTCGCCGCGGAACTGAAACTCGTGGTCGTGGCTTCGTTGTTCGAGCGCCGCGCCGCAGGCCTGTACCACAATACCGCCGTCGTCTTTGATCGGGCGAAGGATATTTGTGGAAAATACCGCAAAATGCACATTCCGGACGATCCGGCGTTCTACGAGAAGTTCTACTTCACGCCGGGCGACCTTGGTTTCGAGCCGGTGCAGACTTCGGTCGGCAAGCTCGGCGTGCTGGTGTGCTGGGATCAGTGGTATCCGGAAGCCGCGCGCCTGATGGCGCTGGCCGGCGCGGATCTGCTGCTCTACCCCACTGCGATTGGTTGGGATCTGGCCGACGACACCGCAGAAAAATCGCGCCAGCGCGACGCGTGGATCACGGTGCAGCGCGGCCACGCCGTGGCGAATGGCCTGCCGTTGCTTGCCTGCAATCGCACCGGCCACGAGCCTGCACCTGATGACGCGCGTGGCATCGATTTCTGGGGATCGAGTTTCGTCGCTGGTCCGCAGGGCGAAATCCTTGCGCAAGCCCCGACGGAAAAACCCGAGCTGCTGATCGTCGATATCGACCTTGCGCGCAGCGAAGCCGTGCGTCGCATCTGGCCGTTCCTGCGTGACCGCCGTATCGATGCCTACGGCGACCTACTCAAGCGCTTCCGTGACTGACATGGATGTTCCCTCACCGGCGCTCGCCGGCCAACCGCAGGCGCGCACGACCCGCGACGGCGTCGAATACACCTTGCTCGGCACCGCGCATGTTTCGCGCGCGAGCGTCGATGCGGTGCGCGCGGCCATCGAAACCGGTAACTACGACGCCATCGCCGTGGAATTGTGCGAGTCGCGCTATCGCGCCATGCACGATCCGGAAGCATGGCGCAATCTCGATTTGTGGCGCGTGATCCGCGACGGCAAGGCCGGCATGGTCGCGGCGAACCTGGCGTTATCGGCCTATCAGCGCCGCCTCGCCGAACAGTTCGGCATCGAGCCGGGCGCTGAACTCAAGGCCGCGGTGGATCTGGCTGACCAACGCAAACTGCCGCTATGGCTGATCGATCGTGAAATCAGCATCACGCTCAAGCGTGCTTACCACAGCGTGCGCTGGCGCGATCGCCTCGGCATCGTCGGCGGACTCGCCGCGAGCCTGTTCGAGCGCAGCGAAGTCAGCGAGGAAGACATCGAGCAGCTCAAGCAGGGCGACATGCTGCAAAGTGCGTTCAGCGAATTTGCCGCGCAATCCGAACCGCTCTACCGCAGCCTGATCGGCGAACGCGACGCGTTCATGGCCGCGCGCCTGCGCGAGGAGACCGGCATGCACCCGGCACGGCGCGTGCTCGCCGTGGTCGGTGCCGGCCACCTCGCCGGAATCGAGCGCGAACTCGGTGCGCAGACTCTGGCACCGGATGCCGTCCTGGCTCCGCTGAAGATCGCGCCTGCGGGTTCAAGTTGGCCGAAATGGCTGGGATTGGGCGTACTGATCGTCATCGCCGCCGCGATAGGCTTCGCCTTCAGCCGTGGTGCCGGGCACGGCGCGCAGGCGCTACAGGACTGGATCGTCTTCACCGCGGCCGGTTGCGCGCTCGGTGCGCTGGCCGGCGGCGGGCATCCGTTGAGCGTGCTCGCCGCCGCGATTTCCGGGCCGTTGAAGCCGTTTCGCCCATTCGCGCCATCCGGCGCCTTCAGCGCCGGCGTGGAAATGTGGCTGCGCCATCCGCGCGTAGCCGACTTCGAATCCCTGCGCGACGACGTCACGCACTGGACCGGTTGGTGGAAAAACCGCGTCTCGCGCACCCTGCTCGTCTTCATGCTCACGAACATCGGCATGATGATCGGCGAGTGGACGGCGGGAATCCGCATCCTGCACAGAATTCTTTGATTCCGTCTCAGGTCTTCAGCGCACGCAGCCGCGGGAACGCGCGGGCGCGCGCGTCGCGCAACACGCGGCGCGTGGCCAGGCGCGCGTCGTCGAGCAACGCGTAGATGACCGGTAATGCGGCCAGCGTGACCAGGGTGGAGAAGACGAGTCCACCGGCGATGGCCCGTGCCATCGGATAGTACGGCGTGTCGCCGCCGCCGATGGTCGCGTCGCTCATGCACAGCGGCACCATGCCGAGGATCGCCGTGCCCATGGTCATCAGGATCGGGCGCAGGCGGTCGCGTGCGCCGCGGATCAACGCTTCGGTGCGCGAAAGCCCTTCCAGCCGCAAATGGTTGATGTGCACGATCATGACGATGCCGTTGTTCACGACCACACCCATCAGGATCAGCACCCCGATCGACGCCATGATCGAGAACGTCGTTCCGGTAAGCCAGAACAGCCAGTACACGCCGAGGATGGAAAACACGAACGTCATCAGGATTGCTGCCGGGTAAATCAGCGATTCGAACATCGCGCACATGACGATGTACACCAGCAGCAGCGCGATCAAGGTGTTGAACAGCATCTGCTGGCCGGCTTCGTTGGCGAAATCGAAGTTCTGGCCGTAGCTCCAGCGATATCCCGGCGGAAACTGCATCGCGTTCATCGCCGCTTCCAGTTTTGGCTTGACCTCGTCCAGCGTGGCGCCGGGCGCGAGATTGGCCTGGATGGCGAGCGAAGTCTGGCGGTTTTCGCGTTCGATTGCCGATGGCGCCGCACGGTTGTTCAAGTCGACCATGGACAGCAGCGGCACCATGGTGCCATCCGCGGCGCGCAGCTTGTAGTCGGCCAGGTCCGCAAGGCTACGCGTGTCGTCGCCGCCGAAGCGCAGCCACACCGGAATCTGCGTGCCGTTGTCGTGGTACTCCTTGAGCGGCAGGCCGCGCAAGGCGATGGCAATGTACTGCGCGATTTCACTGGCCGAAAAACCATAGGTGCGTGCGCGTATGCGATCCACGTGCACGGCCAGCTCGCGATCGCCGCCGTTCTGCGCCGTGCGCACATCGCGCAATCCGGGCACATGCTGCATGGTCTGGATCGCGGCCGAGGACAGGTCGCGCAGGGTCGTGCTCGAATCGCCGTTCAGGAATATCTGCACGTTCGTGTTCTGGTTTTGCGACTGGAAGTCGAAACCGATTCTGCCGATTGGCACCTTAGGCGCACCTTCGCGGATTTTCTCCATGATCTGCTGCGAATGCCCGCGTCCGGCGTCGTCTTCGGTGAGCAGGACATTGGTCATGGCGTCGCCCTGCTCGTTGAAGTAGCTGTAGATGTTCTTGATGTGCAGTTCCTTGCGGTGCGAGTCAAGCCAGTGTTCGACGGTGCTGATGGACTTGTTCAATTCCTCCAGCCGATACACGCCGTTGAGCTGGTATTGCAGGTGCAACTCGCCGGCCTGTCCCGGTGGAAACATGTCGGTCTTGGCGCGTGTCATCGGCACGAAGCTGGCGACGAACAGGGCGACCAGCGCCCACACTGTCGCCTTGCGGTGCGACAGGGTCCAGGCAATGGCGGCTTCATAGCGGCGTTGCAGGCGCGAGACCAGGGTTTCGCGGCCGATGAAGTGCGGCGGCGGCAATTTCGCCGACAGCATCGGCACCAGACTCACCGCGACCAGCCACGAGGCCAGGTGTGCGATCGACATGGCGATCGCGACCTGGGTGAGGAAAATGCTGATCTGGTTCTTCGCGCCGAAGATGTTCGGCAGGAACACCACGATGCTGGTGAAAGTGCCGGCAGCAATCGCGATGCCGACGACCTGGGTCCCCTGCACCGCGCAATACCAGGGTTTGTCCGGATACTTTTCGCGGTATTGATAGATGCTTTCCACCGCCACCACGGCATTGTCGACGAGCATGCCGACCGCGAGCAGCAGGCCGAGCAACGACAGGATGTTCAACGTCATGCCGAGGAAGTACATGCAGCCGAGCGTGATCACTAGGCAGATCGGTATGGCCAGCGACACCATCAGCGTGGACGGCCAGTCGCGCAGGAAGAAATACAGCACGAACACCGACAGCAGGATGCCGATGCCGCCGGCCAAGCCGAGTTCCTTCAGGCTATCGGTCACCGCCTTGGCATCGTTGCCGAGGAAGTACAACTGGATGCCGCGCATTTCCGGATCGCGTCCGATACGGTCGATTTCGGCCAGCGCACGGCTGGCGACGTCGACCAGGTTCGCGTTGCGCTCCTTGGAAATATCCACCGCGATCGCGGGCTTGCCGTCGAGGTGGCGCCGATAATCCAGCCGCGAAGGCTTGAGCGTGACGTTCGCGATGTCGCCGAGCTTGAGCCCCTTGTCGTTGATCGGCGTGGCGCGGACGTCGTCGAGGCTGCGCCATTCCCCAAGCGGCTGCACCTGATAGCGCAGCTTGCCGTCCGTGATCTGGCCGGCCGAGGCGGAAAAATTCGCGTCCGAAAGCTTCGTGTACAGATCGTTGAGGCTGACGCCGGCCGCAGTAAGCCGGTCGACGGAAACCTCGATCTGCACCTCGGGCGGCGCCACGCCCTGGATCTGCACCCGCGCCACGCCCGGCAGGCGTTCGAGCGGGCGCTTGAGCTTGCGATCCAGCAGCTCGTAGGCGTTCGACAGGTCGCGATCGCTGGAAACGCGCAATTGCAGCATCGGCTGGTCGGTGGTGGCGAATTTCATCACCGTATAGCGCTGCAAGTCGCTCGGCAACTCGTCGCGGATCGCATCGATTTTCTCGCGCGCCTGCACCGCCTTGACCGCGGTGTCCTCGCCCCATTTGAGCTGCAGGAAGATTTGCGCGCCGTCCGCGCGCGACGTCGAGTTCATGTGCTCGATGCCAGTCAGCGTCGACAGCGCATCCTCGACCGGACGCGCGATCGTGCGTTCGACTTCCGCCGGCGTCGAACCGGCATACGGCAAGTTGATCATCATGAACGGGAATTGCACGTCCGGCATGCCTTCCAGCGGCAGGCGGAACGCCGCGATCGCGCCGACCACGAGCAGCGACACGAAGAACATCACCGCCGTGACCGGGCGCTTCAGGCTGAGCTCGGCGAGTGTCACGGGACGCTGCCTTCCGCCAACGCGGCAGATGCATCGGGATGGCGCGGATTGCGCAACCCGCGCTCGCGATACCACACGTCCGCACGCCGATCGAGCAGGTTGTAGACCACCGGAATCACGACCAGGGTCAGCAAGGTGGAAACCGCGAGGCCGCCGATCACCGCGATCGCCATCGGCGAGCGCACTTCCGAGCCATCGCCGAAACTCAATGCCAGCGGCATGAAACCGAGCAGCGTGCACAGCGTCGTCATCGTGATCGGACGCAGGCGCGATTCGGCGGCCTGCGCAATCGCGGCGAGCTTGTCCACGCCCTCCTCGCGCAACTGGTTGATGCGGTCGATCAGCACGATGGCGTTCTTGACCACGATTCCGGCGAGCATGATCAGGCCAATGAACACGACGATGGACAGCGGCGTGAACGTGACCTTCAGCGCCAGCACCGCGCCGACCAGGGCGAGAGGGATCGAGAACATGATCACAAAGGGATGTAACAACGATTCGAACTGCGAAGCCATGACGAGATAGACGAGGAAGATCGCCAGCGACAATGCAAAAATCAGCGAACGCAACGAAGCATCGAGTTCTTCGCTCTGCCCGCCGATGTGCGCGCTGACGCCGGCCGCAAGCGGGTTGTCGCGCAGGATTTTCTGCACCTCGGCGACAGCACTGCCGAGGTCGCCGTAATGCAGGTTGGCCGTAACGATGGCCACGCGTTCCTGGCCGATGCGGTTGATCTCGTTCGGTCCCATTGCAACGGTCACGTCGGCGACCGAGGCCAGGCGCACCGGCGTCGCGGCGCCGGGGTTGACGATCAGGTTGCGGATGCCGTCGAGGGACGTGCGCTGGTCGGGTTGTGCGCGCACCAGCACGTCGATCTTGCGGTCACGGAAGTTGTACTGCGTGGCCACCGCGCCGCGGATCTTGTCGACGATCTGATCCGAAATCTGCTTGGTCGTGAGGCCGAGCGCAGCTGCCCGGTCTTGATCGAAATGAATGCGGATTTCCGGCGAACCGCCCTGCGCGCTGGATTTGACGTCGGCGAAGCGCGGCGACGCCTGCAGCAGTGCCGCCAGCTTGTTGCCGGCTTTCTGCAAGGCATCCAGATCGTAGCCGCGCAAATCCACTTCCAGCGGGGTATCGAAACTAAAAAGCTTCGGCCGCGAGAACT
>DATJIL010000135.1:0-4882 GCA_035493385.1 Rudaea sp.
CCCGCCGTAGGGCATATTGTCGACTCTGAAGGAGGGGACATCGCCGATCACCACGCCGCCGACGTCAAGCTCGTCCCACGCGCGCATCGCCTTGCGCACGTCGAAGGTGAACACGCCGGCCTGCAGGCCGAATTCGGAATCGTTGACGATGCGGATGGCGTCGTCGAAATCGCGGTACTTTTGCAGCAGCGCGACCGGCCCGAACGCTTCCATGCAACTGACTTTCTGTTTCGGATCGACGTTTTCCAGTACCGTGGCTTCGAGCATGGCGCCCGTGCGCTTGCCGCCGCAGAGGATTTTCGCGCCGGCTTTCACGGCCTCCTGAATCCAGCTATCGAGGCGCGCCGCTTCCTTCTCGTCGATCATCGGGCCGATGAAAGTCTTCTCATCCTTGGGATCGCCGGCGACGAGTTTTTTCGTCGCCGCGACGAAGGCATTGCGGAAGCGCTCGTAGAAACTCTCTTGCACCAGGATGCGCTGCACGCCTATGCAGCTCTGGCCGGATTGGTAGAACGCGCCGAAGACCATGCGCTCGACGACGAAATCCAGACGTTCGGCCTGATCGGCATCGACGATACACGCGGCATTCCCGCCGAGTTCGAGTACGACCTTCTTCTTGCCCGCGCGCGCCTTCAAATCCCAACCCACGGCCGGCGAGCCGGTGAACGAAAGCAGCTTGAAGCGCTCGTCGGTGGTGACCAGGTCCGCGCCGTCGCGGTGCGCGGGCAGGATGGAGAACGCGCCCTCGGGCAGATCGGTTTCGGCCAATACTTCACCAATGATCAGAGCGCCGATCGGCGTGCGGCTTGCCGGCTTGAGCACGAACGGACAGCCGACTGCCAACGCCGGCGCAACCTTGTGCGCGGCCAGGTTCAGCGGAAAATTGAACGGCGAAATGAACGAGCACGGCCCAATCGGCACACGCCGGGTGAAGCCGCGATAGCCTTTCGCACGCGCGGAGATTTCCAGATTCATCACCTCGCCGTCGATGCGCACGGATTCCTCGGCGGCGACCTTGAACGTGTCGATCAGGCGCGTCGCTTCGCCGCGTGCATCCTTGATGGGTTTTCCGGCCTCGATGCACAACGCCATTGCGAGTTCATCGAAGCGCTCGCGGAAGCGTTTCACGCAATGTTCGAGGATCGCCTGACGCTGGAACGGCGCCATCCTGCGGCAGGCTTCCTGCGCACGCACCGCTGCCGCGATGCCCGCGTCGATCGCCTTCGCGTCTGCCAGCGCCACGCGCGTCGCCACCTTGCCCGTGTACTTGTCGGTGACTTCCAGATCGGTGTTCGCCGCGACGGGCTTGTTGGCGAGGTAGTAGGGGTAGGTGGGTTTGAGCATGGCAATGTTCCCTTCGTCGGCGGTCAGCATCAAACCTTGGCGCTGAGTTCCTTGATCTCCCGGTTCAAGATCCGGTCGTTATCGGAATAATCGATCGGCACGTCGATCAAGTGCACGCCCGGCGTGTCGAGGCATTTCGCTAGAAGTGGCGCGAATTCCGCAGCAGACGGCGGACGGTGTCCGTGCGCGCCGTAGCTTTGCGCGTAGGCGACGAAATCCGGGTTGCCCAAGTCCAGTCCGTAGGTGGGGAAACTCAGGTTGGTCTGTTTCCACTTGATCATGCCGTAGGCGTTGTCGCGCAGCAGCAGCACGATCAGGTCGAGCTTGAGGCGCACCGCGGTTTCAATCTCCTGCGAGTTCATCATGAAGCCGCCATCGCCGGCGACCGCGATCACCTTGCGATGCGGGTGCACGATCTTCGCGGCGATCGCGGAGGGCAGGCCCGCGCCCATCGTCGCCAGCGCGTTGTCGAGCAGCAGCGTGTTTGGCTCGTGGCAGCGGTAGTAGCGCGCAAACCAGATTTTGTACATGCCGTTGTCCAGGCACAGGATACCGTCGGACGGCACGACTTTGCGCACGTCGGCGACGAGGCGCTGCGGATAGATTGGCCAGCGCGCGTCGTCCGCGCCCTGCGCCAGGTGCGCATCGAGGTGCTCGCGCACGCTGGAAAAATACGTGAAATCCCAGTGCGGGCAGGGCGCGATGCGCTGCTTGAGCCGCCACACGGAATTGGCGATGTCGCCGATGATTTCGATCTGCGGGAAGTAGACCGTATCGACCTCGGCACTGGCGAAATTGACGTGGATGACCGTGCGCTTTCCGGTGCGCATGAAAAACGGTGGTTTTTCGATCACGTCGTGGCCGACGTTGACGATGCAGTCGGCGCGTTCGATCGCGCGGTGCACGAAGTCGCCGTCGGACAGCGCGGCATTGCCAAGCCACAGCGGATGCGTCTCGTCGAGCACGCCCTTGCCCATTTGCGTGGTGAAGAACGGGATGCCGGTGCTGTCGACGAATTCGCGCAGCATCTTGCTGCACAGCTTGCGGTTGGCCGCGGCGCCGATCATCAGCAACGGATGGCGCGCGGCGCAGATCGCGTCGACCGCGTGCGCGATGCATTTCTCGTCGGCGATCGGGCGGCGGTGATAGCTGGCGTGGATCAGCGGCGCGTCGGTCGGGTCGTGGGCGATGTCCTCGGGCAGTTCCAGATGCGTCGCGCCGGGGCGTTCTTCCTCGGCGCGGCGAAATGCCTCGCGCACGCGTGCCGGAATGTTGTCGGCGGATATGATCTGCCGCGTGTACTTGGTCAGCGGCTTCATCATGTCGACCACGTCGACGATCTGGAAATGACCTTGCTTGCTCACCTTGATCGGCTTCTGCCCGGTGAGCATGAGCATGGGCATGCCGCCGAGCTGGGCGTAGGCGGCGGCGGTGACAAAGTTGGTTGCGCCCGGTCCGAGCGTGGACAGGCACACGCCGGCCTTGCCGGTGAGCCGGCCGTAGGTTGCGGCCATGAATCCGGCGGCCTGCTCGTGGCGGGTGAGGATGAGCTTGATCGAGGAGGTACGCAGCGATTCGAGCAGGTCGAGGTTTTCCTCGCCGGGAATGCCGAACACGTAGTGGACGTGCTCGGCTTCGAGCGCCTTGACGAACAGGTCCGAAGCCTTCATCGCGTTTCCCCTTGTGAAGATGCCGGATTGTCCAGCCATGCGCTTGATGCGTCAAATGCGCAATTTCTAGGCGACCGCACCGAACAGCGCGCCGAGCGCCGCCGTCACCGCCATCGCGATCGCGCCCCAGAACAGCACGCGCAGCGAACCCTTGGCGATGCTGGCGCCGCCGGCATTCGCGGCGAGGCCGCCAAGCAAGGTCAGCACGATCAACGACACGACCGGCACCACGCTGAGCAGGTAAGCGGGCGGCGCCACGATCACGCTCGCCAGCGGCAAGGCCGCGCCGGCGGCGTAAGTGACGGCGGAGGTGAACGCGGCCTGCAACGGTCGCGCCTTGAGCGTTTCGGAAATGCCGAGTTCATCGCGCAGGTGGGCGTCCAGCGCATCGTGCGCCATGAGTTGGCCCGCGACCTGGTTGGCGAGACTCGGCGTGAGACCGCGCGTGACGTAGATGTTCGCCAGTTCCTTGTGTTCGGCCGCGCTGTCGGTTTCGAGTTCCTTGCGCTCGACTTCGGTCTCGGCCCGTTCCATGTCTGACTGCGAACTGACCGACACGTATTCGCCGGCGGCCATCGACATCGCGCCGGCGACCAGGCTGGCAACGCCTGCGGTCAGGATCGCCTCGCGCGAGGCGTGCGCGGTAGCGACGCCGAGGATCAGGCTGGCGGTGGATACGATGCCGTCATTGGCCCCGAGCACGGCGGCGCGCAGCCAGCCGATGCGGCGGGTGAAGTGACGCTCGGGGTGGCGTGGGCGCATCGGTCAGTGCTCCGGATCGCGGATCAAGGGGATTTCGCCGTCGGCAAGCCGCGCGTTGAAGCGTCGTGTCGGTGCGGCTGATTTGGCGCTGCGCACCACCTTGCCTGTATCGCGATCGATGAGGATTGCATAACCGCGCTGCAGTGTGGCGAGCGGACTGACCGCGTTCAATGCGCGCGCCAGTTCGCTGAGGTGCATCTCTTGTGCCTGCAAGCGCTGCGCGAATTGCAGGCGCAGGCGTTCGATGCCGATGCGCAGGGTATCGGCGTGACGGGCCAGCGTGCTCGCCGGATGCTGGCGCCGCAGGCGTGCCTGCAAGTGGCCAAGGCGCTCGCTGCCCAGGCGCAGACGTTGGCGCGGGTGTTGTGTGCGCAGGCGCGCCAACGCATGGTCGCCGCGCTGCGCCAGCGCATGCAGGCGATGGCGGATCCACTGGTCGAGGCGCGCACGCACGTGATCCAGGGCGCGGTGGATTTCGTTCGCGTCGGGTACCAGCAGTTCGGCGGCGGCGGATGGCGTCGGCGCACGCAGGTCGGCGGCGAAATCGGCGATGGTGAAATCGATCTCGTGGCCGATGGCCGCCACGACCGGGATCGAACTGGTGCGGATCGCGCGCGCGACGGCCTCGTCGTTGAACGCCCACAAGTCTTCGAGCGAGCCGCCGCCGCGGGTCAGCAGCAACACGTCGTGGCGGCGTGCCTTCGACGCCGATGCCAGCATCGCGACGATGGCCGGCGGCGCGTCCTTGCCCTGCACCGGCACCGGCAGGATTTCCACCTGCGCGAGCGGAAAGCGCCGCGCGATCACGCTGAGCACGTCGCGTATCGCGGCGCCGGTCGGCGAGGTGACGACGCCGATGCGGCGCGGCAATTTCGGGATTGCGCGCTTGACGGCCTGATCGAACATGCCTTCGGCGGCGAGTTTTGCCTTGAGCTGCGCGAAGGCACGCAGCAAGGCGCCTTCCCCGGCTTCTTCCAGGTGTTCGACGACGAGCTGGAATTCGCCGCGCGCTTCGTACAGGCCGACGCGCACGCGCGCCAGTACGCGCATGCCGTCGGCCGGCTTGAAGCGCAGGTACGCGCTGCGCGGCTTGAACATCGCGCAGC
>DATJIL010000136.1:0-3117 GCA_035493385.1 Rudaea sp.
AAGCAAATGGCTGTCGGCCCTGGCGATCGAGCGGCTGGTGGAGAAAAACCAGATGAGCTGGGGCGACACGATCGGCAAGTACATCCCGACCGCGCCGCCGGACAAGCTCAACATCACTCTGGGTCAGCTGTTCAGTCACACCTCGGGGTTGTCGCAGAACGACGACGCCTGCCTCGGCAACGAGACGAGTTACACGCTGGCGACCTGTGCGCAGGAAATCCTGAACACCGCGTTGCAATATCCGCCGGGGACCGCGTTCGCCTACACCGGCAACGGCATGCAGGTCGGCGGCTACATGGCAACGCTCGCGACCGGCAAGACCTGGGACCAGATCTTCCAGGATGAGGTGATCACACCATTGGGCATGACCGAAACCGACTTCGCGACGGTCTCGCTCAAGCCGCCCTATGTCACCGTGCCGAATCCGCAGATCGCCGGCGGCTTGCGTTCGACCCTGCTCGACTATGCGAACGCGGTACAGATGGTGGCGCAGCACGGCCAGTGGAACGGCGCGGCGTATCTTTCCGCGAACGACATCGCCGACATGCAGAAGGACCAGACGCACAGCGCACCGGTCATCTTCACGCCCGATCCGTTGGCTTACGGTTATGGTTATGGCGAATGGCGCAATTCCATCGATGCGCAGGGCACCGCCGTGCAGGTGTCGAGCACCGGCAAGTTCGCCACCTCGCCGTGGGTCGACAACTCGACCGGCGTGGCAGCGGTATTCCTGGTCAGCAGCAGCTTCAGCCTGCTCGAGAACGATTTGCGCTCTCTCTGGGCGAACGTGCATGACGTGGTGACAGATCCGATTTTCAGCGACGGCTTCCAATAGTCACGCGCGCCGGTCCGGTCGACGCGCTACACTGTCGCGCCTTTTCCGCGCGAGTGTCGTCATGACCGTATCCGGCAAGCCTTCCCTTTGCGCCGCCGCCGCGCCGACCTCGCCCGCGGTCACGCGCGAGCAGGCGCTGGACGCGGTGCGCACGTTGCTGCGCTGGGCCGGCGACGAACCCACGCGCGAGGGCCTGCTCGACACGCCCAAGCGCGTAGTCGACGCCTATGGCGAATGGTTCTCCGGCTACAAGGAAGATCCGCAGGAGTACATGCGCCGTACGTTCGAGGAAGTCGCCGGCTACGATGAGATGATCGTGCTGCGCGACATCCAGTTCGAATCGTTCTGCGAGCATCACATGGCGCCGATCATCGGCCGTGCGCACGTCGGCTACGTGCCGGACGGCAAGGTTGTGGGCATCAGCAAACTCGCCCGAGTGGTCGACGCGTTCGCGCGTCGCTTCCAGGTGCAGGAGAAGATGACCGCGCAGATCGCCACCTGCATCAGCGAGGTGCTGCATCCGCGCGGCGTTGGCGTCGTTGTCGATGCCGTGCACCAGTGCATGACCACGCGCGGCGTACACAAGCGCGGCGTGTCGCTGGTCACCAGCCAGATGCTCGGCAGTTTCCGCGAGGATGCGCGTACGCGTGCGGAGTTTCTGCGGTTTATCGACATCGACGCGAACCGTTAAAAAATTGCTGCGCTCGACATCTCACGCGCCGGCAGTGCTCGAAATCCTCACATACGACAAAGTATGCTCCGGTTTCTGCGCGCTGGCGGCGCGTGACCTGTCATCGCTCGCTACGGTTTTTCACTGTTTCGGAAGGACGAATTGTGGAAAGTGAAGCCCATACTCCAGTTCCGGCAAGGCACGCCGCGCTGGCGTTCATCTTCGTCACCGTCCTGATCGATATCCTCAGCTTCGGCATCATCATCCCGGTGCTGCCGCACCTCATCATCGAACTGGTCGGCGGCAGCATCGCCAAGGCGGCAGTGTGGTCGAGCGGCTTCGGCACCTTGTTCATGCTGATGCAATTCGTGTTCTCGCCGATCCAGGGCGCACTGTCGGACCGCTTCGGCCGGCGCACGGTGATCTTGATCTCGAGCTTTGGCCTCGGCATCGATTTCATCGTCATGGCGCTGGCGCCGGTACTGTGGCTGCTGTTTCTCGGCCGCGCGGTGTCCGGTGTGTGCGCGGCGAGTTTCTCCACGGCGAACGCCTACATCGCCGACATCACGCCGCGCGAAAAGCGCGCGGCCAGTTTCGGCCTGCTCGGCGCAGCGTTCGGCATCGGCTTTATCATCGGCCCGGCGCTTGGCGGCCTGCTCGGACACATTTCCATCCGCCTGCCGTTCTGGGCCGCGGCGTTTCTGGCGTTGGTCAATTTCTGTTACGGCTGGTTCGTGTTGCCCGAGTCGCTGCCGCCGGAACGGCGCAGCGCGCGCATCGACTGGGGCCATGCCAATCCGCTGGGATCGTTGCTGCTGCTGCGCCGCTACCCGCAGGTGTTCGCACTGGCGACGGTGTTCTTCCTGCTCGCGCTGGCCCAGTTCTCGATCAATTCGACGTATGTGCTGTATACCGATTTCCGCTACGGCTGGGGCCCGCAGGCGGTCGGCTACACGCTCGCGCTGGTGGGACTGTGCACGGCGATCGTGCAGGCCGGCCTGGTGCGCAAGCTCATGCCGAAGCTCGGCGAGCGCCGCATGATTCTCGCCGGGCTGTGCTTCTCGGTCGCCGGATATCTGCTGTTCGGGCTGGCACCTTCGGCATGGATATTCGTCGCCGCCATTCCGGTTTTCTGTCTGGCCGGCCTCGCCGGGCCCGCCGCGCAATCGATGGTCACGCACCTGGTCGACCCGCACGAGCAAGGCCGCCTGCAAGGTGCGCTCACGAGTTTGCAGAGCCTGGCCGGCATCTTCGGCCCGGCGCTGTTCGCGAACTTGTTCGCGCTGTTCATCAGCGATCATGCGCCGGTCAAGCATCTGCCGGGCGTGGCCTTCGTGCTCGCCGCCGCACTCGTGTTCGCCGCGCTGTGGGTGACCGCGTACGCGACGCGACATTTGCGTGGATACGTGCCGCAGGCGGCCGGCGAAATGTGAGTCTCGTGTTTTCCAATATCGAGACCGCGGCACGGCGGATTGCGCCGCACGCGCACGTCACGCCGGTATTGCGCTCACGCTCGCTGGACGAACTCGCCGGCTGCACGATCGCGTTCAAGTGTGAAAACTTCCAGCGCGTCGGCGCGTTCAAGTTCCGCGGCGCCTGCAATGCGGTGTGG
>DATJIL010000137.1:0-2871 GCA_035493385.1 Rudaea sp.
GAACGCGAGGCGGTCGCCGCTGCTGTCGATCGCGAGCGCGTGACGCAGGACGAGATCATAGGCATCGTGCTGCGGCAGGCCGTTGCGCAACACGTCGAAACTCTTGCCGCCGTCGCGCGTGCGCGCGACCACCACTTTTCCGTCGACCGGAATGCGGCGTTCGTCCTTGGTCGCCGGCACGAACCAGGCGGTGTCCGCGTCGCGCGGATGCACGGCCACGGCGAAACCGAACACCGAAGGCTGCACGTTTTCGATTTCCTGCCAGTCGCCGCCGTTGTTGCGGAACACGCCGTTGTGATGTTGCGCCCAGAAATGATCCGGCTGGTCACGGCACTGCACGATACGATGCACGTCCTGCGAATTCGGTTCGTAGGCGCGCTCTGGCGGCATGTAGGCCGCGCGCATGCCCTGCGCGCATTGATCCCAGGTCGCGCCGTCGTCGTTGCTGGCCCAGACGCCGCCGGTGGAAATGGCGAGGCGGATCATGCGCGCGTCGTTCGGGTCGATGCAGATGCTGTGGATACCCGGCTGATCGAATCCGCCGCCGAACCACCGCTTGCGTTCGGGCATGTCCCACAGCGAGCGCACCATCTGCCAGCTCGCGCCGCGATCGTCGGAGCGAAACAGCCCGCCCGGAATCGTACCGGCCCACAGGCGTCCGGGCTGATCCGCGCCGCCGGCTTCCAGAGACCAGATCAGGCGCAGCACCGCTGGCACCGGCGGCTTGCCATCGCCGGTGACGACTTCGTCGCCTTCCGCGAACGCAGGAACCGCGCATTCGGTCCATGTCGCGCCGCGATCCATCGAACGCTGCAACTTGTTGCCGAAATGGCCGAGGTCCAGCACCGCATACCAGGCGCCGTCGCGCGGATCGACCGATGTGAGTGCGATGTTGTCGCCGAGGAACGCCTTGCGTGCGATCTGCCATCCCTTGCCGCCACGTTCTAGCACGAATAATCCCTTGCGCGTGGAGACCAGCAATGAGTCGGACATTTCAGCCTCCCGAGAGGGCCTGCATCACATAGATTTCGGAATCCGCGCGCAGCGCCTGCGCAGGATGACGCTTGTCGGCGATCGCGGTACCGTCGACGAACACCGCGACGTGATGGCGCACGCCGCCGTGTTCGTCGAGCACGTAGCCGCGCAGGTTCGGATAACGCGCGAACACACCGTCGAGCGCCTCGTCCAGGCGCGCACCGGGAACCTCGAGCGCGATCTCCCGCGACGGGCTGCCGGCACTATCCGGCAGCCAGCGCGCGAGCGCAGACGCCAGGACGACACGGGCCATCGGTTCGATGGATCAGCCGCGTGCGTCTTTTTTGGCGTGCTTCTCGGCGCGCTTTTCCTTCAGCGTCTTGGCCGGTTTTTTCTTGGTGTCTTTTTTCTGGTTCATGCCCTTGCTCATGGCGTTCTCCTGTCGTGGGTGGATGCCGTGGAAATCTTAACACCGGCTACGCGGCGCGATGCAAGGCCCAGAAGCCGATGTCGCGGCGCAGCGTGTAGCCCATGCGTTCGTAAAGCTGCAGGGCGCGCACGTTCTCATGGCTGACGTGCAGGAACGGCGTGCGTCCGTTCGCCAGCGTGTCGTTGGTGAGATACGCGGTCAGGCGGCGCGCGTAGCCGCGACCGCTGAAATCCGGATACGTGCAGATCGCGCTCATTTCCGTGTAGCTGTCGGTTCCCAAACGCTCGCCGATCATGGCCGCCAGGCGGACATCGCCACGCTGGTCTGGCATGTAGATGCCGAAGTAACGGCCCAGTTCCATGGTGCGTTCGCGGAAATAATGCGGATATACCAACGCCGTCAGCGCCAGCACGTCGGCGCGGTGCGCCTCGGACAATTCAATGATCGGCGGACCATCCGCCACCGGCATCGGCACGGTACGGATCATCTGCGCCAGCGGTTGGAACGCTTCCAGCGTCCACGGCGTGGACAATCGCGGCGCCACTCCGAGCAGGAGCAGGCTTTCCTCTTGTCCGACGAGTCGTGCGAGCGCATCGCCTGCGTCGACATCCGCGTTGGCGACACCCACGAACGGTGCGAATTGCGCCGGATATCGCGCGGCGTCGCCGGCACGCAAGGCGATCGCACGATGCCGTGTTTGCAGGGACGACCAGAAGGGATTGTCGAGTTCGGATTCGGCCACGGTGGTATCTTAGCTTCAACCCATGCGCTGATTTCGGAGAAGTCATGAAAACCCCCGCCTACGCCGCCCAAGCCGCCGACAAGCCGCTCGCCTTCCACGCCATCGACCGCCGCACGCCCGGCCCACGCGACGTCGCCATCGACATTTCGCATTGCGGCGTTTGCCACAGCGACCTGCACACCGCGCGCAGCGAATGGGGCGGCACGCTGTATCCGTGCGTACCCGGCCACGAGATCGTCGGCACCGTCACCGCCGTCGGCAAGGACGTGAAGAAATTCAAGGTCGGCGAAACCGTCGGCGTCGGCTGCCTCGTCGGCAGTTGCGGGCATTGCGCGTCCTGCGCCGAAGGGCTCGAAAACTATTGCGAGAACGGCTTCGTCGGCACTTACAACGGGCCGGCATCCGCTGCGGAAGGCGGCCACACCTTCGGCGGCTACTCGACGCACATCGTCGTCGACGAAGGTTTCGTCCTGCACATCCTCCACAAGAGCGACATCGCGGCCGTTGCACCGTTGCTTTGTGCCGGCATCACCACCTATTCGCCACTCAAGCACTGGAAGGCCGGACCGGGCAAGACTGTCGGCATCGTCGGCCTCGGCGGACTCGGCCACATGGGCGTGAAACTCGCGCACGCGATGGGTGCGCGCGTGGCGTTGTTCACGTCCTCGCCGGGCAAGGACGCGGACGCGAAAAGTCTCGGCGCCGACGACGTGGTGATCTCGAA
>DATJIL010000138.1:0-8407 GCA_035493385.1 Rudaea sp.
CGCACCGAGGACACCGCCGGACGCGTGGCGCTCGGCGGATTCGCCGTGTCCCTGCCGGCCGGGGAGCGACAGGGCATTGAACGCATGCTCGAACGCTTGCGCGCCGGACTTGCCCAAGACTGGCAATCGATCGTCGGCGACGGCGTTCCAATGCGCCTCGCCGGCGCGGTCTGGCAGCCGTCGCTGGACTCCGCCGGCACCGCCGCTGAGGCGCTGGATCAAGCCAGGCTGATGCCCTTGGGCGACGCCGAAACCTCCGCCGCGCCTGCCCCAGCCACATCACCAGCCCATGCCGCGCCCGCAGACGAGCCGGCACCGCTACGCATCGATCCGTTGCTGGAGCAGATCGATCGCGGCGACGTGCGGCCCGCGCTCGCTGAAATGCCGCGGGTGCTGCCGCGCCTGCTGCCGCTGCTGCGCCTGCTCACGCCGGCACAACGCGAGGAACTGGCCGGTTTCCTGCGCCAGCCGCACACGACGGGCGGCTGACGCGGGCGCGCGCCGCGCCGTCACACCTTGCGTGCCAGCTCCTGCGCCACCTGTTTCGCTGCCGCCAGCGTGGTCGCGATGTCCTCGCGTGTGTGCGCGGTGGAGACGAACAGGTTCTCGTAGGCGCCAGGATGGAACAACACGCCCTTGCTAAGCATGCCCCGCCACCAGACATCGAAAATCTTCTGGTCGGCGTGGCGTTCGGCGTCGCGGTAGTTGTGGATTTCCTCGCGCGCGAACCACACCTGCATCAGCGGTCCCATGCCCACGACATACGCCGGCAGTCCGGCGTCCTTGAGGACTTTCTCCAGACCTGAGCGCAACTCGTCGGAAACCGCATCCAGGTTCTTGTGCAGGTTGGGCGTGTTCAATTCATCCATCGCCGCGTTCGCCGCCGCGATGGCGATGCCGTTCGCGCTGTAGGTTCCGGCCATCGACACGGTGCCGTTCGCCACCAGCGCCATGATGTCGGCGCGCCCGCCCATCGCCGCGACCGGAAAGCCGCCGCCGATGCCTTTCGCGAACACCGACAGGTCCGGCTTGATGCGCAGGCGCCCCTGCGCTCCGGCAAGGCCAAGGCGAAAACCCGTGATGACTTCGTCGAAGATCAGCACGATACCGGCCTTCTGCGTCAGCTCGCGCATCGCTTCCAGGTAACCGGGCTTGGGCAGGATGCAGCCGGTGTTGCACATCACCGGCTCGGTCAGCACGGCGGCAATCTGGTCGCCGTGGCGCTTGATCGTGTCGGCGAGCAGGTCCGCATCGTTCCACGGCAGGATGATGAGGTTTTCCTCGACGCCCTTGGGCATGCCCGGACCCTGCGCCACCGGCACCGGATGATCGTCCGGACCGGCCTTGGCGATGTTCGGGTGCTTGCTCCAGTACACGCCGTCGGAGAACCCGTGGTACATGCCCTCGAAACGGATGATCTTGCTGCGCTTGGTGAACGCGCGCGCCAGGCGCGTCGCATAGAGCACGGCCTCGGTGCCGGTGTTGCACAGGCGCACCATGTCCACGCTCGGAATCGCGTCGACGATTTTCTGTGCAAGGCGTGCCTCGTCCTCTGTCGGCAGCGCGAACACGGTGCCGCGGTTCTGGATGAAATCGACCACGGCCTGGGTCACTTTCGCCGGCCGGTGGCCGAAGATCATCGGCCCGAGGCCGAGCAGGTAGTCGATGTACTCGTTGCCGTCGACGTCGGTGAGGTGCGAACCCTTGCCTTCCTTCACGAACAGCGGATAGGGATTCCATCCGGACCAGGTCGCTCGCGCGGTGCTGTTGACGCCGCCGGGAATGAGCTTGCACGCGGCATCGAAGAGCTTTGCGCTGCGACCCGTGTTCAGGCCGGAGATGAGTTGTTTGTCGGACATGGGTTCCTTTTCAAACTTCAGGCGACGGCCGGTTTTTTCGAGATCAGGCCGGACAGCAACGGCAACGCATCGGCGAAACCGGAGATGGCCGCGTGCGGGATGTTCCTGGACTTGCAATGCTGGATCAGCTTGCCTTTGGCAAAAACGAAATCGGCAGTCTCGGCGACGCAAAAATCCGAGGCGCCGTCGCCGATCAGCAGCGTGCGCTCGTGTGCGGCGCGGGCACGCGCGCATTTGCAGGTGCCGCTGCCGACGCGGCAATCCTTGCTCGCATGCGGAAATTGCAGCGACCACTCGCGATCGCCAGCCTGGCGCAGGTGATTGGCGACGATGGGCAGCGACTCGAATCCAGAGCGCGCGAGGATGCGGCGGATCGCGTAATCCAGGCCATCGCTGACCACGACCAGATGCATGCCCTGTGCATGCGCGGCATCGACGAACGAGCCGAAGGCAGGGTCGACTTCGCGCGCATCCAGGTGCGCGTCGAGTTCGTCACGGCTCATGTCGAGCAGGGCGACCTGCCCGGCCATGCAATCGTGCGAGTTGATGCGACCGGCCTTCCAGTCCGATTCGAGCACTTCCCAGCCGGGCCGGCCGAAACGCTCCAGCAGTGTGTCGGTGGTGTCGTCGACGGCGACGGTGCCGTCGAAATCGCAGAGGATGGTCCAGTGGGACACGCGAATCACCTGACAGGATGCGGAGGCGGCATTATCGGCGCCGCGCATTAAGGAATCCTGAGCGGCAAGGGGTTGAATTGAGGGGGCTTTAACGTATTGCGGGGGGCTTTCTGGCAAAATCGGCCATTGCCTATTTTCGTCTTTCGCCGCACGCATGTCGAGCCGTTCCGCCTTTTTCGCCTATAGCCCGTGGGACGTGATTCCCGCGCTGATGGTGCTTGGCCATCTGGTTTTCGTCGCCACCTTGTTCTTCGGCTTCCACGCCATGCCGTGGGTGCTGTGGATTCCACTCGCCTGCGTGTATTCGATCAGCATCTCGTGGAGCATCAACTCCACCAGCCACAACTTCATCCACAATCCGTTTTTCTCCTCGCCGACGCTGAATCGGATCTACAGCGTGATCCTGTCGCTGAGCGATGGCTTTTCGCAGGAGTTCTACCATCACGTCCATCTGCGCCACCACGTCGGCAACATGGACCGCATCGGCGCAAACGGCACGACGATCGACCCGCTGTCGATCTGGCGCCACGGCAAGGACGGCAAGCCGGAAAGCCCGTGGACGTATACGTTCTACAGCTACTTCCGCGACGACATCGGCGAGGTCTATCGCCGGGTCAAGGAAAAATTTCCCGCGAAAGCCAAATGGATCTGGCGCGAAATCTACATCGTCGTCGGCATCTACCTCGTCTGCCTGATCTGGGACTGGCGCGCCTTCCTCGCCCTCGTCCCCTTCTACTACCTCGGCCATTCGTTGTCGTCGTTGAACGGCTACTACGAACACTTCAAGGGCAATCCGGACGACCCCATCGCCTGGGGCGTGTCGACGTACAACAGGTTCTACAACTGGATCTGGCTCTACAACGGCTTCCACGCCGAGCACCACTACCGTCCG
Organism: Rudaea sp.; assembly: GCA_035493385.1. GTDB lineage: Bacteria > Pseudomonadota > Gammaproteobacteria > Xanthomonadales > Rhodanobacteraceae > Rudaea. The sequence continues at coordinate 3,429 of DATJIL010000138.1, forward strand.
AAAGTACACTGGACGAAGATGGTGCAGCTGCGCGATTCGATCCGCGACGAACAGCGCGCGCACGGCGTGCACGTGATGAACCACTGCCACGGCCTCGGCTTCCTCGACCGCAAGCCGGCGCGGTACACGCAGGTCGAGCATCCCGCCGCGAACGCCGCGTGAACCGGCGGCATCGCGCCGCTTCCACCGCGTCCGCCTTTTGGCTAATGTAGGCCTTCGCCCACAACGGTGACGGCCATGCCCGCTTTGTTGCGTACGTTCCTGCGCACTCTACTGCTCGGATCGATGCTCGTTCTGCTCGCCGCCTGCGGGCCGGTCAAGCATCCGATCAATCCGCCCGGTGCCAGCATCCAGCAACTCGACGTGCTGGCGGACGGGCGCTGGAAGCTGCAGGTCCGGCTGGAGAATTTCAGCGACCAGACCGTGCGTTACGGCGCATTCAAGGCGGAATTGCGCGTCGGCGACGAGGCAGCCGGCACGATAGACACCAATGCGGACATGGACATCCCCGGCGAAAACGCCGACATCCTCGACATCACGCTTGCGCCCGCGCCCGACGCGGCAAAAGCATTCAAGGCCGACCTGTCGCGCCCGGACGGCGTAGCCTACGAACTGAAGGGAACCATCCAGATTCCCTCCGCAAACAAAGACTACAAATTCGCGCACAAGAGCCGGCTGTCGCCGATTCCGGGCGTGGCCAATTCCTATCGTTGAGGACGCTGCGATGACAGTCTACAAAGCCCCGCTCGCGGACATGCGCTTCGTCCTGTTCGACCTGCTCAAGCTCGACGCGCAGTACGCACGCATCGATGGCGGCGCCAACGCCACGCGCGACGTGGTCGACGCGATTCTCGACGAAGCCGCGAAGTTTTCCGAAATCGTGCTCGCGCCGCTGAACGCGCCGGGCGACGAGCAAGGCTGCGCGCTGGACAAGGCCACCGGCGCGGTGACAACGCCAGCCGGATTCAAGGATGCCTACGCAAAATACGTCGACGGCGGCTGGAGCGGACTGACCGCACCGGAAGCCTACGGCGGCCAGCATCTGCCCGAATCCATCGGCGCGCCACTCAAGGAAATGCTCGATTCGGCGAACCTGGCGTGGGGCAATTTTCCGCTGCTCTCGCACGGCGCCACCGAGGCGCTGCGCCTGCACGGCGAGGAGTGGCAACGCGTCGCCTTCCTCAAGCCCATCGTCGAGGGCCGCTGGACCGGCACCATGTGCCTGACCGAGCCGCATTGCGGATCGGACCTGGGCCTGCTCAAGACGCGTGCCGAAGCCAATACCGACGGCACCTACCGCGTCACCGGCACCAAGATCTTCATTACCGCCGGCGAGCATGACCTCACCGAGAACATCGTGCACCTGGTGCTTGCGCGCCTGCCCGATGCGCCGGCGGGCGTGAAGGGCATTTCGCTGTTCATCGTGCCGAAGCATAAAGTGGACAAAAGTGGACAAATGGGCGCGCGCAACGCGGTGAGCTGCGGCGCGATCGAGCACAAGATGGGCATCCATGCTTCAGTCACTTGCGTGATGAACTTCGACGGCGCCGAAGGCTACCTGATCGGCGCGCCGAACAAGGGCCTGAACGCGATGTTCACCATGATGAACACCGCGCGCCTGGCCGTTGGCATACAAGGTTTGGGTCTGATCGAACGCGCCTACCAGGGCGCGCTCGTCTACGCGCGCGAACGCCTGCAGGGCCGCGCGCTGAGCGGCGCGAAGTTCCCGGACAAACCCGCCGACCCGCTGATCGTGCATGCGGACATCCGCCGCATGCTGCTCACGCAGAAGGCTTTCGCCGAGGGAGGCCGCGCACTCGCCTATTACGCCGCCAGCCTGGTCGACCTGGTCGAGCGCGCGACCGATGCGGACGAACGCAAGCGTGCCGACGAACTGCTTTCGTTCATCATCCCGATCACCAAGGCGTTGCTCACCGAAGCCGCGAACGAATGTTGCTACAACGCCGTGCAGATTTTCGGCGGCCACGGCTACATCCACGAGACCGGCATGGAACAGATCGCGCGCGACGCGCGCATCACCACGATCTACGAAGGCACGACCGGCATCCAGGCGCTGGACCTGCTCGGGCGCAAGATCATGCAGACACAGGGCGTCGGCCTGAAACATTTCCTCGAGGAAATCGGCGCGTTCTGCCAGGCCAATATCGGCAATGCCAGCGTGCAGGAATTCATGGCCCCGCTCGCCACCGTCGCCAAACAGTGGGCCGACCTGACCCAGGAAATCGGCAAACGCGCCGCGGCGAATCCGGATGAAGTCGGCGTATGCGCGGTGGATTACCTGTTCTATTCCGGCTACATCGCGCTCGCCTACTTCTGGGCACGCGCCGTCGCCGCCGCGCAGGCGTCGTCACAAGGCGCCGATTTCAAACAGGCAAAGCTCGCGACGGCGCGCTTCTACTACGCGCGCATCCTGCCACGCACGCTTGCGCACGCCGCCGCCATGCGTGCGGGTCCGGAGTCATTGATGGCGATGCCGGATACTCAGTTCGGCTGAGGAAAATTCCCGGATCGATCGCGCCGGCCTAATGCACGACCAACACCGGAACCTTGCATTCCGCCAGCACGCGTGCCGTGACCGAGCCCAACATGACGCGCTTGAGCGCGCCGCGCCCATGCGAGCCCATCAGCACCAGATCGTACTTTCCCGTTTCCGCCTTGCGCGAGATGCAGTATGGCGCATTGCCTGCGGTGTACGCCTCGTCGAAGGCGATCCGCCCCCGTTTCAACCGCTGGCGCGCGCCTTTCAGATTCTTCTCGGCGTTTTCCCGGTGAATCTCGGCAACGCGTTGCTCTCCCAGCGCGGCGGCAACGCGGTCCATCATCCGCTGATCCACATAGAACAGCGTCACCGTGAGATCCTTGACCTCGTCGCGAAGCGATTTCACCAGGTAGTGAGCTGCCCGAGTCGAGCACTCGCTTCCGTCCGTCGCAAACAGCACCTTCATGTTCATTCTCCACGTTTGCCGTGTCTTGGATCCGGGATATATGCAGCCAGGCACTAACCTGAGGGCAGGTGCGTTGCATTATGTTTCCAAGTGGCGGGCATCGGGTTGATCCACGTCAAAGCAGGATCGCGATGCCGGATTTTCAGTTCGGCTGAGGCAACAACTGCACGGTATCGATCATCCACAGCGGGCTCGGCGTGGCGCGGTCGAACGTGAAACACAGATCGTGCGTGCCGCTGCGCGGCGGCAGGACGGCATGCAAAACCGCGACGCCGTCCGCGCCGGAGGTCCCGGCAAGCGGAATCGAGGCCAGCGCTTCGCCCTTGCACGAATCGCGATAGACGCGCAGTTCGCCGCCGGGCGACGCCGGCTTGCGCAACACGACCTTGTCCGCGTCGTGCCATAGCTGGAAGTTGTACGGCCGTTCGCCGGCGACGACGTCGACGGCGCGCACCTTTTCCATATCCACGCGTGGATAAATCCAGCACGGATCGAAAATGTCCACGCGATACACCGCTTCGCCTCCACCTAACGCGGGACCCGGCAGGCGCAACGGCAGTCCGCCGCCGGGATTGCACGAACCCAACTCGTCGCTGTTCATCCTCAGCCATGCCGATGCGGCGGACGCTTCCACGCGCGGTGCGAAAACACTGTCGGCATAGGCGATTCCGAATAGGCGGTAACGTGCAAATTGCTCCGGCAAGCGCGACAGAAACCCCTGCCAGTCGCGGCGCGAACCCGGCGACCACAACGCTTCGGCCAGCGCCGCCGCGCGCGGGAACGCGGCGTGCTCGACGCGCTGCGGCGTGTCCATGTATTCCGTCCACAGGTTCGCCTGCGCGCCGAGTACGTGCCGCGCCTGCGCCGCATCCAGCGCCCGCGGCACGGGCTCGTAGGCGTAGACGTCGTGCAGCGACACGACATCGGGCCGCCCCGGCGGTTCGTCGTGTCGCGCGCTCTGCACATGATCGAAGTACATCAGTGGCGACGGCGCCATCACCACGTCGTGGTCTGCGCGCGCGGCGGCGATGCCGCCCGCCTCGCCCTGCCACGACATCACCGTCGCATCCGCCGGCACGCCGCCTTCGAGGATCTCGTCCCAGCCGATCAGGCGGCGTCCGTGCGCGGCGAGGAACTTGCCAATGCGCGCGGTGAAGTAGCCCTGCAATGCGTTCGCGTCTGCGATACCCAACTCGTGCATGCGCCGTCGTACCTGCGCCGAAGCCTGCCACTGGTCCTTGGCAGCCTCGTCGCCGCCAATGTGGATGTAGGTGCCGGGGAACAGCTCCATCACCTCGCCGAGCACGTCTTCGAGGAAGGAAAACGTCGCATCGTCGACGTTGTACAGATACGTGTGCACGCCCCAGTCCGGCGAAACCGGCGGGCGCTTGCCGGTGACGCCGAATTGCGGATACGCCGCGATCGCCGCCTGTGCGTGGCCGGGCATGTCGATTTCCGGCACGATCGTGACGTAGCGCTGTGCGGCGTAGCGCACGATGGCGCGGATTTCTTCCTGCGTGTAGAAGCCCCCGTAGCGCGGCGCATCGCCGTGCAGCGAAGCCGGCGTGCGCCAGGCGCCGATGGCGGTGAGTTCCGGATATTTCCGGATCTGGATGCGCCAGCCTTGGTCGTCGGTCAAATGCCAGTGCAGTACGTCGAGCTTGTGCCGCGACATTTCGTTGATCAGGCGTTCGACGAATTCCGGCGGCTGGAAATGCCGCGCGGAATCCAGCATCAGCCCGCGCCAGGCGAAGCGCGGGTAGTCTGCGATCCGCACGCAGGGAACGGCGATGGCCCGCGTTTTGGACGTGTCGGCCGTCAGCCATTGCCACAGGGTCATGCTGCCGTTGAACAGGCCGTGCCCGGTGCGGGCAACGATGCGAATTCGGTGCGCGTCGATGCGCAGTTCATAAGCCTCGTCGCGCGCAGCGGGCGTGGCAGCGCCGGCGACGGCGAATTGCGGATCGATGACGAATTCGATGGCGGTGTCGTACGCATCCGCCACGCGCAGGC
>DATJIL010000139.1:0-9019 GCA_035493385.1 Rudaea sp.
GATCGTCACCTCGACCACGTCGCGCACCTCATGCGAGTCGGCGGTGGCGCTGACCGGGCGTTTGTAGGGATCGAGGATCTCGAATTTCACTTCGGTGCCGGCGCGCAGAATTGCGCCGCGCCAGCGCCGCGGCCGGAACGGGCTGATCGGCGTCATCGCCAGTACGTCGGCGCCGAGCGGCAGGATCGGTCCATGCGCGGAGAGGTTGTAGGCGGTCGAACCCGCCGACGTGCACAGCAGCACGCCGTCGCACATCAGCTCGTCGATCTTCACGACGCCGTTGAGATAGACGCGGATATGCGCTGCCTGCTTGGTCTGGCGCAGCAACGAGACTTCGTTAAACGCAAGTGCGGTGGTGCTTGCGCCGGATTCACCGACGGTTTCCATCACCAGCGGCCGCAAGGGCGCCGGTTGCGCGCGCGCGAGGCGCTCGCACAATTCTTCGGGACGGAACTGGTTCATCAGGAAGCCGACGGTGCCGAGCTTCATGCCGAACACCGGTTTGTCCAGCGCGAGATAGCGGTGCAGCGTGCGCAGCATGAAGCCGTCGCCGCCAAGCGCCACGATCACGTCAGCCTGCTCCACCGGCGACTCGCCGTAACGCGCACGCAGGTCGGCCAGCGCGGCTTGCGCTTCCTCGGTCTTGCTGGCGGCGAAGGCGATGGCGGTTGTCATGCGCCGTTTATCCACCCGCCTGCACCAGTTGCGCGAGCCGGCGCACGGCAACCGATACGATCGGATAGTCGGCGACAAGTTGGCTGCGCATGTCGGCGAACATACCCAGGGTGAACTTCAGTGCCGGGTCGTCGCGGTTGAGCCAGGTTTCGACCAGTTCCGCGCCGTTGCCATTGCCGCCATGCTCGATGACCTGCACGGTCAGCGCGCGGTGCTGGCTGTACAACTCGTCGCGCAGGCTGCCGCGCGCGTGCGCATGCCAGCGCGACTCGACCGGCAGGCTCTCGATCTTGTCCATCAGCCAGGACAGGTGCAGCGCCTCGCCGAGCGCGAAATACACCTCGGCGGCGCGCTCGACCTGCAGTTTGTGCTCGGCCGCGACGTGGATGATGTCCAGGCCCGAGCCGGGCGTCGGCAGCACGGCCAGATCGGCCGCGAGGCCGTCCGGGAAGCCGGCATCCAGCCAGCGCTGCTTGTCGGCGTCGTAGCGCTGCTTCTCGCGCGGCGTGATCGCTTCGACCAAGTGTCCGCGCAGGTCGCGCATGCCCTGGTGGTAACGATCCACCGCGGCGGCGATGTCCAGCGTGGCGTCGGAGTGGTTGAGCACCCAGCGCGTGGAACCGCGCAGCGCATTCCAGATGACCAGCAGCGCGTCGATCTGCGTGTTGCCATCGACCTTGCCATCGAGCGCCTCGATGCCCGCCCACAGCGCGCGCGCATCGAACACTTCGCGCGCGATGTTGTAGGCGCGCGCCACCTGTGCCGGCGTCTTGCCGGTGTCCTCGCCCATGCGCAGCACGAACGTGGCGCCCATGCGGTTGACCATCGAATTGGTCACGGCGGTGGCGATGATCTCGCGCTTGAGGCGATGGCGCTCCATGTGCGGCGCGTATTTTTCCTGCAGCGGTGTCGGGAAATAACGGCGCAGTTCCTTGGACAGGTACGCATCTTCCGGCACGTCGGATTCGAGCAGTTGCTGGAACAGCACGATCTTGGAGTACGACAGCAGGATCGCCAGCTCCGGCCGCGTCAGGCCCAGGCCGCGTGCCTTGCGCTCGGCGAACTCGGCATCCGTGGGCAGGTATTCGATCTGGCGGTCGAGCAGGCCCTGGGCTTCCAACGTGCGGATGAAATGCTGCTTGGCGCCGATGCGCGCCACCGACATGCGCTCCATCAGGCTGATCGCCTGGTTCTGGCGGTAATTGTCGAGCAGGACCAGGCGCGCGACTTCGTCGGTCATCGCCGCGATCTCTGCGTTGCGCGTGTCGTAGGTCAATTCGCCGCGCTGTACTGCGTCGCCGAGCAGGATCTTGATGTTGACCTCGTGGTCGGAGGTATCCACACCCGCCGAGTTGTCGATGAAGTCGGTGTTAAGCAACACGCCATTGAGCGCGGCCTCGATGCGGCCGCGCTGGGTGCAGCCGAGGTTGCCACCCTCACCCACCAGCTTGCAGCGCAATTCGCGGCCGTTGAGCCGGATCGCGTTGTTGGCGCGGTCGCCGACGTCGGCGCTGGTTTCGCTTTCGGCCTTGACGTAGGTGCCGATGCCGCCGTTCCAGAGCAGGTCGACCGGCGCCTTGAGGATCGCGCGCTTGAGGTCGTTCGGCGACAGCGACTCGACCCCCGCATCGATGCCGAGCGCCTCGCGCACCGGTGCGGACACCGGGATCGCCTTCGCGCTGAGCGGATAGATGCCGCCACCAGTGCTGATCAGCTTGGCGTCGTAGTCGGCCCAGGATGAGCGCGGCAGCTTGAACATGCGCTCGCGTTCGGCGAAGGACTTCGCCGCATCGGGATTGGGGTCGAGGAAAATGTGGCGGTGATCGAAGGCGGCGACGAGGCGCGTATGCCGCGACAGCAGCATGCCGTTGCCGAACACGTCGCCGGACATGTCGCCGATGCCGACGCAGGTGAAATCCTCGGACTGGCAATCGCGGCCCAGCGCGCGGAAATGGCGCTTGACCGATTCCCAGCCGCCCTTGGCGGTGATGCCCATCGCCTTGTGGTCGTAGCCGACCGAACCGCCCGAGGCGAATGCGTCGCCGAGCCAGAAGCCGTGTTCGCCGGAAATCGTGTTGGCGATGTCCGAGAACGTCGCCGTGCCCTTGTCCGCGGCGACGACGAGATAGGGATCGTCGCCGTCGTGGCGCACGCAGTTCTGCGGATGCACGACCTTGCCGTCGACCAGGTTGTCGGTGATGTCGAGCATGCCGTTCATGAACAGGCGGTAGCAGGCGATGCCCTCGGCGAGAACCGCATCGCGATCGCCACCTGCGTTTCCGGTCGGAGCGGGCGGGCGCTTGACGAAGAAACCGCCCTTGGAACCGACCGGCACGATGACCGTGTTCTTGACCATCTGCGCCTTGACCAGGCCCAGCACTTCGGTGCGGAAGTCTTCGCGGCGATCGGACCAGCGCAGACCACCGCGCGCGACCGGACCGAAGCGCAGATGCACGGCCTCGACACGCGGGGCGTAGACGAAAATCTCGCGATAGGGTTTCGGCTTCGGCAGGTCCGGCACCCTGGACGAATCGAACTTGAAGCTTATGTACTCGCGCGCCTTGCCGCCCGGTGCCTGGAAATAACTCGTGCGCAGCATCGCGCCGATGACGCCGAGGAAACCACGCAGGATGCGGTCTTCGTCAAGGCTCGCAACGCGATCGAGCAAAATGCGCAATGCGGCGACGATCGCCTGCATCTGCGCATCGCGCGTTTGCCCATGGGCATTGACCAGATCGTCGATGAAGCCCGGATGCGCGGTGGCGACCTCCGCCGGCAGCAGCACTTCGAGTTCGCGGCGCAAGCGCTTGCGCGCGCCTTCGAGCACGGTCTTGCCGGGATCCTCGCGCTGCGGGTCGAACTTGGCTTCGAACAACTCCACCAGCAATCCCGCGATCAGCGGGTAACGGTTGAGCGTCTCCTCCATGTAGCTTTGCGAAAACGTCGCATTGGTCTGCACGATGTACTTGCAGATGCCGCGCAGCATCGCCACCTGGCGCCAGCCCATGTTCGCGCCGAGGATCAGCCGGTTGAAACCGTCGCTCTCGGCCTGGCCGCGCCAGATGCGCTCGAAGCTGGACTGGAACGAATCGCGCACCTGCTCCAGGTCGAAGCCGAAGCGCGTCGCCGGTTGCACTTCGAAATCCTGAATCACGGCCGCGCTGTCGCCGAGCTTCATCTCGTAAGGGTGCTCGGAAAGGATCTTCAGGCCCATGTTCTCGAGCAGGGGCAACGCGTCCGACAAGGAAATCGGCGCGCCGTAGCGGAACAGCTTGAAACGCAGGCTGTCGTCCTTGCCGGGACGGTACAGCGACAGGCGCAGGTCGTCGGCATCCTTCAGGCTGGCGATGGCCTCCACGTCCGTCGCCGCGACCTCGGCGCTGACCTCTTCGATGTAGCCGGCCGGCAACGCACGGCCGAAGCGGCTTGCAAGCTTGCTGCCCTTTTCCTCGCCGTGCTTGCGCACCAATTCGTCGCGCAGGCTGTCGCGCCAGTTGCGCACGATCTGGCCGATGCGCTCTTCGAGCTGCGCGGTGTCGTACTCAGGCTTTTCGCCGGGCTTCGGACGCACGATCAAGTGCAGGCGCGCCAACGCGGATTCGCCGACGCTGATCGTGGAATCCAGGCGCTCGCCGCGGAACGTGTCCTTGAGCAGCCCCTCGACGCGCTCGCGCACGTCGGCGGTAAAGCGGTCGCGTGGCATGTATACCATGCACGAGAAGAAGCGACCGTACTTGTCGCGGCGCACGAACAGGCGCGCGCGTGCGCGGCCCTGCAGGCCGAGCACGCCCGTGGCGGTGGCGAACAATTCGTCTTCGCCGGCCTGGAACAGTTCGTCACGCGGCAGGGTTTCGAGGATATGCCGCAGATTCTTGCCCGAATGCGAATCGCGACGCAGCCCGGAGCGATCCATCACCGCCTCGAACTTATGCCGCACCAGCGGAATCTCCCACGGCCGGCGCGCGTACGCACCCGAGGTGAACAGGCCGATGAAGCGCCGCTCTGCCACCGGCACGCCATGCGCGTCGAATTCGATCACGCCGATGTAATCCATGTAGCCCGAGCGATGCACGCTGGAGCGGGCATTGGTCTTGGTCAGGATGATCGCGTCCATCGCGCCGGATTGCGGCAGATCGCGCGCAGCCAATGATTTGAGCGAACGCGGAGCGACCGAACGCTCCTTGCCGCGCAGGATGCCGAGCCCGGAACCGTCCACCGCCAGCAGGACTTCTTCGCCGCCGGATTGGCCGACCCGATACTCGCGGTAACCCAGGAACGTGAAGTGGTCCGCCGCCGCCCAACGCAGGAATTCCTGCGCCTCGGCGACACCGCCCGCATCGACCGGCATCTTGGCCGATGCCAGGCCGTTGGCGACAGCCAGCATCTTGTCGCGCATCGCCGGCCAGTCGCGGTAACACTGGGCGACATCGTCCAGCGCCGCACGCACCGACTGCTCAAGGCGCACGCGTTCCGCCGGTTCGCCGATGCGATCGATCTCGAAATGCATCAGCGATTCGGGCTTGCCCTTGCCGCCTTCTACCGCGAATGCGAGCACGTTGCCGCCGGCATCGCGTTCAACGCTGTAGACCGGATGCGCGACCAGATGCACGTTCAAGCCGGCCTGGGCCACGGCGATGCCAACGGAGTCGACCAGGAACGGCATGTCGTCCGTCATGATGTCGATGACCGTGTGCGCGGATTCGTAGCCATCGGCCTCACGGGCCGGATTGAACACGCGCAGATTCGGCGTGCCGCTCTTGCGCACGTGCACGAAATCCAGCAGGCCGTGCATCATCCCGGACCAGATCTCGGTGTCGTGCACAGCGCGGTCGTCGGCACCGATGCGGTGGAAAAAATGCTCGACGAATGGCCTGGCCAGCGGTGTCGCAGCAGCGCCCAGAGCGGCAAGAATCGCTTGCGGAAGGGAGTCGTCGGCGCGCGCGACCGCGCTGGGTTTGGCGTTCATGCAAGTCCGTCCGGAACGGGATTTTCGGGACGCCAAGGATACCGCTTCGGCGCCGTCTTTCGCCAGCGCCGCAACCCGGTCAGCCAGCAAAAAACCCCGGATTGTCATTGGTTTGTACGGGAAATTTAGAAATTTCCTAGGCCAACCGCCGCCACGCCAAACCGCGCCTGCGCGAATTCAACGCAATCCGGTTTCGTTGCGCGCGATGACCATGCGCTGGATTTCCGACGTGCCTTCGTAGATCTCGGTGATCTTGGCGTCGCGGAAATAGCGCTCCAGCGGCATTTCCTTGCTGTAGCCCATGCCGCCGTGCACCTGTACGGCCTGGTGCGTGATCCACATCGCCGCTTCCGACGCGGTGAGCTTGGCCACCGCCGCTTCGGTCGAGAAGCGCCCGCCCTGCTGTTTGGTCCAGGCCGCACGTAGGGTCAGCCAATGTGCCGCGTCGAGCCGGCATTTCATGTCGGCGATTTTCTGCTGGATCATCTGGAACGAACCGATGGACTGGCCGAAGGCCTTGCGGTCGCGGGCATACGTCAGCGTGGCTTCGTACGCCGCACGCGCCAGGCCGACGGCCTGCGAGGCAATTCCGATGCGGCCGGCGTCGAGCACGCCCATCGCGATCTTGAAACCGTGGCCTTCCTCGCCAATCACGTCTTCGGCATGCACGCGGTAGTCGGTGAACTCGATTTCGCACGTCGCCGATGCGCGAATGCCGAGCTTGGGTTCGGTCTTGCCGCGATGGAAACCGGCCCGCTCGGTATCGATGATGAAAGCAGTGATGCCGCGCGCGTGCTTGTCGGGATCGGACATCGCGAACAGCAGGATGTACTTGGCGACCGGGCCGGAGGTGATCCAGCTTTTCTTGCCATTGATGACGAAACTGCCGTCACCCTGTTTCGTGGCGCGGCACCGCATGGCAGTGGCATCGGAACCGGATTGCGGTTCGGTCAGCGCGAACGCCCCGATCGCCGCGCCCGAAGCGATCGGCGTCACGTACTTGTGCTTCTGTTCCTCGCTGCCGAACTTGAGCAGGCCGTTGCAATACAGCGTGTTGTTCACCGACATGATCGTCGAATGCGCGCAGTCGGCTTCCGCGATTTCCATCATCGCCAGCACGTAGGCGATGGAATCCATGCCGGCGCCGCCGTATTCGGCCGGCACTTCGATGCCCATCAGGCCGAGTTGGCCCATCTCGCGGATGTTGTCGAGCGGGAATTCGCCGGACTTGTCGAAATCCGCCGCCACCGGCGCGATGCGCTTTTGCGCGAAGTCGCGGGCGATGGCCTGGATCTGCAGTTGTTCTTCGCTGAAGCGGAAATCCATGTGGGCTCCCAAGCAAGACACCTCTCCCGCCGGCGGGAGAGGTCGGCGCGCAGCGCCGGGTGAGGGTGGCAAGAGTTGGAATACTGCGGCCTCGCCGCACCACCCTCATCCGCCTTCGGCACCTTCTCCCGCCAGCGGGAGAAGGGAAAGCAGAATTCTACCGCCTCGCGCCCTTCCACGTCAGCGCCCCGGGTGCGGGCAACGCGTCGAAATCGCAGGGCGGATGCTCAAGGCGTTGATCGAGCAGCCACGGCAACAGCGCGGGCGTGGAGTAGGCGTGATGCCAGATCACGTGCATCTCGTTCGGATATTCGGTGTAGCGCGGCTGCCCCCCAAGCGCGCGCAGCGCAAGCACCACCGCGCGCGAGCCGACCATGGCGCCGTCGTAGCCGGTCTCCACGTCGGTATCGTTGTCCTTGGCGCCGTGAAACGCCCACTCCGGCACATCGCGAATCGACACCAGTCCGGCAATCTCCGTCATGCCGGACATCGGCACGCCGGCGGCGAAACATTCCGGCCAGGTTTTCAACGCATCCCACACGCCGGTGCCGCCATCGGAGACGCCGGTCAGGTAAATGCGCCCCGGGTCGATGGGAAAACGCTTGAGTGCATCGCGCACGACAGCTGCTACGCGCCGCGGCGGCCAATAGCCGCCCGTGGTTTGCGGCGCGACATAAACCAGCGGGATACCGCCGTGGATGGCCTGATCCAGCCACAACATCGAGCCGTTGCCGTAGCCGGCCAGTTGCGATTCGTTGTTGGTGCCGTCCTGCCAGTCGCCGTGCAGGAACACGATCAACGGCAGCATCTCGCCGTCGAGTCGGCCGGGCGTCTGCATCGCGCGATACGGCACGCGCAGCGCGTCCGGCGTCCAGTATTTGGCCAATGCCGAATACGGTACTTCGGCGCGTACGGGCGCGGCGGCGAGACTCAGCCACACCGCAATCCATGTCCACCACCATCGTCTTGTGCGCACCCGCCGTCTCCACGCCCGCGGGTTCGACCATAACGGATCGAGCCGGTTCAATCCACACGTTGACGCTGGCGGAACGCCGGCGTAATCTGCGCATCCATCTTTCAATCAAGATGAAAGGATACACTTGGATCTCGCTGCCACATCCGGCCTGCTGCGCCTGCTTGCCGACCCCACGCGCCTGCGCCTGCTCGCCCTGATCGAGCGCGAGGAGCTGACCGTCGCCGAGCTTGCCGGCGTTCTGCGCCTGGCGCAGCCGCGCGTGTCCACGCACCTGGCCAAACTCAAGGAGGCTGGACTCGTGCGCGACCGCCGCGCCGGCGTGTCGGCGTATTACCGCTGGAACGCGGAAGCCGACGGCAAGACCGCGGAACTCGTGCAGGCGCTGCGCGCCAGCCTGGACGACGCACTGATCGCCGACGACCTGCGCCGCTTGCCGGCCATGCTGGCGCAACGCGCCCGCGCCGCCGGTTGGGCGGACTCGGTGGCCGGCGACATGGAACGTCACTACTCGCCCGGCCGCACATGGGAGGCCCTCGCACGGGCCTTGACCAGCCTGATCGAGGTCGGCGACGTGCTCGACATCGCTTCCGGCGATGGCGTGCTGGCCGAACTGCTCGCGCCGCATGCGCGTTCCATCGTCTGCATCGATGCCAGCGAGCGCGTGGTCGCCGCGGCGCGCGCACGCCTGAAATCCTTCCGCAACGTGCAGGTACGCCAGGGCGACATGCACGCGCTCGATCTCGGGGCGCGTCGCTTCGACCTGGTCACGCTCATGCACGCACTGACCTACAGCGAAGACCCGGCACGCGCCATCGCCGAGGCCGCGCGTGTGCTCAAGCCCGGTGGACGCTTGTCCGCGATCACCCTCGGCCGCCACGCGCACCGCGCCGCGGTGGCGCCATTCGATCACCGCAACCTCGGCTTCCGCGCCGAAGACTTGCGCCGCTTCGTGCAGTCCGCCGGATTGAAAATCATCGCTTGCGGAACGATCACGCGCGAGCGCCGCCCGCCGCATTTCGAAGTGCTGCACCTGGTCGCGAGAAAACCTGCATGAACGCGCCGCACCGTCCAAATCT
>DATJIL010000140.1:0-9204 GCA_035493385.1 Rudaea sp.
GGAAAAGTGGTGGTCGCGCGCACGCGCGACGGCGGCAAGAGTTTCGACGTGTTGCGCAACGGCCTGCCGCAGCACGATGCCTATGATCTCGTCCTGCGTCACGCGCTCGCGATCGACAGCAGCGGCGACCGCCTCGCGTTCGGTTCGTCGACCGGCGGCGTGTGGATCAGCGAGGATCAGGGCGATCGCTGGACCATGCTCGATGCACGCCTGCCGCAGGTATACGCGGTGACGTTCGCGGCCTGATCCATCGATGCGACCTCAGCCTGCGGTTGCGGTACTCAATTGTGCGGCCAGCGCGCGCGTCTTCGGGTGATCCGCGCCGTAGACGCGCTGGAAGATCTGCAGCGCTTCTTCGCGCAGGGTATGCGCTTCCGCCGTATCCGATCGGCGTAATCGGATATCGGCCAGCAAAAGGTCGATTTCCGCCAAGGTCGAACTGTCCGAATCCTTATAGGCTTGTATCCTGGTGCGGGCTTCGCGTGCGAGATTCTCGCCCTCAGCAGCTTTGCCATCGGCCACGAGCGCATCGCCATACGCCGCGTCGGCCCAGAGCAGATTCGCCTTGGCATCCTGAAAACGTGAGGACGTGGCGGACAAATCCTTGCGGCTGGCGGCGAGGATCTTTCCGGCCTCCGGATCATGCGCTTGCAGCTCGATCGTTCCCAGGCGCAATTCGATCGTGCCGATATTCAGGTCGTGCGCCGCGCTGGCGATCGCCAGCGCCTGGCGCAGGTTGGCGATCCCCGCTGCAATGTCGCCCGCGCAGGCTTGCGCGCGCCCGAGGTTTCCCAGAACCGAGCCCAGCATGTGCGCGCCGGGCGGGAGATTGCGGCGTGCGACGGCAAGGGCATTGGTTATGGTGACGGCGGCGTCGGCGCAATGACCCATGTACAGTTGCGCGATGCCCAGGGTGTTGTCGACGTAGATGCTGCGCGGATGCCCGGGACCGAGTACCTGCTCCAGCATGGCATGCGCGCGCTGGGCCAGCGACAGGGCCTTGGCGAAATGCTCCTGGTACATCGCGTCATTCGCCAGATTCTGCAAATCCATGGCGATATCGGGACTGCGCGGTCCCTCGTGTGCCATGCGCTCGCGCAGCACCAATTCCGACCAATGCTCCGCATCCGCGTAATCGCTGCGCCGCAGCGCCATGCCGCCCAACCCGGTCATGACGCTGACCCGCCCGCGCGCGTAATCTTCCCCGGCATCTTTCAGGATCGAATACGCCTGTTCGTATTGCTTGCGCGCTGCATCGATGTCGCCGCTGTCTTCCGAAGCTCTCGCCAGGTTCGACAGACCCTCGCCAACCTCCGGCGCCTGCGCGCCGTAAAGCGCCTTCGCCTGGTTGACGTTGCGCAGATAGAGTTCGTACGCGGGTTTGGGTTGGTCGAGACGGAGCAGGGCACTGGCGATGGTACTCCGCAGCAGGATCGCCATTTCCGACGCATCGGCGAACTCCGTGTCGATGCGTTGTCCGGCATCGCGTAGAAAGCCGACCATGTTCTCGGCGCCGTGCTTGGCGTTGTAAGGATCCGCGTTGAGGAAAAGGGTGTTGAGAAACGATCGGGCGTGATCGGCGCGGGCGGCCATCAACCGGGCTTCATGCGCCTGCCATAACGCAAAAGCGGTGGTGACGATCAATGCGATCAGCGCGAGGGCGGCGACCGCAACGGCCGCGCGATGCCGGCGCACGAGGCGCGCCGCGACATAGGTCAGGCTCGGCCGGCCGATGCCGAGCGGGCGGTGATCGAGCCAATGTTGCAGATCCTCGCGCAATGAGGCCACGGATGGATAGCGCCGGCCCGGCTCCGGCGCCAGGGCGTGCGCGACGATGCGACCGAGGTCACCGCGCAGCAAACGCGCCGGGTTTTTTGTGTCCGCCGAGCGAACGGAACCTGCGTGGCTTTCGGTCGTCGCGAAACGCGCGAGTTCGGCCGTCGTCCATTCGCCGGAACGCTCGATCGCCGTCGGCAGGCGTTTGCCGCAAATCAGTTCGTACAACAGCAAGCCGAGCGCGTACACGTCGGTCGCAGTAGTGACGCGCTCGCCGCGCAATTGTTCCGGCGCGGCGTATTCGGGCGTGAAAACCTGCGTGGCCGGCGTCGCCGCGTCGCCGGAGTCGAGCACGAGGGCAATGCCGAAATCGAGTAGCTTGACCACGCCTTCGCGGTTGACCAGTACGTTAGACGGCTTCAGGTCGCGATGCACCACGAGTTGCGCGTGGGCGTGCGCGGCCGCGGCGCACACCTGATCGAACAGGCGCACGCGTTCGCGCGCGTCGAGCCCGCGCCGCACGCAAAATTCGAGCAGGGGCTCGCCGTCGACGTATTCGATGGCCAGCCAGGCATGACCGCCCTCGATTCCGGCATCGACGAACGCGGTGATGTTCGGATGCGCCAGAGCGGCGAGGATATTGCGTTCGCGCGCGGCCAACCGCGCCATGCGCGTGGCGCCGCCATCGAGCAGTTTCAGCGCCACGCGTTGGGTGAAGTCCGGCCCTTGGCGTTCGGCGAGGTACACCACGCCCATGCCGCCCGCACCGAGCTCGTGCAATAGACGAAATGGCCCCACCTGTGCGGGCATCGCATCGGCTGCGGGACGAGTGGCGGGCAGCGGTGGCAACGTGCGGGGCAGCGCGTCCGCGTCGGCGAAAGCGCGCAAGGCACGCGCAAGTTCCGGGTCTGCCGCCGCGATGCGTTCGAACTCGGCCTCGCGCGTACTGGGGTCAAGCGCATCGAGCCGATCGATCGAGGCACGCAGCTTGTGCCATTGCTCGGGGCTGAACAACAGTTCGTTCGTCTGGGTCACGACGCCTCTCCCAGCGCCAGGGTCAGATACTTGCGCGCCACGGCGAGATCACGGTTCACGGTGCGCATGGTCACGCCGCGCAGTTCGGCGATCTGCTGCGCAGTCAGGCCCGCGAACACGCGCCAGCCAAAAGTCTCGGCGAGTTCCGCGTCCTGCCGTTCGAGCGTGGCGAAGGCCTGTTCAGCTGCGAGGGTCTGCGTGGCGTCCCAGGTATCGTCGGCAAGCTGGTCGTCCAGTTGTGTGCGCACAAGATCGCCGCCACGCTTTTGCGCGAGCCGTTCGCGCGCGTAGTCGATTACGGTTTGGCGCATCGCGCGTGCGGCGAGATTGAAAAAATGTCGGCGGTCGTTCAGCGACGCCAGCGACCCGCCGGACAGTTTGAGGAACGCCTCGTTGACCAGGGCCGTTGGCGTCAACGTGGCTTGCGCGCCGGCTCGACCCAACTGCCGTGCGGCGAGCGCGCGCAATTCGTCGTACACCAGGGCGTAGGCGCGATTGCCGGCCTGTGCATCGCCTGTGGCCGCCGCCCGCAGCCAGCTCGTCAGTGGAATCGGGTCCGCCATTGCCCCTCCGCGGCGCGACTCTAGCACGGCGGCGAAGATGCCTGCCGCATGTCCCAAAACGTGCCGGATTGCGTTTCGAACCGGTAAGAGAGCCAGAACCGGTGGAGCCGAAATCCATGCGCATCTTGAAAAATACCGCCCGGTCGACGCCGGTTGCGACGGCTGTCCATAGGAGCAACGGTATGCGAACCATTACTTCAACACCGCGACTGCGTACCAAGCGGCTTGCCGCCTCGATCGCTTCATTGTTCGCCGTGCTCGCCCCGGCATCTGCCCTTGCGCTGGAAACCTGGACCGTAACCAGTTGCGCCGATGCGAATATCGGCGATCCCGTGACCAAGACCGGCACCTTGCGCTATGCGCTGCTGAATGCGACCAGCCCGGCCATCATCGACATGCACAGCCTGACGTGCAGCACGATCACGCTCGGGCTCGGGCAATTGACCACGAACATCGACACGGTTTTCCTGACCGGGACTTCCCCGAATCCGCTGACCATCGACGCTTCGGCGTTGCCGCAGACCGCTGGCAGCTATCGCGTACTGGCGCACACGGCAACTGCCGCGGGTGCGACCCTGTACGCGTACAACCTGCGCCTGATCGGTGGCCACAATACCGGTCCCAACAAGACTGCCGGCGGCTGTCTTTATTCGGCGGGTTCGGTGGTGTTGCACAACACCTACGTCGGGCACTGTACCGTCAGCAACAGCTCGACCATACATCCTGCCTACGGCGGCGGCATATATGCTGTCGGCAATGTCTCGCTGTACGGCACCACCGTTGCCTACAACTACGCTACAGCGAACGGCAAGGCGGGCAGCGGTGGCGGGATATTTACCCAGGGCAACCTGAAGATCTACGCCGGCAGCGACATTCATCAGAATTACGCCTACTCGAAAACCTGGTTTGCCCAGGGCGGCAACGCGCATTCCCTGGGGACGGCGACAATCAGTTCGAGCTACCTCGGCAGGGGCGGAGCACGCTCGTCAAGTGCGTTAGGAGAAGGCGGCGGCCTGTATGCGAAATCGAGTGCCACGCTGACGAACAGCACGGTGGCGAACAATTACGCGAGCGGAGGTGTCATTGGTAGCGGAGGCGGCGTTTTTGCTTACGCCGGTCTTTCCACGATGAACTCGGTTCTGAGCGGAAATGCCGCAGACACGGCTGGTGCAGGTGCGTACGTCAACGGCAGTTTGGTGGCTCGCTACAGCACGTTCAGCGGCAGTCACGGCAACAGCGGTTCTGCAGTTCCTTCGGGTATCCAGGTCGACGGTTCGTCGGCGTTGATATCGCGCTCGACCATCTCGGGGAACGCGGGTCCAGGATTCGGGATGGAGCCCAAACAACCGGTCGGATCCACGCTCCAGGTTTCCCTCAGCACGATCTCGGGCAACGCCTATGGCGGACTCGTGCTCCAGGACGTGGCAGCGGCCAAGTTCTACGGCTCAACCATCGCATTCAACCGAGTGCCCGGTCTTGGCGCCGGCGTGACACTGTTTCCATCGGCGAGCGGCATGGCGTTGACGTTGCAGAGTACGCTGATTTCCAACAACACCGCGAACGGCGCTGCCGACGATATCACTGTGGAAAGCACGAATCCTTTTACGGTGAATGGCGGCAATCTGACGGCGCCGGCGAACAATCTGATTTTTTCAAGCGCCATTCCCGCGAACAAATTGCCGGGCGACACGCTCACCGGCGCCTGCCCGCATCTGGAACGCCTGCGCGACAACGGCGGTTCCACGCAAACGCATCGCCTGCTCAGCCGTAGCGTTGCGATCGACACTGGCAACAACGCCTTGGGCGCCGCTTATGACCAGCGCGGCAAAAGCCTCCCGTATGTCCGCGTTTCGGGTCCGCTGGCCGACATCGGCGCCTATGAGGTGCAACAAGACGACATCATTTTCGGCAGCGATTTCGACGGCTGTCCCTGAGGACAAGAACCATGCGCATCCATTCAATTGCCCGCCCGATCCGCACGCGGCAACTTGCACATTCGATCGCGGCTTTGTTCGCGCTTTCTTCGCCACTGGCGATGGCGCTGCCGACGACATGGACCGTGAGTTCCTGCAGCGAGGCCAACAGCGGCAGCGGCACGACCGGCACGCTGCGCTACGCCGTGCAGCATGCCGCCAGCGGCGACGTCGTTGACATGACGCATCTGACCTGCGGCACGATTTCGCTGCACACCGGCGCCATCCATGTCCCGCAGGCGAACCTGACGCTGGAAGGTCCCGGCAAGGACCGACTCGACATCACCGGAAAATACAACGGCGTCGTGGAACACGACCGCATCATCGATCATACCGGCACGGGCGGCACGCTTTACGTCGACAACCTTACCCTCAGCTTCGGCCTTCTGAAACCGGCCAGCGGGATCGGTGCGGACGGCGGCTGCGTCTATTCGGCGGGCAACGTCAGGCTGTTCGGCGTCGACGCCTACTACTGCAAGGCGGTCGCCGCGGGAAGTGCGCGCGCTTACGGCGGAGCGGTATTCACGAAAGGTTCGCTGCGCGTCGACTACGCGATGCTGTCGGGTAACATCGCCGACGGTGGGGCAAGCGGACTCAGCTTCGGCGGCGCCGCGGTGACCGACAAGGCGTTTTACGCCTACTACAGCACGATTTCGGAGAACTCGGCGCGCGGTTCTGGCGCGTATGCGCCCGGAAGCGATGGTGGCGTCCTGGCGAATGGCAATGTCGTGCTGCGCGGCTCCACCATATCGGGAAATTATGCGGATGGCGCGGTGGGCGGCATTGCGGCGTTTTCCAGCCACAACGCGGGCGTCTTCACGGAGATCATCAACAGCACGATTTCCGGGAATTCGGCCGCTTTGTATACGGGCGGATTGTGGACGAATTCGGGCAAAGTGAATCTGTACAGCTCCACCATCGCGTTCAACACGGCGGCCACGGGGGGTAGCGGCAGCAATCCGTATAGTTATGCCGCGACCGGCGTCACGATCAGCGATGCGGCCGGACCGGTCAGTGTCTTCATGGATGGCACGCTGATCGCCGACAACCAGTTCGGCAATCCGCTTTACTTCGACTCCGATCTGAGCATGCCGACTCTCACGAGCAATGCCACCTTCAGCGGCTCCGGCAATCTCGTTACCACGCACACGCCCAATTCACGCAATTTCCTGCCGTCGGGGACGATCGAATACGCGTGCGTCCTGCTAGGACCCCTGCGTTACAACGGAGGCTTGACCAAAACCCACGCGTTGCTGAGCCATAGTCCTGGCATCGATGCGGGTAGCAACTTCCTGTTTCTGCCCGAGGATCAACGCGGCAGGCCGCTGGACCAGGCGCCCTACGCTTATGCGCGCGAAAGCGCGTCTGGCTATCCCGATATTGGCGCCTATGAAATACAGAAAAACGACATCATCTTCGACGCCGGTTTCGACGGCTGTCCGTGATATCCGTGGCGAACATCCTGGAGTAATTGCATGTACAAAAAAATCGAGGTATCGCGTCTTTCGGCCGGCAGCGTCTACAAATTGCTCGCCATCGGAACGCTTTGCAGCATGGTCCCGTTCTGCACGTTGATGGGCGTGCTTGCGTTGTTCGGTTCGCACACGCTTTCCTGGAACGACGAGCCAGTTACAGGCATGTCGGGCCTGCTGGCAGGACCCTTCATCGGCGCCTTCATCGGCGGTTGTGTCGCCGCCCTCTGGGGATCGGTTTGCGCTCTGGGTTTGTGGATCTATTCCAGATTCTTCAGCTACACGATCGCAGTGCGGGAAGTTCAAGTCGATTCCCACTACCATGCTCTCAGGGATTGGAAGCCCGGAGTGAACAAGTGAACAAATCGGAAATCGTGCGCAAGGTGAAATACCTGCTGCGTCTGGCATGTCAAGCGCAAACTTTCCCCCGAACTGGGCTTGTTCGGAGCGAAGAGAATCCGTGGCCGTTATGTATATTCGATCTGAGCTCATTTAGTCCGGGCGGGCTGCTATCGGCGAGCGGGGATCGAAAGTGCTTGCCAGCATTCGCGGCAACCGCGAAACTTGCACGAGTTTCGGCACAGGAACCGGCCCGTGGCCAATTTCGAGTTGTTCAAGCGCATCTTCGGCAACAGTCAGGAGCGCCGCGAAAAGCCGCGCCTCAACGCGCGTGAAGGCACGGTGGTACTGATCGTCGACGATTCACCGACCATCGTGGCGATGCTGCGCAAGTTTCTGCAGCAAAACGGCTACCAGACGCTGGAGGCGGGTGATGCGGAAAAAGGCATCGAGGTTGCGCGTGCGCATCGTCCGCACCTGATCTTCCTCGACATCGTCCTGCCCGGCATGAACGGTTTCGCCGCGCTGCGCGCCTTGCGCAAGGATCCGGTCACGCTCGGCATTCCGATCGTGATGATCAGCGGCAACGAGCAGGCGACCGAGCAGTTCTACGCACAGCGCATCGGCGCCGACGACTTCATGAAGAAGCCCTTCTCGCGGTCCGAAGTGTTCGCGCGCATTGAGCGCCTACTCGATGTGGACATGGTTCCCAAGCGCCCGGCTCCGCCTCCGATCGCGCCGACATCGAGGGCGTGACGGTGCGCATGCGCGGCGCAGTCTGCATCGCCGTGCTGTTGCTCGGCGGCTGCGCGCAGGTCGTGAGACCCCCGGGACCGAATGCGCTAGGACAACCGTCGCAACCGCTTCCCGCCTACGAAACCGTGCAGGGACGCAGTGCCGATGTCGTCGCGCGATTGCGCTCGGCAGCGCCGCTGCCCCAGCCCGAAGTCGCCGACGGCGCCACGCCCGATGGCGACGAGACGTTGTTGCGTGCGCAGGGCCTGGTGAAGATCGGCATCGGCCATTATCCATCCGGCGATATGGACTCCCTGCGCGACACGGTCGCGAAGCAGGCGCGCAAGGTCGGCGCGGACAAGGCGCTGATCTATCCGCCGCAGGCGTTCGGTGCGCCGGCATTGGCGCAGTTCTTCGTACGCCTGCACCTGCCGTTCGGCGCGAATTTCCGCGATCTCACCGATGTCGAGCGGCAGACGCTTGGCAGCAGCGGCGTGGAACTCGGCGAGATCGTCGGCGGCACACCGGCGTCCGCAGCAAATCTGCGCGATGGCGATTACGTCCTGCTGTTCAACAAGACGCCGGTGCAGGACAAGGCCGCGTTCCAGGCGCTGCTGCAGGAACACATGGGGCGCCGGGTCACACTCACCATCCGCCGCAACGGCGTGACGATGAAGCGCCTTGTCGTGCTGGGCACGCTTGCGCCTGCATCCACGCACTGACTCCTGGAAAATCCGCCATGAAAATTTTTCTGCCCGCCGCGTTCGGTGCGACTGCCCTGGTTTGCGCGAGCACGGTGTTCGCAGCAGATGCACAAAAGCATCCGACCATGGGTCAGGTGCTGGCGGCAGCGAAACCGTCGGATTGGCACGCACTCGATCCTGCCAACACGCTGTACCTGCAACTGGCGAGCGGCCGTGTGGTGATCGAGCTCGCGCCGCAGTTCGCGCCGCAGACCGTCGCCAACATCAAGACGCTGGTGCGCGAGAAATACTTCGACGGCCTCGACATCTTGCGCGTGCAGGACAACTACGTCGCGCAGTGGGGCGATCCGAACGCGGACGACGCGGCCAGGCGCCGCTCGCTCGGCAAGGCCAAGGCGAAGGTACCGGCGGAGTTCACGATTCCGCTGGCGAAGGATTTCACCTTCACGCCCTTGCCCGACCGCGACGGCTGGGCGCCGCAGACCGGATTCGTCGGCGATTTCCCCGCCGCCGTGGATTTGCAGGCGCACGTCGCATGGCCGACGCATTGCTATGGCACGGTCGGCGTCGGCCGCGATGTCGCAGCCGATTCCGGCAACGGCACGGA
>DATJIL010000141.1:0-10149 GCA_035493385.1 Rudaea sp.
CTTGGGCACGGTCGACTTCACCCCGAACTTCGACGGCACGCTCAAGGAACCCGTGTGGCTGCCGGCGCGCGTGCCGCACGTGCTGCTCAACGGCGCGACCGGCATCGCGGTCGGCATGGCCACCGACATTCCGCCGCACAATTTGCGCGAGGTCGCCAGCGCCTGCATCCACCTGCTCGACGAACCCGAAGTCAGCGTCGCGGAACTTTGCCGCCACGTCAAAGGCCCGGATTTCCCAACCAAGGCCGAAATCATCACACCCAAGCGCGACCTGCACGCCATGTACGCCACCGGCAACGGTTCCGTGCGCTGCCGAGCGGTATACGCGATCGAGAACGGCAACGCCGTCATCACCGCGCTGCCGTATCAGGTGTCCGGCGAGAAGATCATCGCGCAAATCGCCGAACAGATGCGCGCGAAAAAACTGCCGATGCTCGAGGACGTGCGCGACGAGTCCGACCACGAGAATCCGGTGCGCATCGTGCTGATCCCGCGCAGCACGCGCGTGGACCTGGACGAGATGATGCAGCATCTGAACGCGACCACCGATCTGGAACGCAGCTACCGCGTCAATCTCAACATGATCGGCCTGGACGGCAAGCCGCAGGTCAAGAACCTCAAGCAGATCCTCGTCGAATGGCTGCGCTTCCGCCAGCAGACCGTGACCAGGCGCCTGGAACATCGCCTGCAGAAAGTCGAGCGTCGCCTGCACTTGCTCGAAGGCCTGCGCATCGTCTTTTTGAATCTGGACGAGGTCATCCGCATCGTGCGCAGCGAGGACGAACCCAAACCCATCCTCATCGCGCGCTTCAAGTTGAGCGAAGAACAGGCTGATTACATCCTGGAAACCCGCCTGCGCCAGCTCGCGCGGCTGGAAGAAATGAAGCTCAATGCCGAACGCGACGCGCTGGAAGAAGAACGCGCACGCATCGCGGTGACGCTGAAGTCACCGGCGAAACTGAAAACGCTGATCTAGGACGAACACGCCGCCGTCGCGGAAAAATACGGTGACGCGCGACGCGCACCGCTGGTCGTGCGCGACGTGTCGCAGGCACTGGACGAGGCCGCACTCGTGGTCAGCGAGCCGGTCACCGTGGTGTTGTCGGAAAAAGGCTGGGTGCGCGCGGCCAAGGGCCACGACGTCGATGCCGCGACGCTGGGCTTCCGCGAAGGCGACAAATTCCACAACGCTGCAAAAGGCAAGACCACGCAGAACGTCGCCTTCATCGACTCGTCCGGACGCAGTTATTCGACCCCCGCGCACACATTGCCATCGGCGCGTGGTAACGGCGAGCCGCTGACCGGACGCTTCACGCCCGCGCCGGGCGCGCGTTTCGACGCCGTCGCGATCGCCGATCCGCAGGCGCGGCTCGTGCTCGCCACGGATTTCGGCTACGGCTTCGTAACCCGGTTCGAAGCGCTGCTCGCGAACAAGAAGGCCGGCAAACAGCTCGTCAACATGGACGACGACGCCCATGTGCTCGCACCGGCGTACGTCAACGATCCAGCACGCGACCGCATCGTTGTCGCCACCAATGCGGGACACCTGCTCATGTTTTCGGTCGCCGAATTGCCTGAACTCGACAACGGCGGCAAGGGCAACAAACTCATCGAAATTCCCAAGGCCAAGCTTGCCAGCGGCGAGCGCGCCGCCGGCATTGCCGTGGTCGCCGAAGGCAAAGGTGAAGTCACGCTCTGGGCCGGTCAGCGCAAATTGATCCTCAAATGGGCGGACCTCGTCGAATACAACGGCAACCGTGCGCAGCGCGGCAGCAACCTGCCGCGCGGGTTCACGCGCGTCGAGCGGATAGAGACGACGGGTTGAACATGAAGAAACGACATCGCTTTTTTCGCCGCATCATCGGCGCACTGCTGATCCTCGTCGCCGGATTCGCACTCGCGATCTGGCTGTTGTTGCGCGCCAGCCTGCCGCAGTTCGACGGGACACTCGCACTCGGCGGAGTCCATGCGCAGACTACGATTGCGCGCGACGCACTGGGTGTCGCCACGATAAAGGCGCAAAGCCGCAACGATGCGATGTTCGCGCTCGGTTTCGTGCATGCACAAGAGCGCTTCTTCGAGATGGACCTGATGCGGCGCATGGCCGCGGGCGAATTGTCCGAACTGGTCGGCAGCGCAGCGGTGGATACGGACAAGCAGCATCGGCCGTTCCGCCTGCGCGAGCGTGCGCAGGCGACACTCGCCGCGTTGACCGCAGACGAACGTGCCACGCTCGATGCCTACCGCGACGGCGTCAACGCCGGACTCGCTGCGCTGTCGTCGCGGCCCTGGGAGTACTGGCTGCTAGGCGAGAAGCCGGCACCGTGGAACGATGCCGATTGCATTCTTGCCATCGATGCGATGTTTTTCGACCTCAACGGTGCCGACAACGCGCGCGAACTCGCGTTTGCACAGATCAAGTCCGCACTCGGCGACAAGACCTACAAGTTCTTCGCCGCCAGCGGCGGGCCATGGGATGCGCCATTGCTCGGTCCGCCGATGAACTACCCGGACCTTCCCGGCGCCACCGACCTGGATCTGCGCAAGGTCGATCCGAAATTGCTGCATGTCCCGCCGCCTCGCGCCGAGCCGAAAACCACGCCCGGCAGCAATGGATTTGCCGTCAACGGCGCGCTCACCGCCACACATGCCGCGCTGATTGCCGACGACATGCACCTGCCACTGCACGTGCCGAACATCTGGTTCCGCACGCGCATCGAGTATCCGGATCCGCGCCGCGCCGGCGAAAACGTCGACCTGATCGGCGTTACCCTGCCTGGTCTGCCGGCGCTGGTCGCCGGCAGCAATCGCCGCGTCGCCTGGGGCTTCACCAACAGCTACGGCGACTGGATGGATTTCGTGCGCGTCGTGCTCGATCCCAAGGACCCGACACGCTACAAGACCGCCGCTGGCTGGAAAGCATTGTCGCAAAGTACACAAATCATTAAAGTCCACAATGCGCCGGATCTGAAGCTCGAGGTGCGCGACACGCAATGGGGCCCGATCCTCGCCAAGGACGCGGACGGCGTGCCACTCGCGCTGGCATGGACCGCGATCGAACCCGGCGGCGTCAACATGACGTTCGCGAGCATGGATACCGCAGAAACCGTGGACGAGGCAATGGACATCGCCAACGCGTCGGGCATGCCGGCACAGAATTTTGTCGTCGGCGACCGTTCCGGCAATATCGCCTGGACGATTGCGGGAAAAATCCCAAAGCGCGACGGCGCCTGCGATCCCTTGCTGCCCTGCGACTGGAGCCAACCCGATACCGGCTGGAACGGTTGGCTTGCGCCGGCCGATTATCCGCGCCTGCCCAATCCGCCGGCGCAGCGCATCTGGACCGCGAATTCGCGCACGCTCGATTGGCAAAGCGCCGACTATGCCAAACTCGGCGACGGCGGCTACGACTTCGGCGCGCGCGCGCGGCAGATCCGCGACGACCTGAAGGCGAAGACCCAATTCACGCCCGACGACATGCTCGCGATCCAGCTCGACGACCGCGCCCTGCTGATGCGCAATTGGCACGAACTGCTCGGCAGGGTGCTGGCCAAGGCAGGCGATGCTCCGCCCTTCGCCGACATGAAAAAGTATACGATGGACTGGAACGACCGCGCCGATCCGGCTTCGGTCGGTTATCGGCTCGCCCACGATTTCCGCCAGGAAACCATCGACACCGTGCTCGACGGCTTCGCTGCCGCGGTGCGAGCGAAATATCCGCAATTCAAGCTGCCCAAGCTGGGCCAGGCCGAAACCCTGGCCGACGACATCCTGCTGCATCGTCCGGAAAACCTGCTGCCGCCGGGCTATGCGAATTGGGACGATCTGCTGCAACGCTGCGCACAGCACGTTGGCGAGAGGCTGTCGGCGATGCCCGGCGGCATCGCGCAGCGCCGCTGGGGCGAGGTCACGAAAACGCACATCCGGCATGCGCTGAGCGTCGCACTGCCGGGACTGGGCTGGCTGCTCGACATGCCCAGCCGCGAACTGCCGGGCGATGCCAACATGCCGCGCGTGCAGGCGGCGAGCTTCGGCGCATCGGAACGTTTCGTGGTCGAGCCCGGCCACGAGGAATTCGGTTATTTCCACATGCCGGGCGGGCAGAGCGACAACCCGCTCAGCCCCTTCTACGGCGCCGGTGACGCGGCCTGGGCCGCGGGCAAGGCCATGCCTTTCCTGCCTGGCGCGGCGAAGTACACATTGGAGATCGTCCCCGCCAAGCGCTGAAATAGGCTGCACGGCACACGGATGTGCCGCTCGCGATTCAAGCATGCAAGTGCTTGAATCGTCGTAGCCGAGTGCGGACCTGCGCCGCACTCGGCGTGGGCTGCCAACCCCACGATGGGGTTGTGCAGACCCAAAAACGGGAACCATTTTCGCGATAGCTCCATCCGATGGCGCAAGGAGCCTGCAATATGCCGAATAGCCTTGCCATCGATTACACCGTCCTGGCGGACGCCGAACTGGTGGACCTGGCCCGGCGCGGCCGGCGCGAGGCATACCGGCAGATCGTCCAGCGCGGCAACCAGCGCCTGTTCCGCATTGCGCGCAGCGTGCTCGACGACGATGCCGAAGCCGAGGACGCCGTGCAGGAAGCCTATATGCACGCGTTCGCGAAGCTCGACGGCTTCCGCGGCGAGGCCAGCCTGCTTACCTGGCTCACGCGTATCGTCCTCAACGAAGCCTACGCGCGTCGGCGCCAGCGCCATGCGGTCGTGGGCGTCGAGCAGATCGAAGCGGCCCAATCCGGAGACTCACAGGTGCTGGCATTCCCGAACAAGTTCGGCGCGGAAGATCCCGCCGCCGGCGCCACACGCGCGCAGATGCGCGAGCTCATCGAGCGCGCCGTCGACCGCCTGCCGGAACCTTTCCGCGTCGTTTTCGTCATGCGCCAGGTTGAGGAATGCAGCGTCGAGGAAACCGCGAGCGCGCTCGGCATCCGCGCCGAAACCGTGAAGACGCGCCTGCATCGTGCACGCCGCCTGTTGCACAGTGCGCTGCAGGAAAACCTCGCCAGTGCGCTGACCGGCGCGTTCCCGTTTCTCGGCGCGCGTTGCGAACGCATGACCGCCACAGTCATGGCGCGTCTGCCGGCCAGTGTCGATTGACGAACACGCCCGTCCGATCGTCTTCACCCAGCCAACTTTAATCCGATCAGCTTTCATACCAGCAAGGGGAACATCATGCTCAACTACGCCATCATCATCTTCGCCATCGCTGCCGTCGGCGGCCTCGTCCTCGCCGCACATGTGTTGCGCGGCAAATTCGCGCCGTGGGCGCTGTCCCTGCTGCACGCCCTGCTCGGCGCCGCCGGACTCGTCACCCTGATCGTGATCGTGCTGCAAGGCGCCGGCTCCGCGCGGCTTTTCGCCGCCCTTGGCCTGCTCGTCCTCGCGGCCTTGGGCGGCTTCTTCCTCGTCTCGTTCCATCTGCGCCGCACGCTGCCGCCGAAGGCCATCGTATGCGTGCACGCGGGCGTTGCCGTGATCGGCTTCCTGATCCTGCTCAGCCTGCTGCTGGTCTGATCGCGATGCGCCATCCGCTGCATCCGGCGTTGGTGCATTTTCCGGTCGCCTGCTGGTCGCTGGCCAGTGCGGCGGATCTGGCCAGCCTGCATTTCGGCGAACCGGCCTGGCGCTTTGCCGGTGTGCTGCTGATCGTCGGCCTGGTCATGGCGATTCCCGCGCTGCTGGCCGGCCTGTACGAATTGACCCGCGTCGCGCAGGACAGTCCCGCCTGGCACACGATTTACCTGCACATGGGCGCGATGTCGGCGGCGCTGATGCTGTACGCGGTCAGCCTGTTCGCCCGGCTCGATCGCACCACGCTGCTCGCGCCCGGCGCCGTCGCGATCGCCTGCGGCGTCGCCGGCTTCCTGTGCCTGGCCGCCGGCGGCTGGCTTGGCGGGAAACTGGTTTACCAATACCGGCTCGGCGGCACGCCGCCGGACTGAAGCTCGACACCGCAACAGGGGAAAACGCCATGAGACTTTCCGCACCGGCCAAGGCACCGAAACTCGCGCTCACCGACATCGAGGGCAAGCCCGTCCGCATCGGCGGCAACAATCGCCGCACGTTGCTGTGTTTCTTCCGCGATGCCGCCTGCCCGTTCTGCAACTTCCGCATCTACGAATTGACCAACCACCATGCCGCGCTGAGCAAACTCGGTCTGGACATCGTCGCGGTATTTACTTCGACGCCGGACCAGGTGCACCGCTTCGTCGCGCGCCAGCCACGGCCGTTCCAGGTCGTCGCCGATCCGACTTCGCTTGCCCACGAAACCTATCGCATCGAGCGTTCGTTCTGGCGCAAGCTCAAGGGCATCCTCACGCGCGTGCCGACCCTGATCAGGGGTTTGCGCATCGTCGGCCTGGCCGGACTCAACACCACCAACCTGATGCCCGCGGATTTCCTGATCGACGAGCACGGCAACATCGCCGAGGCGTATTACGGCAGCGATGCCGGTGACCGCATCCCGTTCGAGCGCGTGGAACTGTTCCTCGCGCGCGGCCTGCTGCAGCGCGCCGCCGCCTAGCCGTCCGCAAGCAGCGTTTCGACGATCCGCCGATACCAGCCGGGCAATTTTTCCAGATCGTCCAGCGCCACATGCTCGTCGATCTTGTGGATGCTGGCATTGACCGGCCCGACCTCGACGACTTCGGCGCCGAGCGGCGCAATGAAGCGCGCATCGGACGTGCCGCCGCCGGTGTCGGCGCGCGGCGCGATGGCGCAAATGGCCTTCGTTGCGGCTTCCACTGCACCACGCAGTTTTCCGGCGGACGTGGCAAAGGGTTCGCCAGATAAATTCCAGTCGATGGCAAAATCCAGCTTGTGCCTGCGCAGGATCGCCTCGGTGCGTTCGCGCAGGGATTGCGCCGTACTCGCCGTGCAAAAGCGGAAGTTGAATTTCGCTTCCAGCGTGCCCGGCACCACGTTCAACGCGCCGGTGCCGGCATGCACGTTGGAAACCTGGAACGATGTCGGCGGGAATTCCGCGTTGCCCTCGTCCCAGCACGTCGCGGCGAGTTCGGCCAGCGCCGGCGCGGCAAGATGGATCGGATTGCGCACTTTGTCCGGATAGGCGACGTGGCCCTGCACGCCGCGCACGGTCAGGCTTCCCGACAACGAGCCGCGTCGACCCACGCGCACGATGTCGCCGAGTTTTTCGGCCGATGACGGTTCGCCGACCACGCAAAAATCGATGCGCTGGCCGCGACGGCGGAATTCCTCGACAACGCGTCGGACGCCATCGCGATTCAGCGGACCTTCTTCGTCGCTGGTCAGCAGCAACGCAACGGTGCCGCGATGATCCGGATGCGCGGCAACGAACTGTTCCAGCGCGACCGTCATCGCCGCCACGCCGGATTTCATGTCCGCCGCGCCGCGGCCGTATAGACGTCCATCGCGAATTACCGGCTCGAATGGCGCGCTCGCCCAATCCGATTCCGGACCGGTCGGCACGACGTCGGTGTGGCCGAGGAATGCGAACACCGGATCGCCGTCGCCATGTGTCGCCCACAGATTGGAAACGTCGCCGTAGCGCAGATGCTCGATGGCGAATCCGGCGCATTGCAGGCGTTCGCCGATCAGCACCTGGCAACCGGCATCGTCCGGCGTCAGCGAGCGGCGTCGGATCAATTCACAGGCGAGATTCAGAACGTCGCTCATGCGGCGAACAGCTTGGCGTAGAGCTTGTCGGTAAAGCCCAGATGCACGCTGCCGTCATCGAGCACGGCGACCGGCCGGCGCACCAGCGCCGGATATTCCTTGATCAGCAGCAGCCATTCGGCATCCGAGCCCGGCGACTTGCGCGCGGGCAGCAGGTTGCGCCAGGTCATGCCGGTGCGATTGACGAGTTTTTCCCAGCCGCCGACGGCCTTGGCCCACGCCTTGAGCGTTGTCGCATCGACGCGTTGCTCGCGGTAATCGACGAAGGTGTGAGCGATCTTTTTCCGATCCAGCCAGTTGCGGGCCTTCTCGCAGGTACTGCATTTTTCCAGTCCGTATATCCGCGGCATCCGAATCACTCCTCACCACTGCGCAGCAACTCGTTGATTGAGGTCTTGCTGCGCGTCTTCTCGTCCACGCGTTTGACGATCACCGCGGCGTACAGACTGTGCGAGCCATCCGCGGCAGGCAGGCTGCCGGCGACGACGACGCTGCCAGCCGGCACGCGGCCGTAATGAACCTGCCGCGTGGCGCGATCGTAGATGCGCGTGGACTGGCCGAGGAATACGCCCATGCCGATCACGCTGCCGCGCTCGACGACCACGCCTTCGACCACCTCTGAACGCGCGCCGATGAAGCAGTCGTCCTCGATAATGGTCGGATTGGCCTGCAGCGGTTCGAGCACGCCGCCGATGCCGACGCCACCGGACAAATGCACGTGCGCGCCGATCTGCGCGCAGGAACCGACCGTGGCCCAGGTATCGACCATGGTTCCCGCACCGACGTGCGCGCCGATGTTGACGAAGCTCGGCATGAGCACGACGTCACGCGCGACATGCGCGCCGCGCCTCACGACCGCGCCAGGCACGACGCGAGCGCCGACTTCGCGGAAACGTGCGGCATCGAAGCCTTCGAAGCGCAGCGGCACCTTGTCGAAATAGGGCGCGGGCGAGGCATCCATCACCACGTTGGGATTGAGCCGGAACGACAGCAGCACCGCTTTCTTGAGCCATTGATTGACACGCCAGCCACCCGCGCCATCCGGCTCGGCGACGCGCAACTCGCCGCTTTCCAGGCCGTCGAGCGCACGCATGACGGCGTCCGCGATTTCAGCCCCGGCATTGGCGGGCGCAAGCTCGGCACGGCTATCCCAGGCCGATTCGACGATGAGGCGCAGGTCAGGCATGCCGTTTTCCGTCCGCTGAAAAATCCAGGATGCGCGCAAGCGCCTCCCGCAAGGCTGCGCATGCTGCGGGATCGAGTATTGCGTCATGCACGCCGCCGATCAAGAAAAAATCCTCGACGCGCTCGCCGAACGTGGCGATGCGTGCGTCATGGACGCGCACGCCCTGTTCGCGGAAAACGCGCGCGATCGCGGCCAGCAATCCGGGACGGTCGGCACAAACGATGGCGAGTTGGCTGTGGCCGCGCACCGGCTGCGCGCCGAACTCGATGCGCGGCGCCATTGGGAAATGCCGCTGCACGCGGCTCGGTGCGTGCGACGCCGTTTCCGCGCGATACGGCGTTTGCGCCAGCGCCTTGGCCAGCGCGTCGCGCAAGCGCGCCGCCTGCACGGCATCGCGCAGGGCGCGGCCTTCGCCGTCGAGCACGACGAAACTGTCCAGGCTCATGCCGCTGCGCGAGGTGACCACGCGCGCTTCGAGCACGGACAGGCGCAGGCGGTCGAACACCGCGGTAATCGCCGCGAACAGGCCGTCGCGGTCGGCGGCATGCACGAACACTTCGGTGCCGCCGCGCGGACCCCGTGCCTCGACCAGCACATGCAGGCCGTCGGCCGATGCCTGCGCGATGCCGCGCGTCTGCCAGGCAATCTGCGCCGGGGTGAAACGCAGAAAGCTCTCGTCCGGAAAGTCCGCCCAGACGCGATCGATGGTCGCCGCGTCCATTCCGCCCTCGCGCAGGATAGCCCGTGCCTCGCGCCGGCACTCGTCCGCGCGCTCGCCCGCGCGCTCGCCCGCGTGGGGAATATTTTCCAGGCCCGCGCGCAACGCATAGCGCGTGCTTACGTACAGGTCGGAAAGCAGTTTGTCCTTCCACGAATTCCACAGCTTCGCGCTGGTGCCGGCGATGTCGGCGCAGGTGAGCAGGTACAGGTAATCCAGGCGTTCCCAGTCGGCGACTTCGGCGGCGAAGCGGCGCACCACGTCCGGATCGGCGATGTCCTGGCGCTGTGCAGTCACGCTCATCAGCAAGTGCCGGCGCACCAGCCAGGCGACGAGTTCGATGTCCGCAGGCACCAGCCTCAGGCGCTCGCAGAATGCGCGCGCCTCGGCCTCGCCGAGTTCGGAATGGTCGCCGCCACGGCCCTTGGCGATGTCGTGGAACAAGGCGGCCAGCAGCAGCAGTTCGGGTTTCGGCAGGCGCGACCACACTGCGTGCGCCTGCGCGAACTCGCGGCTGGCCTGCGCGCTGGCGAAGCGTTCGACGTTGCGCAGCACGCGGATCGTGTGTTCGTCCACCG
>DATJIL010000142.1:0-8472 GCA_035493385.1 Rudaea sp.
GACAGTCGCGTGGGCGAGGGCGGGGCGCTGCTGTCCGGCGGCCAGCGCCAGCGTATCGCGATCGCGCGCGCCATCCTCAAGGACGCGCCGATCCTGATCCTGGACGAGGCGACCAGCGCGCTGGACAGCGAAAGCGAGGCCCTGATCCAGGACGCGCTCAAGCGATTGCTGCGCCAACGTACCGTCATCGTGATCGCGCATCGACTGTCGACCATCGAACACGCCGACCGCATCGCCGTGCTCGACGCCGGGCGCATCGTCGAGACCGGTACGCATGCCGAATTGCTCGCGCGCGGTGGGCAATACGCATTGCTGCACAGGATGCAGTTTCGTGACAACGGCAAGTGACGTGAATTCGCAGGTCGTGCTCGAGTCGACAATCACTTGCCCGCACTGCGGACATAGCTCGGTCGAAACGATGCCGACGAACGCGTGTGTTTACTTCCACGAATGTGCGGGCTGCGGCGTGTTGCTGAAACCGAAATCCGGGGACTGCTGCGTATTTTGTTCCTACGGCTCGGTGCCGTGCCCGCCGATTCAGGCGCAGAGCGGCTGCTGCTGATGTTCGACGAACGCGAATTGCAGGCGGTCTGGTACGGCGGACGCACGCCGTCGATCTGGTTGCGTGCGCTGTCGATGTTGTTCGGCATGCTCAGTGGACTGCGCCGTCGTCTGTATGCGATCGGACTTTTGCCGCGCGTGCGTCTGCCGGTACCGGTCGTCGTCGTCGGCAACATCACGGCAGGCGGAACCGGCAAGACGCCGCTGACCATCGCGCTGGTCGAAGCCTTGCGCGCGCGCGGCTTCAAGCCCGGCGTGGTCAGCCGCGGCTACGGCGGATCGGCGCGCGAACCCATGCTTCTTGATGCACAGACAATGCCTGAACTTGCCGGCGATGAAGCCTGCCTGATCCATCGCGCCACGCAGGCACCGGTTGCGGTTGGCCGCGATCGCGCTGTCGCCGCGCGCCTGCTGCTCGCACACGGTGATGTGGATGTGATCATCGCCGACGACGGTTTGCAGCACTACCGGCTGTACCGCGACGTGGAAATCTGCGTGATCGATGGCGAACGCCGTTTCGGCAATGGCCGTCTGCTGCCGGCCGGTCCGCTGCGCGAGCCGATGGCGCGGCTTGCGTCCGTGGATTTTCGCGTCTGCAATGGCGGCAAGGTTCAAGCCGGCGAAGTAACAATGCGTCTGGCCGGCGATTCCGCCGTGGCCTTGTCCGATCCGTCGCACAAGCGCCCGCTGCGCGAGTTCGCGGGCCAGCGCGTGCATGCCGTCGCGGGAATCGGCAATCCGCAGCGTTTCTTCGCCAGCCTGCGTGCGACGAGCATCGAGACGATCGAACATCCGTTTCCGGATCATCATGCTTTCACCGCTTCCGACCTTGCGTTTGACGCCGCCGCGCCCGTGCTGATGACCGAAAAGGACGCGATCAAATGCGCCGCCTTCGCGCAAGAAAACGGGTGGAGCGTGCCGGTGCGTGCGGAACTGCCCGAGTCGTTTTTCGATGCCGTCGCGGCCCGCATCGCGAAACAGCCGCGTCCCCGTTGACAAGCGCGGCGCACGCGACTACCTTGCGCGCAACTTTTCAATACGGGGGCGTCCTTCCGTGGACCCTTGCAGTAGAAGCTTCACTGCAGCTTGTCATCGCTAGTCCGCGGAAACCCGTTCATACGGCGCGTTTCCGCTTGATGCGGTAACGCGCCGGCCTCGCCCGCAAGGCGAACCAGCGCATCCGAATCGCACGCATGACAGGCTGCCCGATATCGGAGTTGTCATGCTGGATTTGTTCAATTTCTCCATGCTGATCCCCAATGGCGCGCGCGAGCGTGGCCGTGGCGAGACCGCTGCGCGCGCGGCGGCGCAGCTGGCAGAATTCGCACGCCTCGGCGAAGCCGAGGTTCTGACCCGGCTCGATGCGTCCCATGATGGTCTGAACGCCGAGCAAATCGAGCACAAGGTCGAACAATTCGGGCCGAACGTGGTCGCGCAGGAGAAGAAGAAACCCTTCCTGCTGCATATCCTCGAACGCTTCGCCACCAATCCGATCAACATCCTGTTGACCGTACTCGCGGCGATCACCTGGATCACTGGTTCGGAACTCAGCGACAAGATCGGCGCGATCATCATGATCGCGATGGTCGTGATGGCCGTATTCGTCGCGCATTTCCAGGAGGCGCGTTCCGGCCGTGCGGTCGAACAGTTGCGACGCATGGTCAGCAACACCGCCACGGTGCGCCGCGAGGTCGAAGAACACGCCGAAGGCGCGGACGAAGAGGCAGCGCCGCTGCGCGTGGCGAAAAAACTCGAAGTGCCGATCGACGGGCTCGTGCCGGGCGACATCGTGTTCCTGTCCGCCGGTGACATGGTGCCGGCCGACATGCGCCTGCTGCACGCGAAAGACCTGTTCGTCAACCAGGCCGCGCTGACCGGCGAATCCATGCCGGTGGAAAAGTTCGCGAACGCGGACGAGGAGGCGAAAACCGCACTGGAAGCGCGCTGCCTGTGCTTCATGGGCTCGAACGTGGTCAGCGGCAGCGCAGTGGGCGTGATCGCCGCGACCGGCGCCGGCACGTATTTCGGCGCGCTCGCGGGTTCTCTCGTCGGCCAGCGCGTGGAAACCGGATTCGACAAGGGCGTCAAACGCTTCGCCTGGCTGATGCTGCGCTTCATGGCGGTGATGGTGCCAGTGGTGTTCCTGATCAACGGGGTGACCAAACACGACTGGTTCGAGGCCTTCATGTTCGCGGTTGCCGTGGCAGTCGGCCTGACGCCTGAAATGCTGCCGATGATCGTGGCGATCAACCTCGCCAAAGGCGCGTTGAAGATGGCGAAGAAAGACGTCATCGTCAAACGCCTGAACGCGATCCAGAACTTCGGCGCGATCGACGTGCTGTGCACGGACAAGACCGGCACGCTGACCCAGGATCGCGTCATCCTCGAGCGCCACACCGATATCCGCGGTGCCGAGGACGACGCCGTGCTCGACTTTGCCTGGCTCAACAGCTTTCACCAGACGGGCTTGCGCAACCTGCTCGACGTGGCCGTGCTCGATCGTGCCGCGCCGGAGTCGGCGGAGCGCCTCAAGGCCGCCTACACGCTGGTCGACGAAGTGCCGTTCGACTTCTCGCGGCGGCGCATGTCGGTGGTGGTGCGCGATCGCGCCGGCCGGCATTTCCTTGTCGCCAAGGGCGCGGTCGCCGAAACCCTGGCCGTGTGCGCGTTCGCCCGCGACGAGGGCGAGACCGTGGCGATGGACAAGGACAAGCTCGCCGAAGTACGCGCGGTGGCGCGCGACATGAACGACGACGGTTTTCGCGCGCTCGCGCTGGGCGTGCGCGAGATCGAGGTCAAGCCGAGCTATTCGCGCGACGACGAAAAAGACCTCACCCTGATGGGGTTCATCGCGTTCCTGGATCCGCCCAAGGACAGCGCGGCCGACGCGATCCAGGCGCTCAACGCGAACGGCGTGACGGTGAAGATCCTCACCGGCGACAACGACGTGGTCACCCGCAACGTCTGCCGCCAGGTCGGTATACAAGTGGATAAATTCCTGACTGGTCCGCAGATCGAGGCGATGAGCGACGAGGACCTGACCGTCGCCACGCGCACCACGCCGGTGTTCGCGCGCCTGAATCCGCAGCAGAAGGTACGCGTCATCCAGGCCCTGCACCGCGACGGGCGAGTCGTCGGCTTCCTCGGCGACGGCATCAACGACGGCCCGGCGCTGCGCGCGGCCGACGTCGGCATCTCGGTGGACACCGCGGTCGACATCGCCAAGGAATCGGCCGACATCATCCTGCTGGAAAAGAGCCTGATGGTGCTGGAGGAAGGCGTGATCGAGGGCCGCAAGGTCTTCGGCAACGTGCTCAAGTACATCAAGATGACCGCCAGTTCCAACTTCGGCAACATGTTCAGCATGATCGGCGCGAGCGCGCTGCTGCCGTTCCTGCCGATGATGCCGGTGCAGGTGCTGCTCAACAACCTGATGTACGATTTTTCGCAGACTGCGGTGGCCTCCGACGAGGTCGATCCGGAATACCTCGCCAAGCCGCGCCAATGGGACTTGCGGGCCATCGCGCGCTTCATGGTCTGTGTCGGCCCGATCAGCTCGATCTTCGACTACGGCACGTTCGCGTTCATGTGGTTCGTGCTCGGCGCGCAAACGAACGCGAAATTGTTCCAGACCGGCTGGTTCGTCGAGTCCCTGCTCACGCAGACCCTGATCGTGCACGTCATTCGCACCGGACGCATCCCGTTCCTGCAAAGCCGTGCCAGCCTGCCGCTGACAGTGACCGGCGCGGCGATCTGCCTGATCGGCATGATCCTGCCGTTCTCGCCGGTGGCGGCTTGGTTCGGCTTCGTGCCGCTGCCCGGCATCTACTGGCTGTTCCTGGCTGCGGTGATCGTCGCCTACATGGGCCTGACCCAATTCGTGAAGACCCGCATGATCCGGCGTTTCGGCGTGCTCTGAGCCAAAAAAAAACGCCTCGGCGTGTTCCCGCCGAGGCGTAAGAATCGCGATCGGTCGCTGCGATCAAATCACTGCAGGCATCCCAACTGGCCACTGGTGTTCGCGTAGCCGCTGCCTGTGTTGTAGGCGTTGTTCGACCATTCCATCTGCAGTTTCCACACGCTGCCGTTGGAGAAGTTCACGTCGTTGTGGAACGCCCACGCGCACTTGTCGCCGTTTTCGGCGCCGCTGGAGTCCGTCCAGCCGGTTCCGCGCGGATCGGTGATCGCCTCGGAGAACTCGTGCGAGGTTACGTTGGCGAGCGCCGCCAAACCTTCGGATTCGCTGCTCACATCGCTGTTCGGATTGCAGCCGGCCAAGCCCGAGATGTTCGGCATGTAGGCGACCTGCACCTGTGCGCCGTTGGAGCAACTGCCCCAACTGTGCCATGCGCAGTAGCTGACATGGCCGGCACCGGTCGAGGTGAAGATGAAATACACGCCGTTCGGGTCGGGATTGTTGTTGCTGACCTTGCAGGCCTCGGCGACCGCGCTGGAAGTACTCAAGGCGCGCTTGGGCGGATTGGAATCGCTGAAGACCGCGCCATTGGTCGTCTTGCCGCTGACGTAGCCGTTGCTGGTGCCATAGTATTCGGAAGAGGCATTGGCGATGCTGCTGGCGCTGAACCCGTTGAAGAACTTGGCCATGCCGGACTGGATGTCGGTGCCGTACGAACCCCAGAAGATCGAATAGCTGGTCGGCGTGATCAGCACATTGCCGCCGTGCAGGGTCAGATCGGCGCTGCCGCTGGACCCGCCGCCTCCGTGCGCCGCACCGTATCCGGCGAACGTTGCGCCGCGTGCGTGCACGATTTCCTTGCGGTAGTAGACGATTTCCGGCGCGTCTTCCGAGACGAACACGTCGCCGTCGAAATTGGCGAGGCTGCCGCGGATCATGGCGCCTTCGGCGTCCGTGACGTAGACCGGCTTGCTGCTGCTGTGCGTCGCGACGAGGTTGTCCGGATCCTGCACCATGCGTACGAAGACATTGCCCTGATACAGGGCATCCTGGCCGTCGCCGTTGGCGACGAGCGCGTCGCCGGCACGCAACTGGCTGCCTTCGGTGTTGTGCTGGATGAACAAGGTTTGGTTGCGCTGTGCGGCGCTTGCGGCAGCGGCTACGCAGAGGCCTGCGAGAACCGCGATTGCGAGATTGGAACGTTTCATCGATGAACTCCCGTGGGGAAGCATGCCAGCTTCCGAAAAATGAATTCCCCCATTGCCATGGGGGACGTGTGCGACCGCCGTTTCGGCGGTCAGGCCGGTTCATTCCTGCAATCCGCTTGCACGCGCGCGCCGGATCAATGCGGGTGCGAGCCCGCGATCCGGAACGACGCTTTCCATGACCCCTGTGCCTGTAATGTGCCGCGTGCAGCTTACGCTTTTCGCAGGCGTGGTCATTTCGCGCTGCGGTATGTGTTGTACGGACATTTACCACGGGCACAAGGCCGTGATTTCAAGGCGTTTGCGCGCAGCGTTCGGTGCGATGTCGCAGCCCGTGTGCGGTAAGATGAGCCATCATGCACCGTGGCGCGATTATCGGGATTTTTCTGCTGGCCAGCGCGAATGCAAGCGCCGCGACCGGCGTGAGCGGCCGCGTGATGATTTCGCCGGCGCATCCTGGTCCGCAACGCATCGGCGAATCGGGCAGTGCGCCGATGCAAGGCGCCTCGATACGGGTCTTCGACGCGCGGCGCAGGGTCGTTGCGCATGCCACGACCGATGCGGACGGGAATTTTTCGGTGATCGTGGCGCCCGGCGAGTATTCCGTGGAAGTGGACGTGGGCGCGGCCGTGCTGCCGCGCTGCGGGACCGCGCAGGCGAGCGTGAAGGACGGGCAGGTCGCCGACGTCGAGTTGGATTGCGATTCGGGAATGCGCTAGCGGGCTGGCCCACATGTGCAACGGCCCGCTTGCGCGGGCCGTTGCGTGTGTCGCATGGTCGTCGGGATTACTGGCAGCCGGCGAACTTGAACGAGCCGATGCGCGTGCTCCAGTTGAATGCGCCGTTGGCCTGGAGGTACTCGCTGGTGAACCAGAACGTGCAGTCGTCGGCCGGGTCGACCGACATCGCGCTGTAGTCGCCCCAGCGGCTGAGGTTGCTGCCGGTCTGCGAACCGCCGCCTTCGACGATCGAAGCCTCGGTCTGCATCGTGTTGAGCGCGTCGGTGGCCAGGCGTCCGGTATAGCGTACGGCCGGGCGGACCGTGCCGCTCGATGCGCTGTAGCCGAGCGCGATGTTGCCCTGCTTGTCCTGCGCGATCGAACCCATCCAGCGGAACGTGCTGTCCGGATTGAACGTGGACTGCTGGTAGACCGAAGGCGTGCCGTTGTTGATGCGCAGTTCGTACCAGCGTACGGCTGCTGCCTGTTTCCTGGGGTTTTTCGTGCTGCCGTTCGGGTTGACCGAATGCGTGGCGACGAGCGCTTCGTGCCCATCGGCGAAATGCCGGTAGGCGAGGCGGTACATCATGCGGTCGGCCAGCGAATCGAGCTTCTGGCTGACGCCCGGTTGCGGGATGCACGTACCGCCGCCGCAGGCTGCGGCGAACGCGGCGACCGGCAGGTTGATCGGGCCGGTCAGGCTGGTGTTGGCGGCATTACTCCAGTCGACATGGAACTTCCACACGTTCAGCGAGTTGGAGCCGTAGTTGAGCATGTAGTTCGGCGCGCCGGCCGGCGGCGCGATCGTGCCGTCGAGGTCGGACGGCAGCACGCCGCCGTAGCTCGTCGAGAGCTGGAAGCACTGTTGCGTCGCCGCCGCGCCACTGAGCATGGCGTTGCGGTCGTAGGCGCACAGCTTGGCACCGGCGAACGAGTTGCCGTTGAACATGTTGAACGTGGTGTAGTAGCCATCCGGCCACACGCCGGTCTTCGGGTAGTCCGGGAACGTGGTGCCGTAGCTGAACGCGTAGCGGTTGTACGCGCCGGTCGCATCGCTGGTCTGCGACACGGCCACGCATTGCAGGTACGGTGCGCTGCTGGTGCCAGCGTTGCTCACCGCGAACTGCGAAATGACCCAACGCCCGGCTGCCTTGTCGTAGACCACGGTGGCGTCGCCGTCGTTGTCGGTCTCGCACAGACCGCCGAAGCCGGACCACAGCGCGCTGGTCGGAATCGGTCCCTTGACCACGGCGCCGGTCGCTTTGTCGAACACGGCCATGCCGGTGTTGACCACTTGCACGTACTGCGTGGCGCCGACTGCACCGTCCGTGTCGGGCGGCGCGTACTGCACCGTGAAACTGCCGTTCGGGCCGCTGAAACCCTTGCCCACGCCGAGAATTCCCGATGCCGCGCCGCCGCCGGGGGTCGGCGCCAGTGCGCCGCCATGCGCCGAGAAGTTCTGCAGGGCGCCGTCGGGCTGGTTGTCCGGCACGTGCGGGATCGGCAGGTCGTGCTCGACGCGCTCGCGCATCTTCTTGAAATCCGACGGGTTAACGACGACATTGCGCAACGAGGGCAGGGTGTCGTGTTGGACTGCGCTCGAAACTTCCGCCTGCCCGTGATTCTGGGCAAACGCGGAACCGGCGCAGACACTTGCGAGAATGGCTGCGGCCAATTTCAGGTGCTTCATTGATGGATTCTCCCGATGAGGAAGCATGCGAGCTTCCAAAAAGAAAATTTCCCCTCAGACAGCGGGAATCGTTTTTGAATCGTCGTTTCGACGATGAATTACCCCGGTGAACGCGCACTCGTGCATCGGTCGGCCTTCCGACTGATGCGATATTCATCCTGCAGGATTACTGTCCCCTCGTCCCGGGCGCACTATACGGATTTTGTGCGCGCCGTCATTTTGCAGTGCGTCATGACCGATACGGCGATTTCAAGCCGGAGGCGATCGGTCGTTGCGGCGCAGCAGCGCTGCCAGCACCGGCGGCGTGACGATCGAGGTGAGCAGCGACATCGCCACGATCAGCGCGTAGATGCGTGGCGAAAACACGCCGGCGGCAAGGCC
>DATJIL010000143.1:0-5434 GCA_035493385.1 Rudaea sp.
CCAAACTCGAGTTTGATGCTCGCCACGTTTTTCGGCGGGTTATGCTGGTGCGCGCTTTACTTGCGCGAGCGTGCCTTGCTGCCGCTCGCGTTTTCGCATGCCGCCAGCGCACTTGTGTTGATCGCCCTGCTGCCGCCGGACTGGCTGTACTCGGCCGAAGTCAGCGCGCGGTTTTTCCAGTAGGCAGGCGGTCGAGAACTTCCACCAGATCCTTCGCCAGCGGCGCGGAAAAACTGTGCGTCTTGCCATTCAGCTCGAACTCGAAGCGCGCCGCGTGCAGAAACAGGCGGCGCAGACCGAAATCGCGCAGCGTCTTGTTGAACTCGCGCACGCCGTACTTTTCGTCGCCGGCCAGCGGGTGCCCTGCATGCTGTGCGTGGACGCGAATCTGGTGCGTGCGTCCGGTATACAACGTCACCTCGGCAAAGCTGGCATCCGCATAATTGCCGATCACCTTGAACGCGGTGAGTGCGGGCTTGCCATCGTCGCTCACGCGCACCATGCGTTCGCCGCCCTGCAAATCGAATTTGCGCAGCGGCACGTTGACATCGAATCGCGCGCGCTTCGGATGGCCATGCAGCAGCGCCAGATACTGCTTGATGATGTGGCCGTCGCGGATCAATTCCTGCAGCGCGGTCAGCGCCGCGCGCCGGCGCGCGAGGACCAAAACGCCGCTGGTATCGCGGTCCAGCCGGTGTGCGAGTTCAAGCGATTCGTCCGGACGCGCCGCGCGCAGCAGTTCGATCGCGCCGAAGGCGACGCCGCTGCCACCGTGCGCGGCGATGCCGGCCGGCTTGTCGAGAACCAGGAAATCCCGGTCTTCGAAAATTATCGACTGCACCACTCGTTCGATCATCGCCCGCGGCGCCGGTCCGGGCTCGCCCGCCGCCGCCGTCCGCACGGGCGGAATGCGCACCGTGTCGCCGCCGGATACGCGCGCATCGGGCTTGGCGCGCTTGCCGTTGATCCGCACCTGCCCGGTTCGCAGCAGGCGGTAAATCAGGCTCCTCGGCACGCCCTTGAGTTGTCCGGTCAGGAAATTATCGATGCGCTGCCCTTCGCGGTCGTCGGGAACCATCGCCAGACGCACGCCGGGGCCTGATTGCTTTGTATCGAGATTCATCGAAGTCCGCGTAAGTATTGGAAAAATCGGCCGGTGTGTTACACTTCCCAGGCGTTTCGCGTCAGCGCCGGTCAGACGGCGTGACGACGCATCCGCCCGCCGGCCTGCGCCGGCGCCCGAGCCAACTCCGGGAGGAGTCCTCGGCCGCCGCGTAATCCTAACGGGTCGGATCGCGGATTGCCCGCCCCCGTCATGGCGGCGTGGAGTCCCGGCAGCGCAAAAGGGCACCTATAAACCGCCAGGCGCAGATGTTGCGCCGGCAGATACAAAGCGCTCCCGTGGTGGCGTGCCACGCCCACGGCTTGCGCGGCTCCGCCGCCGTAATCGGCGCGGAATCGCGACGCAGTCCACGGTCGAGCGCCGAGGATGTAAAAATGAAGCGTATGCTGATCAACGCAACTCAGCGTGAAGAGTTGCGCGTGGCCATTGTCGATGGCCAGACCCTCTACGATCTCGACCTCGAGATCCCCTCCAAGGAACAGAAAAAGGCCAATATCTACAAAGGCCGCATCACCCGCGTCGAACCGTCGCTGGAAGCCTGTTTCGTCGAATACGGCGCCGACCGCCACGGCTTCCTGCCGCTCAAGGAAATCTCCCGCGACTACTTCCTGTCCGGTGCCGACCACAACAAGGCCGGCATTCGCGAGCTGCTCAAGGAAGGCCAGGAACTGCTGGTCCAGGTCGAGAAGGAAGAACGCGGCAACAAGGGCGCGGCGCTGACCACGTTCGTCTCGCTGGCCGGCCGTTACATGGTGTTGATGCCGAACAACCCGCGTGCCGGCGGCGTGTCGCGCCGCATCGAGGGCGACGACCGCGCGAACCTGAAGGAAATCCTCGACCAGCTCAAGATTCCGGATGACATGGGCTTGATCATCCGCACCGCCGGCCTCGGCCGCGAAGCGGAAGAGCTGCAATGGGACCTGGATTACCTGCTGCAACTTTGGACGGCGATCGACGAGGCCGGCAAGTCGCGGCCCGCGCCGTTCCTGATCTACCAGGAATCGCGCCTGATCATCCGTGCCCTGCGCGATTACCTGCGCAACGACATCGGCGAGATCCTGATCGATTCCGAGGAACTGCTCAACGACGCGCGCGAGTTTGTGCAGCAGGTAATGCCGCAGAACCTGCGCAAGCTCAAGCTCTACAGCGACACGGTGCCGCTGTTCTCGCGTTTCCAGATCGAAACACAGATCGAGAACGCGTTCGACCGCACCGTGCGCCTGCCCTCCGGCGGTTCGATCGTGATCGACCAGACCGAAGCGCTCACCGCGATCGACATCAACTCGTCCAAGGCAACCAAGGGCGGCGATATCGAGGAAACCGCGTTCAACACCAACTGCGAAGCGGCGGTGGAAGTCGCGCGCCAGCTGCGCATCCGCGATGCCGGCGGTCTTATCGTGATCGATTTCATCGACATGGAATCGCCGCGCCACCAGCGCGAGGTCGAGGACAAGCTGCGCGATGCGCTGCGCCACGACCGTGCACGCGTGCAGATCGGCAAGATCTCGCGCTTCGGCCTGCTCGAAATGTCGCGCCAACGCCTGCGCCCGTCCCTGGGCGAATCCACGCAGAGCGTATGCCCGCGCTGCGAAGGCCATGGCCGCGTGCGCAGCGTGGAATCGCTGTCGCTGTCCGTGCTGCGCCTGGTCGAAGAGCAGGCGATGAAGGAAAAAACCGGCCAGGTCCTGGTGCAAGTGCCGGCGATGGTCGCGAATTTCCTGCTCAACGAAAAGCGCAAGGGCATCGTCGAGATCGAACAGCGCCACGATGTCCCCGTGATCGTCGTCGCCGACGAAAAACTCGAAACCCCGCACTTCCACATCGAACGCATCCGCGCCGCCGAAATTCCCGGCGACGTGAAGCCCAGCTACGAACGCCTGACCCCGGCCGTCGCCGTGCCGCCGCCGCAAATCGCCAAGCCC
Source organism: Rudaea sp. (assembly GCA_035493385.1). GTDB lineage: Bacteria > Pseudomonadota > Gammaproteobacteria > Xanthomonadales > Rhodanobacteraceae > Rudaea. Next base: position 3,046 of record DATJIL010000143.1, read on the forward strand.
GGCGCCGAACCCGAAAAGCCCGCGGTCAGCGGCATCGTGCCAGCCGGCCCTGCTCCCGTGCGCGAAACGCCGGAGCCTGCCGCCGCACCCCCGCGTGCGCCAACGCCGGGCTTCTTCACGCGCATGATGAGCTGGTTCCACAAGCCGGCCGCGCCGGAAAAAACGCTTGCCGAACTCGTGCCCGCCGCTGTTCGCGGGAAACCGGCGCGCGGCAATGGTCAGCAACAACGCCGCGACAACGGCCGCGACGAAAAGCGTGGCGATTCGCGCGGTCAGCGCGATCGCGAACGTTCGCGCGATGGCGGCAACAAACAGCAGCAGCGCCGCGACCAGCGTCCGCAGCACGACAACACGCGCGGCGAAGCGCAACGCCAGAATCCGCAGCAGACACAACAGCGCAAGCCGCAGCCCCAACCACAACCGGCAGCCGAACATTCCAAGCGCGATATCGCGCCAGCCAGCGTGCCGGTCAGTTCTCCATCGTCCACGCCTGCACCCGCATCAACGAACGCCATGACCGTTCCGACACCATCAACGTCGCAACACGCCGATGCGGCGGGCGATGAAGCGACGCGCTCGCGCCGCCGCGGTCGCCGTGGCGGACGCCGCCGTCGCAAGAACGAAGGTGAAACGGAATTCCACGCACATGATTCGACCGCGCCTGTCGTGTTCGACTTCGACGACGAGGATGCCGATCGCAGTGCGAATGTGCCGTCTGCCCCGCCTTCCGTTGCGGCGCCGGTAGCGCCGAAACCCTCGGTGCCTGCTCCGAGCGTGCCTGCGATGCCTGCGAGTTCGCCGATACCCGCGATACCAGCTGCGCCGATCGCAGCACCGGTTGCAGCGCCGGTCGTGGCACAAGAGCCCAAGCCCGTAGTTCCGCCCGCACCCGTCGTCGCACCGCAGCCGCCGGTCGTTGCACCAGTTGCTACGACGCCAGTTCCGCCGCCGCGTCCTGCACCGGCTTCGATCGCGACAGCGGTTCCTGCCGTTCAACCAGCGCTGTCCATCCCGGTCATCGCTCCGGTGCAAACCGCTGCGCCACAGCCCGTCGCGCCTACACCGGCAGCACCAGTCGTGGCCAAACCGGCTCCCGTACCAGTGCCTACGCAAGCTCCGTCGCCTCAGCCGGTAGCTCCGATCGCAGCGCCGCGTCCACCAGTACCGGTGCTGATGCCGAGCCTGCCCTTGCCGATTCCACCGCGTTTCGCACCGCCGCCGATCGTCGTCACGCCGACGCCGAAACCGGCAGCGCCTGCGCAATCCGGGAACCTGCCGCTGCATCCGCCTGCGCCTGCCACGCAGCCAGCGGCAAATCCTGCCGCGAATTCAACGCCGAAGCCGGAAGAACCGCAGCAATAATCGGGCGTGGCGGCGCGTCCGCGTCGCTTACGCCGGAACGCCTGCTGTCTTTTCCAGCAAACCGTGGGCGCTGGCCAGATGCGCCAGCGCAACGACGTTGTCGATGCCGAGCTTTTCGAACAATCGCGCCTTGTAGGTCGCGACGGTCTTCTCGCTCAGGTGCAGTCGCGCGGCGATGTGCTTCGCGGCGCGGCCCTGTGCCAGCATCATCGCCACTTCGAGCTCGCGTGCGGACAGATCCTCAAACGGCGATGCGTCGCCCGCCATGGTCGCCAGCGCCAGTTGCTGGGCGATGTCGCCACCAAGGTAACGCTGGCCGTCGGCGACCTTGCGCACGGCCTTGACCAGTTCGTCGGCGGGACAACCCTTGGTCAGATAGCCGCTCGCACCCGCTTCGAGCAAGCGTTTCGGAAACGGTGCTTCGTCGACCATCGTCAGGATCACGATGCGCGTTTCGAGCTTGGCTTTGCGCACGCGTTCGGTGACTTCGATGCCGGAGACACCCGGCATGTGCACGTCGACCAGGGCGATGTCCGGCTTGAATTGTCTGATGAGTGCGAGTCCACGTTCGCCGTCTTCGGCCTCGCCGGCGACTTCCATATCCGCCTGCTTTTCCAGGATCAGGCGCAACCCCGTGCGCACCAGCGCGTGATCGTCCACCAGAACGATGCGGATCATCGCAATCCCCCATTGTTTCCCCGCGCACAACGTAGCGCGATGCGCGCGCCGGAGCAAGGGATGGCGGAGAAAGGCTGGCGGAAGCGGTGAGATTCGAACTCACGAAGGGCTTTCACCCTTGCCGGTTTTCAAGACCGGTGCCTTAAACCGCTCGGCCACGCTTCCACAGTCTTTGAATTGTATCGCCGGTTTTACGCCGGGCCTCCTGCCCGCCGCCCTTCGGGCCATCGGCTGCGCCGATGTTCGTTCCGGCATCCTGCCTTCACAGTCAAGACCGGTGCCTTAAACCGCTCGGCCACCTCTCCGTCGATGCAAAGCTAGGCTATTTGCTCGATCCCGCCCATATAGC
>DATJIL010000144.1:0-4783 GCA_035493385.1 Rudaea sp.
GGAAGTGGGCGAAGACGAAGTCGCGCCGCTGCACGCACCGAAATCTGGCCGCACCGCCAAGCGCATCCTGCCGTGGTGGCGGCGCCCGGTAACGCTGGTGGCCGAGGCCGCGATGCTGCTGATCGCCGTCGGCTTCACCGCGTGGTTCCTGCTGCAAAGCCCGCCCACGCTGGCGTTCGCCGCGCGCGACTGGGTGGTGGTCGGCAACCTGCACAACCTCACCGGCGACAAGCTGTTCGACCAGTCGGTCGATTCCGCGCTGCGCATCAGCCTCGACCAGTCGCAGTACGTCAACGTGCTGCCGGAACTCTCGGTGCAGCAGACCCTGCAACGCATGGAATTGAACCCCGACAAGACCGACGTCACCCGCGCGATCGGCTCGCAGGTCGCGCTGCGCGAAGGTGCGCGCGCCCTGATCCTGCCCACCGTTGCCGACGTCGGCGGCCGCGTGCGCGTCACCGCCGAAGTGATCGATCCCAACACCCAGGCCACCGTGTACTCGGTGTCCGCCGACGGCATCGGCGCGCAATCCGTGCTGCCCTCGCTGGACAACGTCAGCAAGCAGTTGCGCGGCAAGCTGGGCGAAGCGCTGGCGATGGTGTCGAAGCAATCGCAGCCGCTGGCGCAGGTGGCGACGCCGGATTTGAATGCGTTGAAGGCGTATTCGCTGGGCGAGAAGGCTTACAACAATGCCGATTTGAAAGGCGCCGAGGCGTATTTCAGCGAAGCGTTGCGGATCGATCCGCATTTCGCTTTGGCGCACATCATGCTCGCCAAGATTTTCCAAACAGAGAATTTGCCTAGCGAAGCATTGGAACACATTCGCGCAGCGCAGGCCGACAATAAACGACTCTCTGCACGCGACCGGTTGTACGTTGATGCGTGGGCGGCAAGTTATGTGGCGCCTAAACAGTCTTTGGAGAAATGGAAACTGTTGGTATCCGTCTACCCGGATTACTACCCGGGGATTGGGTCCTACGCGTATTTTCTTTGGCAGTACGCCAACCGGTTTGATGAAGCTATCCCATATCTCAAGCAATCGGCATCACCCAAGAACCCGCACCGTGCGACCAGCGAATACCTCCTGGGCGCGTTATATATCGAGGCGGGGCAATACAAGGACGCGCTCCAAGCGTTCTCGGAGTCAACTGCTAACGGTGCGCACCTTCAGAACGCTTACTACGCTAGTGCCTACGCCGCCCAGCGTAAATTCAAGGACGCAGCAGCGGTACTAAATCGTGGCAAGTCGTCCGACGCGGTCAGCTTCGACATCATCGATTCTGGCACATCGATTGCGGTGGCACTGGATCGGGGAAATTGGCAGCACGCCAACGAATTGCTCAAGATCACACGAGCGAAAGCCCGATCACTTGGGGCGAGGGTGGCGGGGCGTTACGAGGGTATGGACCTCAGCCTGCGTGGGCTTGATGGAACGCCAGCGAAAACACTGGCTCGGCATCTCGACGATTATCTCGCTCGCGAAGAAAAGGCGCTCGCGAACGCAAGCCCGACAGACCGCGCCGAGTTGAAATTTCAGATCGCGCTGGCGGCTTACGTAGCCGCGCATGTAGGTGAAACGAAACTCGCAGAACGCGCACTTGCCGCGGTTGATTCTGAATCCGAATCAGACACGCCGGTGCTGGATAACCTGCGCAGTGTGGCGAAGGCTGAAATCAAGCGCGCATCCGGCAAATCACAGGACGCGCTCTCAACCTTGAGGCCCTTGGTCAACGGCAGCGAGTTGTATCTCACTCACGTGGCTTTGATGGATGCCTACGCCAATGCCCGCGACAATGCTAGTGCATTGGTCGAAGCCCAATGGCTGTCGTCACATCGTGGACGTGCATATTGCGAAAGCAATATGGAACGTATGTTGGCGCCGTTCAATGTCGCTCAATCCGACTTGGCACTCTTACGTGCGGCAGTGTTCTCGTCTGCACTCGGCAGAAGTTCAGACGCGCGCCAGTCCATGGTTGCGTTTGAACAAGCATGGCCTACGGCAAATCAATTGCCGTGGCTTGCGCCAAGGCTGAAAGAGATTCAGCCTCAACTGTGAGCGATCGCACTTATCGGCTTGAGCCAAAATTCAATTGCGCGTTGGGCACGATCATATCGAGGCAGTTTTCGGCCGTTGCGTTACTGAGTGAAGCATGTGCTAACGCAAAATGATCCTTATTGGCCAGACTTGCCGGTGCGAGGCATGAGCCCTTGAGGTTCGCGATGGTCTCGTGCGGCACGCCCAATTCGGCCAGCGCAGCGGCGGGCTTCTGCTCGTAGCGGCTGCGGAAGCCGTCGTCGTTGGCAAGTTTGTGCAACAGCGCAAGCGAGTGCTCGCGCGACAACTTTGAGTCGGCCATGGTGGTTCCCCGAGATACTGGCAGTGGATGGCACAATGCAGAAATCGCGCCATCCATGGCGGCGCAAGTAGAGGCGAGAACCGGGTCACATGCAAGTACGCCGTTGCGCGATGGTGCTGGTCGAACCGCGCGAATCCATCGACTTCGATCTTGCTGAACTCGCGCTGGGCGAAACCGGCGTGCGCGAACGCCTCGGCTGGCTGGCGCTGGCCGCGCATTGCGACGAAGAAATTCCGCTGGATGCGGCCGAAGTCGCCGCGTTGGGTGCGCTGTCGCCCGGCCATTGGCAATCCCTGGATGAATTGTCGCAACGGCATTCGCGCGCGGTGCTGGAAGCGTTGCTGGCGAAAGGCTTGTTGATCGCGCAGGAACCGGTGGATGAATCGTCGCGCCAGTTCGCGCAAGCCGACGATGCGGTGCGTGCGGTGCACTGGCGCGGGTTGTCCGCCATCGCGCATCGCCACACCCGCTGGCGCGACGTCGACACCGAGGAAGCCGAGCGGCTTTTCTCCGAAGCCAGCCCGCAGACGTTCCTGGAACGCTTGGGTCCGGCGTTGCCGGTGGTGCTCGAACGCACGGCCGCGGCATGGCGCCTGCCGCTGGAAAAGCCGTCGCTGTCATCGCTGGATGCGTTGATGGATCGGCGCGTCACCTGCCGCAACTACGTTCCCGCGCCGTTGTCGTTCGATGCGTTTTCCGCGGTGCTGTATCGCGCCTTCGGTGCGCGTGCAGTCAGCGATTACGCGCCCAGCGTGCAACTGCTGAAGAAGGGCGTGCCATCGGCGGGTGGCCTGCACGCAACCGAGGCGTATCTTCTGGTGCAGCGTGTCGAGGGCGTGCCGGCGGGGTTGTATCACTACCATCCGGCCGCGCACGCGCTGGAACCGCTGCGCGAACTGGATGCGGAAACCGCCGCGTCGCTGGCGCGAAGTTTCGTCGCCGCTCAGGCGTACTACGCCGGGGCGCCGCTGCAGATCGTGCTGGTGTCGCGCTTCGAGCGCAATTTCTGGAAATACCGCAACCACGCCAAGGCGTACCGCGCGGTGATCCTGGACGCCGGGCACCTGTCGCAGGCGATGTACCTGGCCGCCACCGAGTTGAACCTCGGCGCGTTCATCACCGCCGCGATCAACGAAGTCGAAATCGAGCAGGCCTTCGGCCTGGAACCGATGGCCGAAGGCCCGCTGGCCGTGTGCGGCTTCGGCGTGCGCGCACAGGAACGCGTGACGGTCGAGTTCGATCCCACGCACAAGGTGTGGGAAACATAGGAACGTAGGGCGGGAGAAGCCGCGAAGCAGCGCATCCCGCCAGTCGCGACGATCTGAATTTCCGGCAGGCAAGTCGTCGCACAACGGCGGGTTGTCACCCGCCCTACAACCACGCGGCATGTAGGGCGGGAAAAGCGCAGCGTATCCCGCCGATCGAGATCACGAATTTCCTCGCGTTGCCATTTGGCGGGATTCGCCGCTGCGCGGCTGCTCCCGCCCTACATGATCATGCAGCCTTGTAGGGCGGGAGAAGCGCAGCGTATCCCGCCGTATGAATCACCCATTGCGGGAATGTCGCGATTCGGCGGGATTCGCCGCCACAACGCGGCTGCTCCCGTCCTACGGAGCCAATAAGGCATCGCGGAACGGCGGGTTGTCACCCGCCCTATACAGCTTGTAGGGCGGAGGAGCGCAGCGCATCCCGCCGCATCGTCACTCCAGATCCATCGCGCGCACGTCGTCGCCGGCGCCCCAATCCGGCGCATACATTCCTTGTTGAACGAGACGATGGAATGTCGAATATGGCCAATCGCAAACGCGTCGCGCATGGCCATGTTTGACGGGGTTGTAATGGATGTAATCCATGTGTCGCGTGAAGTCTTCGTCGTCGCGTATGACGTGTTCCCAAAAGCGTCGCTGCCAAATCCCGCGTTCGCCTTTTGCAACGCGGCGTGTTGAAAGCTGCTCCTGACTTGGCAAGGAACGGGAAAATTTCGATTTGATGGCGTGCCAGCGTGCCGAAAAATCCGCGTCGCCGTCCGGCAATGTCCAGATGCAATGCAAATGATCGGGAAGGATCACCGCTGCGTCGATTGTGAAAGGGCGTTGTGCCTGTACGGATGCGAATGCTCCGCGCAAAGCATCGATGTGTTCGATCAGCAACCGACGTTTTCTTTCCAATATGGCAACGGTGAAGAAGAACGTACCGCCAGGAATGTGGGCGCGGATATATCGAGGCATGGGTTCGTGCCGTTGTAGGGCGGGAGTAGCGCAGCGAATCCCGCCGTTTTGAATTTGGAAGATCGATGCCACTCGGCGGAATGCGCCGCTGCGCGGCTTCTCCCGCCCTACGGAGTCGTGCATCCATGTAGGGCGGGAGCAGCGAAGCGAATCCCGCCGTTTGGAATTTGGAAGACCGATGCCATTCGGCGGGATTGC
>DATJIL010000145.1:0-7157 GCA_035493385.1 Rudaea sp.
CCTGCGCGTCATACCACGCGGCCGGAGGCGGAGCCGGCGCCGAGAAATCGTAGTCGGGCGCGCGGCGGAAGCGTTCAGCGTCGAGGAGAAAATTGCGCAGCATGTCGCGCTGGCTGGCGAAGCATTCGAGCGCCTTCGCCTTGCGTGCCCGTTCATGCACGCCCAGCGTCGCGATCCATTCCCGCCGCGCCGCATCGCGCCAGAACGCGCCAAAGCGCGCGCCGTTCGCGCCGAGGTGATACGACGGAAACTCGATGACGGTTGCGCGCTTGCGCCGCGCGGCCGGCGGCGCGCAGGCGAGGTGCACGGCCAGCGCGGCGGTGTCGTGGTCGGGATGGCCGTTTTCGTAGGCGTGCGTCAGCACGAACGCCGCGCCATCCAGGTCACGACGCAACGCGGTGACGATTTCGGGCAGGTGCAGGATCGATTCCTGGTCCGGATGGCCATAGGCGATGCGGCGCTGCGGCCTGCCGCCGAGCACGTCCAGCGCCGCGTCCATTTCGTGCATGCGTTGCGCGGCCACGGCGCGGCGCGCCGCGTCGATGGTGCCGCGACCGCCCGGCATCGTTGGCGCGCCGTCGGTCAGATGGATCAGGATCCACTGGCGCAGGCACACCATGCGCGCGCCCACGCCCAGCGTTTCGTCGTCGGGATGCGCGACCACCAAGGCGACCGGCGCATGGATCGCGCGCCCTTGCGCGAGGTCACGCAGGATCATGGGTGTACCCCGTCCGTCGCCCACACTGCCGGGCATCCCGGGGCCGGTCCGCGCATCGTTTCCCATGGTCATTCCGGGGCCGGCCGCAGGCCGGAACCCGGAATCGGTTCGAGGGGAAGAAGACCGCTAGACTCGCGCCAGCCTTGGCGCTCGCGCTGCGCGCCGCCTGCGGCGTTCGCGTTTGTAATCCTGCAAACGCAGTTGGGTTCCGCCCGCAAATAGCGCGGGCGGCACCGGAATGACGAAAGAACCAAGTTGCTGACATATGGTTGCGGCCAGGCGACGACGGTCGAATTCAAAAGGCAACGCCGCGCTGACCCTCCAACCCCAGCCGGCGCGCCACGCTCGCGCCGATGTCGCAGAAGCTGGAACGGCGGCCCAGCCGTTCCCGCCGGGTGCCCGGCCCGAACGCCAGCACCGGCACGCATTCGCGGGTGTGGTCGCTGCCGGGCCAAGTCGGGTCGCAGCCGTGGTCGCCGGTGATCACCACCAGGTCGTCCTTCAGCAATTCGTGCTGGAACTCGGGCAGGCGCGCGTCGAACGCCTCCAGCGCCGCCGCGTAGCCGGGCACGTCGCGGCGATGGCCGTACAGCGAATCGAAATCGACGAAGTTCGCGAACAGCAAGCCGCCGTCGCCGAGCGCCTGCGCGCCATCCAGCATGTCGTCGAACACCTGCTCGTTGCCGCCGGCCTTGCGCTCGTCGCCGGTGGCGTCGTGGCAGAACAGGTCGCCGATCTTGCCGACCGAGATCACGTCGCGGCCCGCGAGCGTCGCGCGGCGCAGCAGGGTTTTCGCCGGCGGTGGCACGCCGAAGTCGCGCCGGTGCGTGGTGCGCCGGAAATCGCCGGCATGGCGGCCGACGAAAGGCCGCGCGATCACGCGGCCGATCCGCAACGGATCGAGCAGCCCGCGCGCGATCCGGCACACTTGGTACAGGCGTTCGAGGCCGAACCTGTCTTCGTGCGCGGCAATCTGGAATACGCTGTCGGCGGACGTATAGCAGATCGGCTTGCCGGTATCGATGTGTTGTTCGCCCAACTCGGCGATGATCTGTGTGCCGGACGCATGCCGCTGCCCCAGCACGCCGGGGAGTTGCGCGCGCTCGCACAGCGCATCGATCACGCCGGGCGGAAAGCACGGTTCGGATTTCGGGAAGTAGCCCCAGTCCTCATCCGTTTCGATGCCCGCGATTTCCCAGTGGCCGGTTTGCGAATCCTTGCCTGCGGAAACTTCTGCCGCGCAACCGGCCATGCCGGTGTGCCACGCCTGCGCATCGATGCCATCGTCCGCGAATCCGGTGGCGCTTCGGCATGCCTCGGCCAAGCCCAGCGAGGAGAGGTGCGGCGTATGCAGGCCGCCGCGGCGTACGCCTGCGCGATCGGCGTCGCCGGATGCGCAGCGTTGCGCGATGTGGCCAAGGGTGTCCGCGCCGACGTCGCCGTAGCGCCCGGCGTCTGGCGCGCCGCCCACGCCAAGCGAATCCAGCACGATCAAGAATGCACGGCTCATGTCATGCCACGCATGCCGCTTTCGCGTGCTGCGGAACCGGCGCATAGCGCGCCACCATGTCCGCACAGAATTCGGCGTAGCGTTCGGGCTCACGGGGGGCACTGGTGTGGTGCGGCACGATGCCGAGGTGCACGGGCGTGAAGCAAAACGTCACCGTCACGTCGAATTCCGCCAGCGCTTCCATCTGCCGGTCGAACCAGTCCAGCGCGCCGGGCCGGAACGCATCCGACCACGACAAGCCGGTGCGCAGATGACGCATGCCGAGCCGCTTCATCCACGCGACCGCTTCATCAAGCCGGTGGTCTTGGAAGTGGAACCACTGGCACAGGCCGAGTTCGGAAGCATGCTTCCTGAACTCATCCAGTGCAGGCTTCGGCGTGCCGTCCTCGCGCAGCAGGCCCATGTGGAAGTGGCGGTAGTACGACGAGCCCTCCGCTTCCTTGTGGCGGGTAGTGGCTTGCCACGCGCGCGGCAGGTCGTACAGGCTGTACCAGTGGATGCGCGGCGCGCGGCCGGCCAGCAGATCGGCCGTGCGATCGAGGCCCCACGCCTGCACGTCTTCCGAACCGAAACTCGATACGCCGACTTCGCTGACCCAGACCGGCAGCGCCGTCACCGACTGCACCTCGGCCAGCTTCTCCGGCCATTGTTCGATCTGCCAGTGGTTCCAGTCCAGCGGAAAACCGTGCACCGCGATCGCGTCGACGTGGTCGAGCACGCCGCGCGCCTGCATCCCGCGAATGAATTGCGGATCGATCGGCGAAATGCCGCCCAACACGCGTGTCAGCGACGGGTTCACCTTGTGGATGGCGCGGCCGGCGAGAATCGCCATCTCGGCGAAACGCGACCAGTCCGGGTCCACTTCCGGGTCCCAGTGCGACTTGTTGTTGGGTTCGTTCCACAGCATCGCGGCTTCGATCATGGGATGGCTCTCGCAGTGGAAAGGTCGGTTGCGACGGCGGCGGCCGTGCGCGCGGGGTGCGGCCGGGCGAGCATGCGCATCGCGATGCGATAGCCGTCGAGCGTGCCGACGTCCATGTAGGTTTCGCCGGCCATGACGCCGACCGCGCGGCCGCCTTGCGCGAGGTACGCGTTCACCAGCGTGCCAATGTATTCGTCGTGGGGCTCGCGGGTCAGCCACAACGCGTGCAGTTCGCGGAACACGCGCACTGGCATCTTGAACGCGCCCCATATCCAGCGCGTGCCGGGGTCCGATTGCTTGACGCGGATCTCGACGACACGTCGTTCGTCGTCCAGCAGCACCGCATCGAAGTGCTCCGGATGCGAAACCGGAAACAGCAGGAACGACAATTCATCGTCCGGCAACGTGGCCAGTCCGTCTTCCGGAAACCACACGGTATCGGGCAGTCCGACGGCCACGCACCCGTCATCGCCGAGCAGCGGCGCGGCGCGAAAGATCGCGTCGCACAGGCCGCTCGGCGAAGGCTGCACCACATAGGCGAGTTGCGCATTGCCGAACTCGCCGCCGAAGTATTCGACGATGTCGGACTTGCCGGCGCCGATCACGACGCACAGCTTGTCCGCGCCGCCCGCAAGCATCCGGTCTAGCAGGTATTCGGCGACCGCGCAGGGACGCAGCGCGCGATCGCGCAGCGTCTTGCCCAGCGGCAGCAGTTCCTTGGAAAACGCCAGCGGCTGGATGCGGCTGCCGCGGCCCGCGGCGGGAATGATGCCCCACATCATTGCACCTCCATCTGGACTTCTTCTTTCCCAAACGGTGAAGCTGTTTGGGGAAGCGGGAGGCCTTCTGATGCGGCCGCTGCATGACGGGGGAGTTCTGCACCTTCCAGCAGCCGCAACAACTCGCGTGCGCGATGCATCGACGTGTGCGATGCGAGCGTGCGTGCGCGGCCGGCTTCGCCGATGCGCTTCAACTCGGTGTCGGAAAGATCCATCGCCGCGAGCGTGTCTCCGGTATCGTGCGCCAGCAGGATTTCCTCGCCAGGCCGATAGAATTCAGAAAGCCCTGGCCAGTCGTCGCTGACGACCGGCACGGCGCAGGCCGCCGTTTCGAACAATCGTCCGGACGGGCACCAGCCTGCGCGCGCCATCGCGACGCGGGTCACGTTCAATGCGAGCCGCGACGAACACAGGAATGCCGCATGCTCAGAGGGCGGCAGGTGCCGGATGAACCAGATGTTGTCATGCCACGGAAAATCGACCGGATACTGCGCGCCCGCCAGCGTGAAGCGCGCCTGCGGACGCGCACGCGCGGGGTCCACGAACAAGGCCTCCAGCGCGCGCTGGCGATCGGCGGCGTAGGTGCCGAGCCAGCACAGGTCGGAGCGATAGGCGGGCAACGGCGCGACCGGTCGGTGCAGCGCCGGGTCGACGTGGCCGTAGAGCGGATGCGCATTGCGCGCGCGCAGGATCTCCTGCAGCGCGTGCAGCGTGGGGCCGCCGGCGTAGCTCAGCACCACGTCGTAATCGCGCAGGCCCCTGGCGCCGACGTACGGCAGCATCTCGCCCTCACGCGCCGCCGCGATCGTCACCGGCGAATCGAGATCGTAGAACACGCCCAGCGGTCGCGCGGCTTCCAGGATTTCCGCGTGCGCCGGGCGTGCATCCGGACAATACGAGGTGACGATCGCGGCATCCGCGTCATGCAATTCGCGTCGCACGCGCTCGCGGATGGCCTGCCAGTCGTCGTACAACACCAACGTCGCGCCTTCGGGGCAAGCGCAATCGCGCTGCTGCGCGTAGTACGACACGTCGCGTTCGAAAAACACCACGTCCACGCCGAGCCGTCCCAGCGATTTGCACATGCCGCGCCACAAGGTCGCGTGGCCATTGCCCCACGACGAGCTGATCGTCAATCCGAAGACTGCGAGCTTCATGGCTGCTCCGGCTTCATGGCAGTGCCGATTCGTTGATGGCGTCGACGTGCACGCCTTCGGCGTCCACCGAAAAGCGCGTGATCGACGCGGGATCGATCGCGAAGCGCGGGTAGTCGCTGGCCGGCGCGCCGAGGCCATGCAGCACCAGCGACCGGATGATTTCCGCGTGCGTCACCAGCACCAGCGTGGCGCCGACGCAGGTTTCGGCGAGCGCGGCGAGGTAGCGGCCGACGTTGCGCTGCAGGGCGCGTATGCCGACGCCGGCCGGCGTGCAGGCGCGATCGCGGTGTTCGTTCCAGCGTCGCCAGTCGCTATCGGTTTCGAGCTGTGCGAAGGTGAGACCCGCCCAACGGCCGAAGTCCAGCTCGTCCAGCGCGGGGGCGATGCGGACGTCGCAGCGCGCATGTTGCGCGATCGCCTCCGCGGTCTGCAGCGTGCGCCGGCGCGGGCTGCATTCCACCCGTAGCGGCGCCTCCCGGCGCAGGCGCGCAGCCAAGGCTTGGGCCTGTCCCTCGCCCCGCGCGTCGAGCGGCGCATCCAGCGTCCTGCCAAGCAAGGTGTCTTCAATGTGCGCGCACGTGGCGTGCCGCACCATCAGAAAATTCGTTTTGATGCAGGACGTCTTCATGCAGGGCTTCCGTTCTCTCGCCCTTGGCGGGCGCGGCCTTCTTGGCCGTTTGCGCGGCAATGAATTCGCGCGTCAGGTTGAGGGCGACGTGATCGGGAAACTGGTGCGGTGGCGATTTCATGAAATACGCCGAAGGGCCGACGATCGGACCACCGATCCCGCGATCCATCGCCAGCTTCGCGCAACGCACCGCGTCGATCACGACGCCGGCGGAGTTGGGCGAATCCCACACGTCCAGCTTCAGCTCGATCGACAACGGCGAGCCGCCGAAGGCGGTGCCTTCGAGACGGATGTACGCCATCTTGCGGTCGGTCAGCCACTCGACGTGGTCGCTCGGTCCGACGTGGATGCTGTCGGGTGCGACGTCGACCTGGCTGGTCACCGAGCGCGTCTTGGAAAGCTTCTTGGAGACCAGCCGCTCACGCTCCAGCATGTTCTTGAAATCGGAATTGCCGCCGAAGTTGAGCTGGTAGGTGTGGTCGAGCTTGACCCCGCGATCGCGGAACAGGCTGGCGAGCACGCGGTGCACGATGGTCGCGCCGACCTGACTTTTGATATCGTCGCCCAGCAACGGCAGGCGCGCGCGTTCGAAGCGGCGCTGCCAGGTTTCATCCGACGCGATGAACACCGGAATGCAATTGACGAATGCGCAGCCCGCGGCCAGCGCCTGTTCGGCGTAGTACTCAGTGGCGCGCTGCGAGCCGACCGGGAGGTATGACACCACGATGTCGGTGCGCGCGCGGCGCAACGTGTCTGCGACATCCACCGGCGGCAGATCCGATTCCGCGATGTCGTCGCGCAGGTAAATGCCCAGGCCGTCCAGCGTCGGCCCTCGCCGCACCCGTACGCCTGTGCGCGGGAGCTCGGCGAAGATGCGCGTGCAATTGGGTTCGCATTGCAATGCCTCGGCCAGGTCGCGCCCGACCTTGCCCGCATGGATGTCGAACGCGCAGGCGACCTCCACGTCGCGGACGTGGTAACGCCCGACGCGCGGGTTCATCAAACCGGGGATCACGGCGTCGTCGGCCGCGTCGCGGTAGTAGGTGAGTCCCTGCACCAGCGAGGATGCGCAATTGCCGGCGCCGACGATTCCGATGCGAAGCGGGCCGCTTCCATGCGTGGTGGCGTTCAAGGATCCTTCCTCCGATGGTGGTGACCGCGGCTATGCAAGATGCGTGCAAACGTACTTGCACGTACAAAGCTGGATCGCATGACCGTTCATTCATGCAAACTGCGGCCTTCGACGAGGAAATTATTTCGACCCGGCGGAAAGCGTTTCGCGCGTGTGTGCGGATACCCCGTACATGAATGGCTTCACGCACGCTTCATTGCCTGCCGCGCATGATCGCCGTTGGTCGCAACGAAAGGATTCGACAATGACGACGCTGGTCGGTGATTTCATCATCGAGCGCCTCGGGGAATGGGGCGTACACCGTATTTATG
>DATJIL010000146.1:0-26949 GCA_035493385.1 Rudaea sp.
GGCAGCGTCGCCGTGATGCTGCCTGCCGCTTTTTATACATTGCGTGAAACGCAGCTTCCGCCAATCGCTTCATTCCGCGAACACGGCGTGCCGCTGGCGGTGGCGAGCGACGTCAATCCCGGCACCTCGCCGATCCTGTCGTTGCGCATGGCGATGAACATGGCCTGCACCGAGTTCCGCATGACGCCGGAAGAAGCCCTGCGGGGCGCGACCGTCAACGCCGCCAGCGCGCTGACGCTATCCGACCGTGGCGCGCTGGAAACCGGCAAACGCGCCGACTTCGTCGTCTGGGATGTCGATCATCCCGCCGAGCTGAGTTACTGGATCGGCGGCAGTCTCGCCCGGCGCGTCGTCGCGGGCGGTGTGGCCGTCTGAAAAACAAAGCCCCGCTCGCGGCGGGGCCTTGTGGAACCTGAAACGAGAGTCAGGCCGATTTCTTCGGCGCTGCCTTCTTCACGGCCGGAGCGGCCTTCTTCACGGCGATCTTGGCTGGTGCGGCCTTCTTCACGGCGCCGCCGGCCTTCTTCGCTGCCGGTTTGCGCGGACGCGCATTGCCGAAACTGCGAATCGCGATCTTGCCCTTGCGTGTCTTGCGGTCGCCTCTGCCCATCGGAATCGTGCTCCAGTATTTTGTGGTATGAATCGGGTGCGTAGCTTACCAGCACGCGGCGCGCAAGCAAGGAAAATCAGTGCCCGCGATCGCCGTCGCAGTCGGCGGTGGCGCATTCGGTTTGTTCGATCTGCACCGTCGCGTGCGCGATACCAAAACGCTCGCGCAGCACGCGCTGGACCGCGGTCAACGCCGTGTGCGCATCCGCCTGTGCCGGCACTTGCGCGTGCAAGGTGGCGATACGCCTGCCGCCGGCAAGCTGCCAGACGTGGACATGATGTATGCCGCCGATACCGGTTTCGCGTTCGATCGTCCCGGCCACGTCGGCGACCTGCATGTCGTCCGGCGTGCCTTCGAGCAGGATGTGCGCGCTACGGCGCAGCAGGTTCCAGGCGCTGACAAGGATCAGCAATGCCACCACGACCGATAGCGCCGGATCGGCCGCGAGCCAGCCGAAATACCGGATCAGCAGCGCTGCGACCACTGCCGCAAGCGACCCGAGCAGATCGCCAAGCACGTGCAGGCGGGCACCGGCGGCATTGAGGTCGTCGTGCGCATGCGCGCCGATCACGCGCAGGACCAGCATGTTTACGACCAGACCGACCAACGCGACGACCAGCATCAATGCCGAGCGGATCGGCACCGGGTCGACGAAGCGCAACGCGGCTTCGTACACGATCCACACAGCCAGCGCGAATTGCGTCAATGCGTTGGTATACCCGGCCAGCACTTCCATGCGCGCGTAGCCGAAGCTGCGTCGCGCATCCGCCGGCCGTCGCGCCACGTATGCCCCACCCCAGGCCAGCAGCAATGCCAGCGCGTCGACCAGCATGTGGCCGGCATCGGCGAGCAAGGCGAGCGATCCGGACAGCCAACCGCCAATGGCCTCGACGAGCAAGGTCAGCAGGGTGAGCAGGAACGCGATCAGCAGGCGCTGTTCGCCATGGCTCGATGCGCCGCGGTCATGTCCGGCATGATCGTGACCGGAATGTTCGTGATGGGAATGCGCCTGGGACATGCACGCTCGCGGCGATTTCGGACGCGCGAATCCTAGGCGTTCAGGCCGGCGTTACACAATCGCAAGCGGGCGGATTATGCGCCATGCGCAGGTTGACGATGTGCGCCAGCGACACGAACGTGCCGCCGGCGACGACGAACAACGTATGCCAGGATGTCGCGCTGCCGAGATCGAACACGAATCCGCCGATCCACAACATCAGCAGGCCGGGTACGAGCAGCGCGAACGCGCGCGTGGCGCGATGGCGGCGGTAGCCGAGCACGGCCATGGTCAGCGCGAGTACGCTGGCAAAGGCGATGAAAGCGCGTTCGAAGCCGTGGCTGGCAAGAAAGCCGAGTCCGACGGCGGGCAGGATGGCCAGCAGGAAGGGCAACGCCGCGCAATGCACGGCGCACAACAACGACGCCGTCGCACCGACGCGATCGGCGGTTCCAGTCAAGGTATCGGATTCGCGCACCGATTCGCCGCGCAACGTATACATGCGTACATTATAACATATCTTGCTGGATTTGCGTGCCCGTGCCGGCGCTCCCGGCCACCCGCGGATTCAGGCGGCGCCGCAGCGCTTGCACACGCCATGCACTTCCAGGGTCTGCGCGCGTGCGCGGAAACCGAGCGATTTCGCCTGATCGGCGAGCAAACCGGACACGCGCTCGTCGCAGATTTCCGTGGCCGATTCGCACACGTCGCAAATCAGGAACGGCACCTGGTGCACGACGCTGGGGTGATGGCAGCCTACGTAGGCGTTGATCGACTGCAATTTATGGATGAAGCCGTTGTCGATCAGGAAATCCAGCGCACGGTACACGGTCGGTGGCGCCGCGTTGCTGCGCGCATCCTTGAGCTGGTCAAGCAGATCGTAGGCCTTGACCGGCTTTTCGGAGGCCGCGATCAATTCCAGCACCTGCAGGCGGATTTCGGTCAGGCGCAATCCGCGTTGCGCGCACGCGGCCGACACCTCACGCACGAATCCCTTCGCGTTGTGGGTGTGATGGTGCGCGGCGTGGGCGGCTTTGGCGGACATGATCGGACGATGTCGGGTCGAAGCACACAATCTTCAAGCTGACTTCACGCGGATCATAGCACCCACCCACCCTCACCTCAGCCCGTTGCTAGGCTCGTTCCTCGCCAAGCAACCCCGCTTGCGCGCCATGCGCGCAAGCCCTAAGACGCGCCGTTGCGCGTCTTCGACCCGCCAGCGGGAGAGGGGGATAAGCGGGCGCCGCAATGCCGGCAATGCGCGTCGCCGGCATCCACGGGTTTGCGGCACTGCGGGCATGCAGGTTTAGGCTTGAGTACCGGCAGCAACAGCGAGATGATCCAGCCGATCGGGCCAAGTGCGGCGCCTAGCACGGCATCGCGAACGACGGCATTCTTGTACTTGCCGATCAGCGCGCCGACTGCAGCGCAGACGACGGTGAAGACAATGGCCCAGATCCACAACGTCGGATCGGTCAGGGTCTGCGTGCATTGATCGAGCAGGCGTTGCGCCGCGTCCGGATCGGTAGGATCCAGGTTCGCGAGCGCGGAAAAATCACAGGCCATCGATCAAGCCCCGGCTTTTGCCAATGCATCCTCGATGCGCTTGAGTGCGCGTTCGCGTCCGGCCAGGAACACGGTGTGGTCGATGGACGGCGACACCTGCGTGCCGGTCATCGCCACGCGCAGCGGTTGCGCGACCTTGCCCATGCCTTCGCCGATCGCCGCGGCAGCGGCCTCGATCGCCTTGTGCACGCTTTCCACGTTCCATTCCGGCACGATGGCGAGCTGCTCGTGCGCGGCGGTCAGCGCGGCGGCGGCTTTCGGCGTCTTCAGGTGCTTGGCCACGGCCGCATCGTCCCACTGCGTGACCGGGCCGTACCAGATGCTGGCCTTGTCGGCCATTTCCTTGAGCGTTCGGGCGCGGTCGCGCAACGCCACGACCACGTCGGCCGCACGCGGGCCATGCGCAGGATCGTAGCCTTGCTGGCGCAACTGCCATTCCAGTTCCGGCGCGAGCGCCTCGGGATCGCCGGTCTTGAGGTAATGCTGGTTGAGCCAGGAAAGTTTCTCGACGTCGAAGCGCGACGCCGCCTTGTTGACGTCGGCGACGTCGAACAGGTCGATCATTTCCTTGAGCGAGAAGATTTCCTGATCGCCGTGCGACCAGCCCAGGCGCACCAGGTAATTGAGCACCGCATGCGGCAGGAAGCCATCGTCGCGATATTGCATGACGCTCACTGCGCCGTGGCGCTTGGACAGCTTCTGCCCGTCCGGCCCCAGGATCATCGGCAGGTGCGCGAATTCGGGGATGTCGGCTTCCAGCGCGTTGTAGATGTTGATCTGGCGCGGCGTGTTGTTGACGTGGTCGTCGCCGCGGATCACCTCGCTCACGCGCATGTCGATGTCGTCGACGACGACGGCGAAGTTGTAGGTCGGGAATCCGTCCGAACGCACCATGACGAGGTCGTCGAGTTCGTCGTTGCTCCACTCGATGCGACCCTTGACCTTGTCGTTGAACACGACCGAGCCCGACGCCGGATTGCGGAAGCGGATGACTCGATTCGGGTCGTCGCGCAACGGCGCATTCTGCTCGCGATAGACGCCGGCGTAGCGCGGCTTGATGTTCTGCTCCATCTGCCGCGCGCGCATCGCATCCAATTCTTCTTTCGTCTCGTAGGCGTAGTACGCCTTGCCCGCACGCACGAGTTCCTCGGCGACGTGGCGATAACGATCCATGCGCAGGGTCTGGTAGAACGGGCCTTCGTCGTGATCCAGGCCGAGCCAGCTCATGCCATCGAGAATGGCTTTCACCGCCTCGTCGGTGGAATGCTCGCGATCGGTATCCTCGATGCGCAGGATGAACTGGCCGCCGCGATGACGCGCCTCCAGCCAGCAGTAAAGCGCGGTGCGCGCGCCGCCGATGTGGAGGAAACCGGTAGGACTGGGAGCGAAGCGTGTGCGAACGGTCATTGTAAAAACTGTCGTGAAACGGCCTGCTAGCCTAGCAGATGCGCGATAATTCCGGACCAATTCCCTGCCCCGCCATGCCATGAAACGAATAGCACTCCTGCTCGCCTGCACGCTCGCCCTCGCCGCCTGCGCATCGCTCGCAACGTACCCGACAGACGGCACGCGCGCGCAAATCGGCGTACTCGAAACCACCGATCTGCATTCCAACGTGATGAGCTACGATTATTACAAGCTCGCGCCGGATGCGAGCCTGGGCCTGGAACGCGCGGCTACGCTGATCCACGCGGCGCGCAAGGAATTTGCGAACACGCTGCTGTTCGACGCCGGCGATACCATCCAGGGCACGGCGCTGGCCGATTACCAGGCGCTCGTGCACAAACCGGCTTGCGACCAGACCCTCGCGATCTACAAGGCGATGGACACGCTGCACTACGACGCCGGCACCATCGGCAATCACGAATTCAATTACGGCCTGCCTTTCCTCAGCCAGGTTACCGGCACATCGTTCGACGCGACCGGCGTTCCGGTCGAACATTGCAAGGGTCCGGATTTTCCGCTCGTGCTGGCCAACGTGTTCAGCGCGAAAACCGGCCAGCCGCTGTATGCGCCGTGGCGCATCCTCACGCGCACGATCCGCGTGCACGCGCCGGACGGCAGCGAACGCGAGGCGACGATCCGCGTCGGCGTGGTCGGTTTCGCGCCGCCGCCGATCCTGGAATGGGACAAACGCAACCTCGAAGGCAAAGTCACGGTGATGGGCGTGGTCGAGGCGGCAAAAAAATACGTGCCGGAAGTCCGCGCCGCCGGCGCCGACATCGTGATCGCCATCGTCCACGGCGGCATCAACACCGCGCCGTACACGCCAAAAATGGAAAACGCCGACTGGTACCTGGCCCAGGTGCCCGGCATCGACGCCATGCTTACCGGCCATTCGCACCAGGTCTTCCCCGATCCCGGCAATGCGAAATCGCATTACGCGCACATGCACGACGTGGACAACGAGCGCGGTTTCGTCAACGGCGTGCCGACCGTCATGGGCGATTTTTTCGGCAAGGCCATCGGCGTGATCGACCTGCACCTCACCTACGCCGCCGGCCACTGGCAGGTGGACAAGGACGCGACGCACTCGGAAGTTCGCCTCGTCGAGCCGCGCGGAAAACCACCCGTCGCGCCGGATGAGGAAATCGCGCAGATCGTCGCCCCGGAACACGCAGCCACCATTGCCTACGTCAAGACACCGATCGGACGCAGCGATTTTCCCATGACCACGTACTTCGTCGCCGCGGGCGATACCTCGGCACTGACGCTGGTCAACACCGCGCAACGCGAGTATGTGGAAAAGTATATAAAAGCCAATCTGCCGCAATTCCGCAACGTTGCCGTGCTGTCCGCCGCCGCACCGTTCAAGGCCGGTTTCGGCGGACCGAATGACTACACCGACGTACCAGCCGGGCCGCTCGCGATCAACAACGCGGCCGACCTCTACCTGTATCCGAACACCTTGACCGCGGTGAAGATAACCGGTGCCGGGGTGAAAGCGTGGCTGGAGAAATCCGCGCAGTGGTTCAACCGCATCGACCCGCACGATGCGAAGCCGCAGGAACTCATCAACCGGCGCTATCCGACCTACAACTTCGACGTGTTGCAAGCCGATTCCAGCGGTGGCGGCCTGACCTACGCCATCGACGTGACCAAAGCCGTCGGCGAGCGCATCGTGGATTTGCGCTATCGCGGCCAGCCGTTGAAATCCGATGAGGCCTTCATCGTGGTGACCAACAACTACCGTGCCAGCGGCGGCGGTGGATTCCCCGGACTCGACGGCAGCAATGTCGTTTTGTTCGCTCCCGATGCGAACCGCGATGTGCTGATCGACTACGTGCGCGCGGCGCGCGAGATCACGCGCAAGGGCTTCGGCGCCATGCGCAACTGGCATTTCGCGAAAGTGAAAACTGCCGGCCCGGTGATCTTCACCTCCGCCGCCGGCAAGCTCGACCTCGCGCGCGACGACGGCATAGCCAACGTCGCGCTGGTCAAGGACAACGGCGACGGCACGGCGGTTTATGCCATCGATCTGAACCGGTGATTCCCCGCCTCATTTGACATGAACGGTGATCCGCTGCGACACCAGCGGCGGATCGAACTGCACATGCCGGTAATCGGCGAAATCCAGTTGCAGGGTGTGGTCACCGGGCGACAGATGAATCGTGTCCTCGGTCTGGCCCTTGCCGTAGTGCTTGTGGTTCGCGTCGGCGGGAATCGGCGCGTCCAGCGGCGGCAGTTCCTTGACGTCGATGAGCAGGTGATGGTGGCCAGTGCCAGGCGACGCGTCGGTGGCCGGCGCGACCTTGATGTCGCTGACGCCAAACACGACGTGGACGTCCTGCCCGACTGTCGCGCCGTTGCGCGGCGATTCGATGAATACACGCGCACCATGCGGCGGCGCGGGATTGGCCAACGGCGTCGACTTGGGCGCGTCCTTGGCAACGGCAGACGCGCAGATCAAAACCAGGGCGGCGACAAGAACGGTACGCATGGCGCTTCTCCGTGGGTTGGGATTACGCGATGATACGCCGATGAATCGGCAGCGGCTTGCATCGCTTTCATTTGCCCACACCTTGCGACGATGACAAAAACTCCAGCCCAGGCCTCCGCCAGCATTCCCTCGACCCTGCGGCGGCTCGCGCCCTACCTGCGCGAACATGGCTGGCGCATCGTCATCTCGCTCGCCCTGCTGATCGTCGCCAAGATCGCCACCATCGGCGTGCCGCTGTCGCTCAAGGCCATCGTCGATCACCTGGATCCACGCATTGCCCTGCTCACGGTGCCCATCGCCATGATCGCGGGCTACGGCGCCCTGCGCCTGATCGGCACGCTGTTCGGCCAGTTGCGCGACACGGTGTTCGAGCGCGTCGCGCAACGTGCGATGCGGGCATCGGGGCTGGATGCGTTCCGCCACCTGCATGCGCTGTCGCTGCGCTTTCACCTGGAGCGCCACACCGGCGGCGTCGGCCGCGACGTCTCGCGCGGCACGCGCGGTGTGTACAACCTGCTCGGCTGGGTCGTGTTCAACATCGTGCCGACCGTAGTCGAAATCGGCCTCGTCACCGCCTTGCTGTTGCGCGAACTGGATTGGCGCTATGCCGCCGTCACCCTCGCGACGATGCTTGTGTACATCGCCGCGACGATCTGGATCAGCGAATGGCGCACCGCCGGCGTGCGCGCGATGAACGAGGTGGAGAGCCTGTCCAACGCGCGCGCGGTGGACAGCCTGCTCAATTACGAGACGGTCAAGTATTTCGGCAACGAGGATTTCGAGGCGCGCCGCTACGACGCCGACCTGCACCGTTACGAAGATGCGGCGGTGAAGACGGAAAATTCACTGGCCCTGCTCAACGGCGCGCAGGCACTGGTGATCGCCGCAGGTTTGACGATGCTGATGGCGATGGCCGCGGCGGGCGTGGTCGCGCACAAACTTACCGTCGGCGATCTGGTCCTGGTCAACACGCTGCTGCTGCAACTGTCGATCCCGCTCAACATGCTCGGCTTCACCTACCGCCAGATCAAGCAGGGCGCGATCGACATGGAACGCATGTTCGCCCTGCTCGATGCGAATGCCGAAGTGCGCGACGCGCCGGACGCACCGCCGCTGCATGTCGCCGGTGCGCAGGTGCGTTTCGAGCATGTATCGTTCGCCTACGATCCGCAGCGGCAGATCCTGCACGACGTGGATTTCACCATCGCGCCGGGCAAGACGCTCGCCGTGGTCGGCACCACCGGCGCGGGCAAATCCACACTGTCGCGTCTGCTGTTCCGCTTCTACGACGCCAGCGCCGGGCGCATCCTCATCGACGGTCAGGACATCCGCAGCGTGACGCAGCAATCCTTGCGCGCGGCGATCGGCATCGTTCCGCAGGACACGGTGCTGTTCAACGACAGCATTTACTACAACATTGCCTACGGTCGACCGGACGCAACGCGCCAGGAAGTGGAAGCGGCGGCGAAAGCCGCGCATATCCACGACTTCGTCATGTCGCTGCCGCAGGGCTACGACTCCCAGGTCGGCGAGCGCGGCCTGAAACTGTCCGGCGGCGAGAAACAGCGCGTGGCGATCGCGCGCACGGTGTTGAAGAATCCCGCCATCCTCGTATTCGACGAGGCGACCAGCGCGCTGGATACGCGCACCGAGAAAATCATCCAGGGCGAATTGGCGGAGATCGCGCGTGCGCGCACGACCCTGATCATCGCGCACCGGCTTTCCACCATCGTCGATGCCGACGAGATCCTCGTGCTCGAACACGGCCGCGCGGTCGAGCGCGGCACGCATGCCGGACTGCTCGCGCAAGGCGGACGCTACGCCGCGCTGTGGGCGCTGCAACAGCAGGCGCGGCGCGACGCGGCGGCGCGCAGCGATGCCGAGAAAGCGCTGGAAACGGCGTCCTGAAGCGCACGCTCCACGTTGTTTTGAAGTAAACTCGACGCGAGCGGTCGAGGAAGCATTCCGTGGCGAACGAGAAATACCTTGCCGTCATCGGCCTGAGCGAAGAGGACACCGCTCACCTGCGCCTGCTGCTGCGCAAGGTCGCCGCCGAACTCGGCCAGAATTGGCGCTGGGGCGCGGAAGAAAACGCCGATCTGATCATCGTCAGCCCCGTGGACCTGGCCGGGCAGATCGCGCGCAACCGCGCGTTCAGCGGCGGCCGCCGCTGCGTCATATTCGACAACGACGAGCCCTTGCGCAACGGCGAATTGCGCCTGCACAAGCCGCTCAAGGCCGAGGATGTCGTCGCCGCGCTCAACGACACCGGCGCGCCGAGCATGGACTTCGGCCAACCGGTGCTGAGTGCGGACGTCGACTTTTACGCCGACGCCACGCTCAACGCGGAATTCCAGATCGAGGTCAGCGAAGCCGCAACCGTACGCGCGCAACGCCGCGATGCCGAACCTGCGCTGGGCCTGGACGATTTGTTCAAGCCCGACACCGAAGCCGCCAAACCGCTGTTCGCGGTACCATTGCAGATCGACGCGGAAACGCGCATCGAACGCGGCAGCCGCGCGGCATCGGCACGCAGCGACCGCCGCATCGCCGACTCGGTGCGCGGCATACGCGGACCGGATGGCAAACCCGAAGGCATCAATATCGCCGATGCCGACGAAGCCGATGCGAATTCCGCCTCCGGCAAACACCCCCTGCGCGATTACTTGTGCAAGAACCTGCTCGGCGGACCGGCACGAGCTGCATTGGAAGGCGCGCCGGAACTGGTGCTCGATCCCAAGGCTCAGTCCTTCCACGCCGGCGGCGGATTGGCCACTCTGGCGGCGTACTGCAAAACGGACCTGGCGCGCTCGGCGTGGCGCCCGGTGACCACGCAGGATCTGTCCCGCTTGCGTGCCCAACAGCCGGCACGGCCCTACGCGCACCTGCAATGGCTCGACGCCTTCGTGCATGCCGCCGGCCACCTGGCACGGCACCTGGACCCTGGCGGACGGTTCCGCCTCAAGGGCGGTGCCCTGACCGGCGCCGATGTTCCGCACCACGCCCGGATCGTCGCGGCGCTGACCGCACCGGCGAAACTCAATGAAATCGCCGCTGCCAGTGGCGCGCCGATGGCTGCAGTATTTGACCTCGTCACCGCCTACGACGCGATCGGTTTGATCGAGGTGCAAAGCCGCCTGTCCCGAAACGCGCCGCCGGCAAAATCCGGCCTGTTTTCGCGCCTGCGCAACCCCTTTTCCAAGAACTGACCCGAAACCCGCCGCTTGACCCGGCTGCGGAATCGGCGACAATCCCCGGGGTCGCGGCGTCGCACGACATGCGGTCCGCACCAACTACTCAGGGGTAGAAGAACATGGCAAGACGCTTGGCGATGCAGGGTGCGAGCGACGAAGACGTAGCGCGCGTGCGCGAGCTGCTCAATCAGGCCGCACCGAAACTTTCCTCGCCCTGGCGCTTGCACACCGGTGACCACGCCGAATTGCTGGTCATCGACGTCGATACCGTCTACGGCCACATGGATTGGTTGCGCGCGCACAATTCGCGCCTCATTGCCGTCCTCACTGGCCATACCCCTGGCGACGAATACGAATTGGTTTTGCACAAGCCGCTGACGGTCGACAACCTCGTGCAGGTGCTCGATCGCGCCGCCGCGCTGACTGAAGAAGGTCCCGCGGATACCGCCGCGCCACCGCCGCCGCCCGCGCCGAAAAAAGCCGCCGCAAAAGCGCCTCCCGCGCCAGCGCCAGCGCCTGCTCCGGTCGCTGCGCCGGCGCCGGAACCGGAACCGCCGAAGGAACACCGCCTGCATCATTGGCTGACGGATCACACGCTTGCCGCCGCGGTGCGCATCCAAAGCAAGGATGCGCCCGACCTGGTGCTGGACCCGGGCAACAAGACGTATTACGCCGACGGCAACCTGCGCGCGCTCGCCGCGCATTGCGGACGCGTCGTCGCGCACGAGGAATTGCACGAGGTCAGCCCGATCGAGCTGGCGCGCCTGCAAGCTTCAGGCAAGGGCCAGCCGTATGCGCGCCTGAACTGGCTTAGCCATGTGCTGGGCTCCAACGGCCATCCGGCACAGGGCGTGGACGTGAACGCGAAGTTCAAGCTGTCGCGCTGGCCGCAGATCGAGCGCGAGTTCCCGAAACATTTCCGCATTGCCACGGTGATGATGAAACAGCCGGCCACGCTCGGCGAAATCGCCGAACAAAGCGGCGCCACCCTTCCCGACGTCATCGATTTCACCAACGCCTACCATGCGATCGGCTACATCGAGATCGAGGGTGCGGCAGGAGCAGCCGATACCGCCGCGCCGCGCGACACCGGTCGTGGCGCGATACTTTCGCGTCTGAAGAACCCGTTCGGCAGCGGCGCCTGAAGAACACGTCTCCACGCATGAGTTCGCGCATGCCCGCGTTATTTGTCGGCCACGGCTCGCCGATGAACGCGCTGGAGGACAATGCCTTCACCCGCGGCTGGCAGGATGCGGCACGGCGCATTCCGCGGCCGCGCGCCATCGTGTGCGTCTCGGCGCATTGGGAAACGCGCGGCGTCTATATCGGCGGTACGCCGACGCCGGAAACCATCCACGATTTTTACGGCTTTCCCAAGGCGTTGTTCGACGTGCGCTACCCGGCGCCCGGCGATCCGACCTTGGCGCGGCAGGTCGCGCAGACGGTAAAAAGCGCAAACGTACACCTGGATTCAGGCCGCGGCATCGATCACGGCGTGTGGAGCGTGCTGCGCATCATGTATCCGCAGGCGGACATCCCCGTGCTGCAACTGAGCCTGGACAGCGCACAGCCTGGCGCATTCCACTACGCGCTCGGCCAGGAACTCGCGCCGCTGCGCGACGACGGCGTACTCGTTCTGGGCAGCGGTAACATCGTGCACAACCTGCGCCTGTTCGATTTCCACGCCACGCAACCGGCGGACTGGTCCGCACGCGCCGATGCGCTGTTGCGCGGGCACATCGAATCCGGCGATCACGAACGCCTGCTGGACTGGACATCGCTGGGCCCGGAGGTCGCGCTCGGCATCCCCACGCCCGAGCACTACCTGCCGCTGTTGTACGTCCTTGCCTTGCGTGGCGACGGCGAGCCGCTGCGCATCTTCAACACCACCGTCATCAGCGCGATCTCCATGACCTGCGCGCAGGTCGGTTGAGCGCTCACAAATTCACGCGGCGCAGTCGCAACGCGTTCGTCACCACCGATACCGACGACAGGCTCATCGCCAGCGCCGCGAACATCGGCGACAGCACGATGCCGAACCACGGATACAGCACGCCCGCCGCGATCGGCACGCCGATGGCGTTGTAGACAAAGGCAAAAAACAGGTTCTGGCGGATGTTGCGGACGGTCGCCTGCGACAACGCACGCGCGCGCACGATCGCGGTCAGGTCGCCTTTCACCAGCGTGACCTGTGCGCTTTCCATGGCCACATCGGTGCCGCTGCCCATCGCGATGCCGACATGTGCGGCGGCCAACGCGGGCGCATCGTTGATGCCGTCGCCGGCCATCGCCACACGCCGGCCCTCGCGTTTGAGCGCCACGACCGCCGCCGCCTTGTCCGCGGGCGACACCTCGGCGCGCACCTCGTCGATGAGCAGCGCATGCGCCACCGACCATGCGGTCGTCGCGCTGTCGCCGGTGAGCATGACGATGCGCAGGCCCGCCTTGCGCAATTGCCGGATCGCATCGCGCGAACTGGGCTTGATGCGATCGGCGACGGCAATCAGCGCGGCCAGCGTGCCATCGACGCCAAGCAACACGACGGTGGCGCCCTGCCCGCGCAATACGTCGGCGCGCGCAAGCGCCGCCGCGTCGACGACGATTCCGCCTTCTTCCATCAGGCGCACATTTCCCAGCGCAACCACGCGGTCCTCCACAGTGCCGCGCACGCCGCGGCCGATCAGCGCGGAGAACTCCGCGACCTTCGGGATGGCGATGCGGCGCTCGCGCGCGCCCGCCACGACCGCACGCGCTAGCGGATGCTCGCTCGGCAGCTCCAGCGCGGACGCCAACGCCAGCGCGCGCGACTCGTCGAAGCCGCCGATCGTGTAAACGCCCATCAATGCCGGCTTGCCTTCGGTCAACGTGCCGGTCTTGTCCACGACCAGCGTATCGACGTCGCGCAGCGCTTCGATCGCGGCGGCATCCCGGAACAGGACGCCTGCGCGCGCGCCGCGCCCGCTCGCAACCATGATGGAAATCGGTGTCGCCAGGCCGAGCGCGCACGGACAGGCGATGATCAACGTCGACACCGCGGCGATCAGGGCATGCGCCAATTTTGGATCCGGGCCAAATACGGCCCAGGCGCTGAATGCGAGCACGGCCACCGCGACGACGGCCGGCACGAACCAAGCCGCGACGCGGTCGGCGACGCGTTGCAGCGGCGCTTTCGAACGCTGCGCCTGTGCGACCAGGGCGACAATCTGCGCCAGCAGGGTTTCCGCGCCGACTTTTTCCGCGCGCATCACGAGCGCGCCATCCTGATTGATCGTGCCGCCGGTCAGCTTGTCGCCGGATGTCTTTTCCACCGGCATCGGCTCGCCGCTGAGCATGGATTCATCGACATGGCTCGTGCCTTCGAGCACGACGCCATCGGTCGGCACTTTCTCGCCGGGACGCACGCGCAGCATGTCGCTGACACGCACCTCGGCCAACGCCACATCATGTTCAACACCATCCGCCTCGATGCGGCGTGCCGTCTTCGGGGCGAGCCCGAGCAGCGCCTTCAACGCGGCGCCCGTTTGCCGGCGCGCGCGCAGTTCGAGGAAATCGCCCAGCAACACCAGCGTGACGATGACGGCGGCGGATTCGAAATAGACCGCGACGTTGCCGTGCATATCGCGAAATGCGGGCGGAAACACGCTCGGCGCGACGAACGCGACCGCGCTGTACAACCAGGCCACACCCGTACCGAGAGCGATCAGGGTGTACATGTTCGGCGACCAGGGTTTGAGCGAGCGCCAGCCACGCGCGAAGAACGGCGCTCCGGCCCAGAGCACGACGATTGTCGCCAGCACCACTTCGATCCACGTCGCGATGCGATCCCACGGCGCGGGCAGGTGCCAGCCGAACAGGTGCGGGCCCATCGCCACGACTACGACGGGAATCGTCAACACGAGACTGATCCAGAATCGCCGCGCAAGCGTGCGCAGTCCGCCGTCGTCTTCGGAATCCGCGCTCGGCAGCAAAGGCTCCAGCGCCATGCCGCACTTGGGACAATGACCCGGGCCGATTTGCCGCACTTCCGGGTGCATCGGACAGGTGTAGATCGTTCCCGCCGGCGGCGGCGCGACTTCGGCGGCAGTGTTGCCGAGATACCGCGCCGGCTCGGCGAGGAATTTCTCGCGGCAGCGCGCGGAACAGAAATGGTACGTGCGGCCCGCATGTTCGGCATGGTGTTTGGCCGAGTGTGGATCGACCTGCATGCCGCAGACCGGATCGGTCGCTGCGTGCGCCATTCCCGGCGCGTGGCTGTGGTCGCTCATGTGCAATTCCCATTCGTGCAATGCATACAGGATACGCCGCCATCAAGACCCGGCGCTGCGTCGCAACCGGCGGCGCTCGATCAGCTTGAAGGCAGCCGGGATCGCCAGCATCGACAACAGCGGCGCGGTCAGCATGCCGCCGATCATCGGCGCGGCAATGCGTTGCATCACTTCCGAGCCCGCGCCGTGGCCAGCCATGATCGGCAACAGGCCGGCCAGCACCACGGCCACGGTCATCGCCTTTGGCCGCACACGCTGCACCGCACCTTCGCGGATGGCCGCGTCGAGCGCATCCGCGCCGGCAGCAGGATCGGCCACGCGGTGGCGGTCCCAGGCATGGCGCAGGTACAGCAGCATCACCACGCCGAACTCGGCGGCGACGCCGCCGAGTGCGATGAAGCCAATGACGGTCGCCACCGATACCGCATGCCCGAGCAGCCAGATCAGCCACAACCCGCCGACCAGGGCCAGCGGCACGCTCAGCATGATCAGTGCCGCTTCGCCAGCGCGGCGGAACACCGCCCAGATCAGCAAATAGATGATCGCGAGCACAATCGGCACGATCAGCGTCAGCCGTGCGGTTGCCCGCGCCAGGTACTCGAATTGCCCGGACCATTCGACGGAGACGCCCGGTGGCAGCGACGCAGATTCGGCCACGGCGCGTTTCAGGTCCGCGACCACCGCGCCCAGGTCGCGCCCCGCCGTGTCGACATAGACGTAGGTTGCCAGGCGGCCGTCTTCGCTGCGCAACATCGACGGCCCGGGCTGCACCTCAATGTCGGCGATCTGCCCGAGCGTGAGCTGCGCGCCGCCGGCGGCGACAATCGGCAATGCGCGCAGCGCGGCCAGCGAATCGCGCTCGGCGCGCGCATAGCGCAGCACGATCGGAAAGCGCTCGCGGCCCTGGATGGTCTGCCCGATCGGCTCGCCGCCGACCACACTGGCGATCAGCTCCTGTACCTGGCGCTGGCTCAATCCATAGCGCGCCGCGGCATCGCGATGGATGTCGACATCGACGTAGCGGCCGCCGGCGCTGCGCTCGGCGACCGCCGAGCGCACACCCGCCACGCCGCGCGCGACGGCTTCGATGCGATCGGCGACGTTTTCCAGCGTGACCGGGTCCGGACCGAGCACCTTGATGCCGATCGGACTCTTGATGCCGGTCGCGAGCATGTCGATGCGGTTGCGAATCGGCGGCACGAAGAGGTTGGTCAGGCCCGGCACCTTCACCGCGCGGTCGAGTTCGGCCTTGATCTTGTCCATGGTCATGCCCGGCCGCCACTGCTGCCTGGGCTTGAACGTGATTGTGGTTTCGAACATCTCCAGGGGCGCGGGATCGGTGGCGGTGTCGGCGCGGCCGGCCTTGCCGAACACGTGCGCGACTTCCGGCACCGTCTTGATCATACGGTCGGTGAGCTGCAGCAGTTGCGCGGCCTTGCCGGCGGACAGCCCGGGCAAGGCCGTGGGCATGTACAACAGCGTGCCCTCGTCCATTGGCGGCAGGAATTCGCTGCCCAGCCGCGCGAGCGGCAGCGCGGCGCTCGCAAGCAGCATGCCGGAGAAAAGCAAGGCGATGCCGGGACGTCGCAACACCGCATCGAGCACCGGAC
Organism: Rudaea sp.; assembly: GCA_035493385.1. Lineage (GTDB taxonomy): Bacteria > Pseudomonadota > Gammaproteobacteria > Xanthomonadales > Rhodanobacteraceae > Rudaea. The sequence goes on from DATJIL010000146.1 coordinate 16,183, forward strand.
GATACGCGGCAATCAGCCAGCGATTCAGCGGATTTTCGTGCTCGGCGCGGATGCGTCCACGTACGAGAAAGCCCATCAGCACCGGCACGAGCGTCACCGCCAGGCCCGCAGCCGCCGCCATCGCGTAGGTCTTGGTGTAGGCGAGCGGCTTGAACAGGCGCCCTTCCTGCGCCTCCAGCGCGAACACGGGCACGAACGACAGCGCGATCACGAGCAGGCTCACGAACAGTGCCGGACCCACTTCGGCCGCGGCCTCGGCAATCAGGTTCCAGCGTTGCGCCCCTTGCGGCTCGGCGCCGGCGTTTGCGTCGCGCCAATGTTCGAGGTGCTTGTGCGCGTTCTCGATCATCACCACGGCCGCATCCACCATCGCGCCAATGGCGATGGCGATGCCGCCGAGCGACATCACGTTCGCGCTGATGCCCTGCGCGTGCATGACCACGAACGCCGCCAGCACGCCGAGCGGCAGCGTGACCACCGCCACCAGCGCCGAGCGCAGGTGGCCGAGGAACAGCAGGCACACCAACGCGACGACGATGAATTCCTCGAGCAGCGTGCGCCACAGGTTGCGCACCGAGGCGTCGATCAACTGCGACCGGTCGTAGGTCGGCACGATCTCGACGCCGGCCGGCAGACTGCGCGCAAGCTCCGCGAGCCGCGCCTTCACCGCCGCGATGGCCGTGCGCGCGTTCTTGCCAGAGCGCAGGATGACCACGCCGCCGGCCACCTCGCCCTGCCCATCCAGTTCGGCGATGCCGCGGCGGAACGCGGGCCCGCGCCGCACCGTGGCGACTTCGCGCAACAGCACCGGCACGCCGCCGTTCATCGCGACCGGCACGTTCTCGAAATCCGCCCGGCTGCGCAGCCAGCCTTCGCTGCGCACCATGAGTTCGGCCTCGCCCTGCTCGATCACCGAGCCGCCGCCGGCGCCGTTGGCCGATTGCACCGCCTCGATCAACTGCGGCACGGTGATGCGGCGCGCGGCCAGCGCCTGCGGGTCGGGCACGATCTGCCAGGCGCTCTCCGCGCCACCGATGCTCGCCACTTCGGCGACGTCGGGCACGGTCTTGAGCGCGTATCGCAATGTCCAGTCCTGCAATGCGCGCAATTGACCGAGGTCGTGCCGGCCGCTGCGATCGACCAGTGCGTACTCGTAGATCCAGCCCAGTCCCGTCGCATCCGGGCCGAGCGCCGGCTGCACATCGGCGGGCAGGCGGTCGCGCACCTGGCTCAGGTACTCGAGCACGCGCGAACGCGCCCAGTACAGGTCGGTGCGGTCGTCGAACAACACGTAAACGAACGAGTCGCCGAAAAACGAGTAGCCGCGCACGGTGTGTGCGCCGGGCACCGAAAGCATCGTCGTCGCCAGCGGATAAGTGACCTGGTCCTCGACCAGCTGAGGCGACTGACCGGGCCAGGACGTGCGAATGATCACCTGCGTATCGGACAGGTCAGGCAAGGCATCGACCGGCGTCTGCCGCAGGGAAAACACGCCCGCCGCTGCCAGCACCAGCGCCGCCAGCAGCACCGGCACGCGGTTGGCGATCGACCAATGGATCAGGCGCGCGATCATTGCCGGGACTCCGCGTGCGCGCCATCCGGATGCGTGTGCTGCGCCGGATGATCCGGCTGCGGCGCGGATTCGGGTTCTGTTTGCAAGCGCTGCAACGCACCCGACAGGCTCGCCTCCGAGTCGATCAGGAACTGGCCCGAGGTCACCACGCGCTCGTTGCCGGAAAGTCCGTTCAGGACTTCCGTCTCGCCGCCGGCGGACGCGCCGACACGCACCGGCACCGCGCGGAAGCCCCCATCGCCGAGCGCGACGATCACGCGCGTCGCCGCGCCGGTCGCGATCAGCGCTTCGTCGGGCACCAGCGGGTGCGCTGCGCCGCCGGCCACGGAAATCGAGACCTGCGCGAACATGCCCGGGGCCAGCCGATGCTCCGGATTCGGCAACTCGATACGCACGCGCTGACTGCGCGTGGCCGGATCGACCTGGGGCAACACTCCTTGCACCCGCGCATCGAACGACGCGCCGGGCAATGCGCTGACCGTCACCTCGACCGGAGTGCCGGCGGCGATGCCGGGCATTTGCGCTTGCGGCACGTCGGCTTCGACCCAGACCGTATCCAGCGAATTGAGCACCATCAATGGCGCACCGGCGACGACCTGCTGGCCCTGCTGCACGGCCAGTTGCGCGACCACGCCGTCGAGCGGCGCGCGCAACTCGATGCCGGCCGCGCCGGCGTGCGCACCAGCGATCTCGGCATCGCTCAGGCCGAGCACGTGCAGGCGCTGCCGTGCTGCGGCGAGCAGCGCGCGCGCATCCGCGGATTCGGCAGCGGAAAGCGCGCGGTATTCGGCGACCGCCGCGCCCCACTGCGGCGCCAGCACGCGCGCGATGGGCTGTCCCTTGCGCACAGAATCGAATGGCGCGCGCACGTCCAGCCGCTCGATGGTTTCGTCCACGCGCGCGCTGATCGTCACCGCCTCGCGCAGGTTCCAGCCCACGCTTGCCGGCACGCGCACGTCGCGCGTCAACGCCGCCACGCGCACCGGCGCGGTGCGCACACCGAGATTCTGCACGACGGCCGGATCGATGCGCACCACGCCGGGCTCGCTTTCGCCGGGCGCGCCCGCGTATTTCGGCACGAGGTCCATGCTCGGCATCAGCGGCGACTTGCCGGGATGGTCGAAATGCTGCTGCGGCGACATCGGGTCGTACCAGTACAGCACGCGCTTGTCCGCGGCGACTGCGGCGGCAGGCATCGCCGCACCGCTGCCGGCGCGGCGCGCGCCCAGCCAGTAAAACGTGGCCGAAGACAGGGCCAATGCGCCCACCACCACAACGATCCATGCGCGTTTCATGGCATCTCCTCCGCGGGAATCAGGTAGGCCAGCGCCACCCAGCCGCGGCCCCAGGCCGCCAGCGCATCGGCGAAGTCGAGGCGCGTCTTGATTTCGTCGCGCCGCGCGTCGAGCCAGGGTTGCAGCGATCCGCCAGCGCGATAGGCGGCCAGCGCGACGCGCGAACGGTCCGCGGCGAGCGGCACCAGTTCGTCGCGGAAGCGGCGCGCCTGCCGCGTCCAACCGCGCCAGTCCGCCAGCCTTTGTTCGACCGCGGCGCGTTGCGCGCGGCGTGCGTCCTCGTGTTCGGCCAGCACCGCGTCGCGTTCGGCATGGCGCGCGCCGATGTCGCGATCCTGGCGATTGCCGGCGAACAACGGCAAGGTCATGCCGAAGTTCACGGAAGCCATGTCGGGCAGGCTGCCGAAACGCTTGCCGTAGCTGACGCCCACGCTCCACTGCGGGCGTTTGCCGGCGCGGGCCGCATCCAGCGACGCCTGCGCGCTCGCCTCACGCGCCGGCCATTTCAGCAGCGGCGCCTGCCGGTCCAGTTGGGACAGCAAAGTCGCGGGTGCGACCGGCAATTCCGCGAAATCCGCCACATCCGCCGCGCTCGCGTCCGTGCCGGTCCAGCGTCGCAGCATCGCCTGCGCAGCCTCGATACCCGCTTGCGCCGCGTCGAGTCGGTTGTCGAGATCGGCCGCTTCCGCGCGTGCCGCCAGGGCGGCTGCGGCGCCATCGGTACCGCCGGCGAGCCGAGCCCGGCTCGCGCGCTCGGCCGTATCCGCCGCGTCACGCATATCCTCGAGCAAGCCGAGTCGTCGTTGCGCGACCCACAGGAAAACCCAGGCATCGGCGGCGGCCTGGCGCACGTCCGTGCCGGCCAGCGTGCGCTGCGCGGAGGCAGCCAGCACTTGCGCATCCGCCGCAGCACGCTGCGCCGAGCGAACAGCACGAGACGGGATGCGCTGCACGATGCCGATCGTCTGCATCGTCATCGAATCGGCCAGCGGATCGAAGGCACCACCGCCGGTGGCAGTGAGATTGTCCAGTCCGATGCCAAGTTCCGGATCCGGCAGGCGCCCGGCGCGCACGCGATCCTCGCGTGCGGCGTCCACGCGCGCGGCGTCGGCGGCAAGCATGGGCGCGTTGCGCACGGCCAGCGCGACCGCCGCATCCAGGGTCAGGGACGGGACTTGCGCGGCGTGCGCGAACGATGCACAGGCGACGGCGGCGACAAGCGGCAACAACGCATGCATGCGCCGGTTGCAAATACGGGTAACCATGCAAACTCCACAAACGACGGAAAACGCGCCATCCGCAAGGATGGCAGCCTCGACATCAGCGGTGGAGTTCTAGATCTGCCGCGAGCAGAACAGGTCGCGCAGCGGCGGCGACGGGTGCGCCAGGTTGCGCAGCGACAATGGCGCCGTCGCCAGGGACACAACGACGACCGTGGCGGTCGGCAGCGTCGGCAGGATGAGCGGCGGCACGTCCAGCGCATGCGCATCGGGTGAAGGCGTGACGGCGGCACTGGCGCAATGATGGGCGCACAATGTTGCCGCGTCGCCGTGCATCGGCGCCATGTCCGCTGCCGCCATGCCCATGCAATCGCTGCCCGCGACCGGACTCATGGCCGCGCAAAAATGCGCGGCAAACGCGAATTGCTGGAACAGCAGGCCGAACGCTGCCAGCGCCGCCAGGCGCAGGCGCAACCGTCGACCCGAGAAAAGCTTCCGTCTCATGTTGTCAGTCTAATGCAAATGCGCGTGCGGCGCCTCCTGCGCCTCAAAGTCTAGTCGTGGCCATGCGCGTGCTCGTGCATGTCCATCGGCATGTCCTCGTCCGGCGGCGCCTTGGCGACGATTGCCTTGTACTCGGCCGGGGTCATTCCGGGCAGCTTCTGCAGGAACGCGACCATGCTCCAGATTGTGGGATCATCGTGGCCCGCCAAGCCCCAGGCCGGCATCGCGCTCATCTTGATGCCGTGCTTGATCACCCAGAATGCGGTTTTCGGGTCGACGCGGGTTTGCGCCAGGTTCGGCGGTTGCGGATACAAGCCGGGACGGATCTCCGAATCGTCCATGCCCGGCGCGAGATGGCAGCCGGTGCACATCGCCGCGTACTGGCCGGCGCCCTTGAGCACGAGTTGCGGATCGTCGAGATTCGGCACGGCAAGGTCCTCCGTACGCATCCGGATCGAACGGTCCCGCAGTATCTGCATCAGCAGGAAGACTGGCCGGGTGTGGTGATCGTCAGCGCCGATGTTGTAAATGCCGGAATAGACGAAGATACCGGCACCCGACGTGAGTCCGATCAGTACAACCAGAAACGTGATCCAGCAGCGTCGAACGGAATTCTTCATGCGTCATTCCTCAGGACCAGATGCGCAAGCCGGGTGGTGGCGCTTCATGGCAGATGATGGTCCCGTATCGCAGCCAGATTGCTACACTTGCATCCGGATTCAAGCCACAAGCGGGATTACCGGATGAACTACCGCCACGCCTTTCATGCCGGCAACTTCGCCGACGTGTTCAAGCACGCGATTTTGACCGGTCTCATCGAGTCGCTCAAGGCCAAGCAGACGCCGTTCCACTACTTCGACACCCATGCAGGTGCCGGCCGTTACAATCTGCACGGCGACGAAGCGCGCAAGACACGCGAACACGAAGCCGGCGTGCAGCGCATGCTCGAGGCCGTGCGCCTGCCCGCATCGCTGCACATTTACCTGAACCTGGTGCGCGCGCTGAACGCCGGCAATGCCGCGCACGACGTCGCGATCTATCCGGGTTCACCGCTGATCGCCAGCCTTTTGATGCGCGAATCCGACCGCGCCACCTTGTGCGAATTGCAGGCGGACGAAACCGCCGCGTTGAAAAAACTCTTCGCCGGCGATGCGCGCATCGCCGTGCACCAGCGCGACGGCTACGCGGCGATGGATGCGCTGCTGCCGCCGCCGGAGCGCCGTGGCCTGGTGCTGATCGATCCGCCGTTCGAGGCGCAGGAAGCCGAATTCGACACCATCGAAGCGGCATTGGCGAAGGCGCTCGCACGCTGGCCGACCGGCATCTTCGCGATCTGGTATCCGATCAAGCTGCGCCACCAGACAGCGTCTTTCCTGCGCAGCTTCGCGCGGCGCAAGATCCCGAAAGTGCTGTGCGCCGAACTGCTGTTGCATCCGGACAATTCCGCGCTGCGCCTGAACGGCTGCGGCATGGTCATCGTCAACCCACCATGGAAATTCGACCGCCAGCTTGCCGAACTGATGCCTGTGCTGCGCGAACATCTCACCCAAGGCCGCTTCGGCCAGCAGCGCGTGGAGTGGTTGACGGGCGAATGATCGCGCTCAATCGGAAACGTCGGGCTCGAAGAACGACCAGCGGATTTCGGGATAGCGCGCCTTCATCGCCGCCTCGACGCGGTTGATCGCATCGATCAGCTGCGCGCCGGAAAGCTCGCCGCGCATCTGCGCCTTGGTCGCGACCATGACGTCGGGACCGAGCTGCAGCGTGATCAGGTTGAACAGGCGTTCGACTTCGGGCTGCGCGCGCACGAAAGCTTCGATATTTTCACGCAATCCCGGCTCGGCGCTCTGGCCAACGAGCAGCGATGCCACCTCGCGCGCGACAAACACGGCAACCACACACAGCAGCGCGCCAATCGCGATCGAGCCCGCGGCATCGAACACCGGATTGCCCGAAAGCATGGTCGACAGCACCGCTGCCAGGGCAAAGGCAAGGCCGAGCAGGGCCGCCAGATCCTCGCCGAAGATCACGATCAGTTCGCTCTGGCGACTGTCACGGAACCAGCGCCACAGGCTCTTGCCCGCGCGCGCCTTGTTCACCTCACGCATGCAGCCCCACATCGAAAACGATTCCGCGACGATGCCGAATGCGAGGACCCCGACCGCCAGCCATGGCCAGCGCAGCGGTTCGTGCGTTTCGAGTTTGTGGATGCCTTCGTAGATCGAGAACACGCCGCCGACACTGAACAACAGCAAGGCGACGAGGAACGACCAGAAATACACGGCCATGCCGTAGCCCAGCGGATGATCGGTGGACGCCGCGCGCCGCGCGTGGCGCATGCCCGCGAGCAGCAGGCCCTGGTTGCCGCAATCGGCCAGCGAATGCACGGCTTCGGCCAGCATCGAGCCGGAACCGGTCAGGATCGCCGCCGCGAGCTTGGCCACGAAGATCGCGAAATTCGCGCCGAGCGCGAAGAAAATCGTCTTGACCGAATCCGCTTTACCCGACATGCCCGCCGTCATCCTTTTGCGATTCACGCATTTTTTGATGCGCCGGTTGCCGGCGCGCCCAACATCGCTTTCTGCCGCTTGCTCAATCCGGCGCGGACGAGTTCGTAGGAACGGTGCAGGAAAACCTCCACCTGCGCGTGCGTGAAGCGTTCGGGTTCGGTCAAAGTGATCCAGAACGGGCGCGCCGCGTAATGTGCCGGCACGATGCCGGCCTGGGCGGTCATCTCGACAAAGCGTCCCGCATCGACCGCGAAGGAAATCCGGTCGCGCTCGGGTCCGCACAGGCATAGCGTCGCGAACGCGCGATCCGCGACGCTCAGCACGAGTTCGTCTTCGCGCCGGATCGCCGCGCTCGTGCCGGGCCACGCACCACATATTTTTTCGAGTTCCGCTGCGTCCACGCCTGCACCCATCGCAAGACCGCCACTTTAGCAAAACTCGGCGGTACGGCGTGATTCAGGCTACTGCGGGAGCGGCGCTGTCCTGCCGGCGGAAACGTCGCTGCACGCGCTCGAACCACAGGTAGATCACCGGCGTCAGGTACAAAGTCAGCACCTGCGAAGTCAGCAAGCCACCGACCACCGCCACGCCCAGCGGGCGCCGCGATTCAGCACCGGCGCCCAGGCCCAGCGCGATCGGCAAGGTGCCCATGAGCGCGGCAAAGCTCGTCATCATGATCGGGCGGAAACGTACCAGGCAGGCGTCAAAGATCGCCTGTTGCGCCGGTTCGCCGGCGCGCTGTTTCTCGAGCGCGAAGTCGATCATCATGATCGCGTTCTTCTTGACGATGCCGATGAGCATGATCAGCCCCACCGCCGAATACAGGTTCAAATCGATGCGGAAAATCATCAGGGTCAGCAGCGCGCCAAATGCCGCCGTCGGCAATCCCGAGAGGATCGTCAACGGATGCACGAAACTTTCGTAGAGGATGCCGAGCACGAGGTAGATCACGAAGATCGCGAGCAACAACAGGATGCTCATGCCGGCGATCGACGACTGGAATGCCTGCGCGGTGCCCTGGAACGAGCCGATGATCGTATCCGGCACCTTGAGTTTCGCCACCGCACCGTCAATGCGCTCGACCGCCTGACCCAGGCTTACGCCGGGCGCGAGATTGAACGACACCGTCGCTGCCGGAACCTGGCCGAGATGGCTGATCGTGGCCGCGCCGACGGACCGGGAAAAACTCGCCACAGCGGACAATGGCACCAGCTTGCCGCTGTCGCCGCGGATGTACAGTTGCGCGAGCACGGCCGGATCGTTCTGCTTGGCCGGATCGACCTGCATCAGCACCCAGTACTGGTCGATGGCGGTGTAAATGGTGGAAACCTGCTGCGGTCCGAACGCGGTATACAGCGCACTTTCGATCTGCGCAGCGCTGACACCGACAGCTGCCGCGGCATCGCGGTCGATGTGCACATCGAGTTGGGGCGTGGCGATTTGCAAATCGCTGGTCACGTCCTGGAACCCCGGCAGCTTCGCGATCGCGGCGACGAGCTTGGGCACGAACGCGAACAGCTCGTGCGTATCCGTATCCTGCAGCGTGTACTGGTACTGGGTTTTGGTCAGGTGGCCGCCGATGCGGATGATCGGGATGTTCTGCAGGAAAACCGTGAAGCCGGGAATGCCGGTCAGCTTCGGGCGCAATTCCTGGATGACTTCCTCGGGCGACGCGCGTTCGCTGCGCGGCTTGAGGGTGACGATCATGCGACCCAGGTTCAAGGTCGACGAACTGCCGGATACGCCGATGAACGAAAGCACCCCGGCGACGTTGCGGTCGGCGCGGATGATCTTCGCCGCTTCCTGCTGCTTGCGCGCCATGTCGTCAAAACCGACGTCCTGCGCGGCTTCGGTAAACACGAACAACTGGCCGGTGTCGTCCTCGGGCAGAAATCCCTTCGGCACCTTCACGAACAGGACGACGGTCGCGAGCAGGATCAACCCGAATGCGGCCAGCACCACGCGCTGGTGCGCGAGGCAAACCGTCAGCGTGCGCCGGTAGAAGCCCGCCATCGCCTCGAAGCCGCGTTCGCAGGCCTGATAGATACGCCCGTGACGCTCGCCATGATGGGGTTTGAGCATGCGACTGCACAGCATCGGCGTCAGGCTCAGCGAAACGAAACCCGAGACCAGCACCGCGGCGACAATGGTCACCGCGAATTCGTGCAGCAACCGGCCGATGATGCCGCCCATGAACAGCACCGGGATGAACACGGCCGCCAGCGACAGCGTCATCGACACGATGGTGAAACCTATCTCGCGTGCGCCATCGAACGTGGCCTGCAGCGCGGTCTTGCCCATTTCCATGTGGCGCGAAATGTTTTCCAGCATGACAATGGCGTCGTCGACGACGAAGCCGACGCACAGCGTCAACGCCATCAGCGAGAGGTTGTCGAGGCTGTAGCCGAACGGATACATGATCGCGAACGTGCCGACGATGGACATCGGCAAGGCCAGCGAAGGAATGATCGTCGCCGACAGGTTGCGCAGGAATACGAAAATCACCAGCACGACGAGGAGCAGCGCGAGGAACAGGCTGAACTGCACTTCGTCCACCGAGGCGCGGATGCTTTGCGTGCGGTCGTAGAACACCTGCAACGCCACGCCGCCGGGCAACTGCTTCTCGAATTTCGGCAACACTTCGCGGATGCGTTCGACCACGGCGACGGTGTTCACCCCCGGCTGCTTCTGCACCGCCAGCACGACGCCGCGCTCGCCGTTGAACCAGGCGATGTGCTGGTTGTTCTGGATGCCGTCGTAGACGTGACCAATGTCGGACAGGCGCACCGGCGCGCCATTTTGATAACTCACGATCAACTTGCCGAACGACTTGGCCGCCTCGAACTGGCCGTTGACCATCACGTTGTAGGTACGCTTGTCACCGTACAGCGTGCCGGTCGGAAGATCGACATTGCCGTTCGCCACCGCCTGCTGCACCTGATCGATGCCGATCCCGCGTGCCGCCATTGCGGCTGGATCCAGATCGATGCGCACCGCATATTTGGTCGAGCCGTAAACATTGACCAAGGCCACGCCCTCGACCATCGACAAGCGTTGCGCGAGCAGCGACTCGGCATATTCGTCCACCTTCGACAGCGGCAGTGTCTTGCTCGTCATGCTCACGTAGAAAACCGGTGCATCCGCCGGATTGGACTTGCGGAACGTGGGCGGCGTGGTCATGGTCGGCGGCAACTGACGCAACGCGGCGGAAATCGCCGATTGCACGTCGAGTGCGGCGGCGTCGATATCACGGTCGAGGCTGAACTGCAGCGTGATCTGGGTTTGGCCAAGGCCCGAGTCCGAAGTCATCGAATCCAGCGACGGAATCGACGAGAACTGTTTTTCCAGAGGCGTCGCCACCGCCGAGGCCATGGTTTCGGGCGACGCGCCCGGCAGGCTCGCGGTCACCTGGATGGTCGGGAAATCCACGTTCGGCAGATCCGACACGGGCAACAGCCGATACGCCGCGATGCCGAACACGATGATGCCGACCATGACCAGGGCGGTCATGATCGGGCGGCGCACGAAAATTTCAGAGACGCTCACGACTGCTCAGTTCGCGGCTTGCAGGATGCGCACCGGCGTGCCGTCGGCAAGACGCGACTGGCCATCCGTCACGACTGTCTCGCCGGTGCGCAAACCGCTCGCGATCACGGCTTCGCCGT
>DATJIL010000147.1:0-4392 GCA_035493385.1 Rudaea sp.
GGGCAAAGCCCGGACAAGCCGAATTTCTGATCTTCAATCGTCCGGCGTTTCATCCACATCCGGTGCCGGAGCCTGCACCGGCCACGGCATCGCGAGCAGGTCCTGCGCGCGCCAGAAGCGGATGAATCCGAAGCGGTACGGAAGCTGCAGATCAGGTTTCGCCGTGATCGGGTATTTTGTATAAAAAGTCACAATTTCCCCATCCGGATGCGCGGCACACCAGGCGCGCAGTTCATCGAAATTGACCTTCGGCAGTGGCTGCGTGAAGCGCCCGGGGAATTCGAACAGGCCGTGATGCCATGCGAGGTGCGCGATCGGCCGGCCGGCATCCTGATCGTGCTTGATGCGCGCCGCCGCGACACTCACGTCGACATACGGGCCGACGCCCTGCGCCAACGCGAGCATGCCCAGCGCCGCTGCCGCCGCACTAGCCAGCGCCAGCGCGCGCAGCGAGGCGTGCGCGCCACGCACGAACAGCACAGCCAGACCAACGAGCGCAGCGAGCACGCCCCAGACCGGCCAGATGCCGGCGACAACGAGCAGGAATTGCGGCGTGAGCCGTCCGGCGGCGAGCATGCGCGCGAGCGGACCGATGTCCTGCGCGTGCGCGGCGAGATACGGAAGCGCCGCGAGTCCGAGTCCCGCGACCAGCAGGAGCGCGCCGAACAGGCGTCCACGCACGCGCGCACCATCCGCGCCGAGCACCTTGGCCAGGTACAGCGCCAACGCCGGCAGCAAAGGCAGCAGGTAATGCGGCTGCTTGCCGCTGACGAAACAAAACGCCACGAACGCCGGCACGGCCCAGGCCACGGCGAAACGCACGCTTTTGGAAATATGGAAGGATTCGCACCACGCCTGCCACGGCGCGCGCACTGCCAGCGTCCACGGCAGCACCATGGCCGGCAGCACCATGAAATACCACCACAGCGGACGGCGATGGGCGAAGCTGCGCGTCATGCGATCGACGGTCTGGTGCAGGAAGATCGCGTTCGCGTATTTTTCGCCGCCCATGATCGCGGCCGGCACCGCCCAGGCCAGCGCGATGATCGCGCCGCCGAGCACGGCCAATCCCGTCATCGCGTACCAGCGGCGCTTGTTCACGCGCGCCGTCTCGCTCCACCACGGTCCCAGCACGAGTGCGAAGCCGGCGTCGAGCAGCACCACCGGCCCCTTGGTCAGGATGCCGAGGCCGAAGCCGAGCGCGAGCAGGATCAGGCCGCGCCGCCAGCGCTGCGCGTCCCAGTCCAACGCGCCGTGCAGGGCGAGCAACACGAACGTCGCCAGCAGCACGTCGAACATGATCGCGCTGGAAAAAATCGCGAAATAGACGATTCCGAACAGGACGATCACGGCGCGGCGCGCGAGCGCCGCATCCGGTTCCAGCCGCAACACGAGTCGCTCGAACAGCACGAGCGAAGCGAACGATGCCGCAAGCACGCCCAGGCGCACCGCCCACACGTGTAGGCCGGCGAAGAGCCAACCGAGGTTGATCAGCCAGAACAGCAGCGGCGGCTTGTCCGAATACGGCGCGCCGTTGAGATGCGGCACGAGGAAATCGAGGTGCAGGCGCATTTCCCATGCGACCGCGAGGTAACGCGTCTCATCGATCGGCAACGCCGGCAGGAACAGCACCACCGGCAGCAGGAGCAGCAGCCACCACAGGCGGCCGTCGGCGGCGAGGGAGCGCAACCAGCGCGAAACGGAATTGTCGGCCATCGTCATTTCGTCGGCGCAGGAAAGACGCGCATTGTGCCATGCGCTCGTAGACGAACGCAGTCGCGTGCCCGCCAAGCCTTGTCAGCGCGCCGCGACGCGCTGGGCACGCTGCATCGTCGCCTGCACGATCGGCAGGACGGAGTTGATTTCGCTTTCGTGCCGCCGCCACTTGTCCGGGTCCGGCGGCGTCACGGTGTAGCGCGACAACGGCAGCTTGTCGAGCGGGCGATCCCAACCAAAATCCAGCGCCTTGCACAAATGCGCGATCTCCGCCATAGGGTTCGCCAGCAGGGAATCGTAGCGCGCAACGGTGATGCGTTCCGGCGCAATCGCGCCGAGATCGTCGAGCAGGATGCGCGTGGCCGTTTCCCACTGGCGCGCGACAATCTCGGGCAGGGACTTGCCGTTCAGTTCGCGCCAGCCCGGCGTCAACAACAGCGACCACGGCAATTCGCCGGTCCAGCCCGGCAGGTTGCGATAAGTAGCGAAGCGGCCCGAGCGCCAGGCCTCGATCATGCTCGACAGCGTCTCGCGCACGTCGCGGTACAGGAACACGAACCGCGCCTGCGGAAATACCTTGGCCAGGAACGGCACGCGCAATGAATTCTTCGGCGTCTTCTCGAGCAGGCGCGCGGGCTGGCCGCCCAGGCGCGTGCCGTCGCGGTCGCGCATTTCCGACAGGAAACGCCGGCGCAACGTTTCGGCGAGCTGTGGCGTGGCGATGCTCGCGTCGAGCCGATTCGAATCGTAGTTGTGCGCGATGACGTTGAGTTCCGGCACGCCTTCGATGATCGCGTGGCTCTCGCCGCCGATCGTGAAGACGCCGGGCGCCTGCGCCATCGTTTCGAACAACAAGGTGGAACCGGAACGCGGCGGCGACATGATGAATACCGGCCGGTCGAAAACCGTCTCGCCGTTCGCTGCGCGTGGGCCCGGAATCGACGGCGCGTTCGGCAGCGCCACCGTGGTCTGGCGCAATTCGTCCCCGTCCGCACGCTTGTGATCGCTCAGCGCCATCGACAACACCATGATGGACAACGCGTTGACCAGGCGCGATTCGTTGAGCAGCAGCACGTCCATGGCATTGCCGCGCAGCCACTGCTCGTAGGTAGTCAACGCCTTGCGATACGCCGGCCAACCCGCTTCGGCATTGCCGAATTCCGACCACAGCGCCGACCATGCGCCGAGGAAGCGCGCGGTCACCGCCCTGACCGATTCAAGCATCGGGTGTGACCGCGTTTCCCCGAGCAGGAACGTGATGTGTTCGCGCAGTTCCCACGGCGTCATCACGGTCGGTACGTTTTCCGACTCCATGCGCAGGGGCGGATCGCGCTCGTCGGTCGGGGCCACGAATTGCGTGCGCCAACCGGGCGGCTCCGGCGTGCCGCCGGACATGCGACCGGTGCGGATGAGTTCGCCCAAATCGTCGCTGCCGACCGTGTCGGCAACGAGATGGATGCGTTCGACGTCGTTCGGGTTGATCACGTGGTGGCGGCGCCAGGTATCGAAGATCCAGCATTCGCCCGCGCCCATGTGCACTTCCTCGTCGCCGCAGCGGAAGCGTACCGACGGTGTCGTCACCACTGGCACGTGCACGCGCATGCGCGAGCGCCAGTAGTAGTGCACGTCGAAGTGCGGCGTGACTTCGGCCTGCGCCGTCAGCTTCATCAGGCGCGTGCGTCCCCACACGGCGCCGAGGCGCGACAGCACCTGCATCAGGTACGGGCATTCGCGCAGGTATTGCGTCGGCCGCATCGGCCCGGCAATCGTTTCCTTGGCCGGATCGCCGTTCGCGGACAGCAGCGGCAGCCACAGGTTGCCCGGGTATTTCTGCGGATGCTCGCGCCAGTGCTCGGGACCGAACATGAGCACTTCGCGCGCGAGGCGCTCGGCGTCGAACTGCAACGGCAACTGGATGAAGGGGACGGGAAGTTTCATCGCCGCTCAACTCTTGCCGGTGACATAGACTTCGGAACCGCCCTCGCGGAACTCGCGCGACTTCTCGGCCATGCCCTCAACGAGCGCCTCGCTTTCACCGACGCCATGCTCCTTCGCATAATCGCGAACATCCTGCGTGATCTTCATCGAGCAGAATTTCGGTCCGCACATCGAGCAGAAGTGCGCGGTCTTGTGTGCGTCCTTGGGCAGCGTTTCGTCGTGGAATTCCTTGGCTTTTTCCGGATCAAGGCCTAGGTTGAACTGGTCGTCCCAACGGAACTCGAAACGCGCCTTGGACAGCGCATTGTCGCGCGCCTGCGCGCCGGGAAGGCCTTTCGCCAGGTCCGCCGCGTGCGCGGCGATCTTGTAGGTGACGATGCCGTCGCGCACGTCCTGTTTGTCGGGAAGTCCCAGGTGTTCCTTGGGCGTGACGTAGCAAAGCATCGCCGTGCCGTACCAGCCGATCATCGCGGCGCCGATCGCACTGGTGATGTGGTCGTAGCCCGGCGCGATGTCGGTGGTCAGCGGTCCCAAGGTATAAAACGGCGCCTCGCCGCATTTTTCCAGCTGCCGGTCCATGTTTTCCTTGATCAGGTGCATCGGCACGTGGCCGGGACCTTCGATCATGGTCTGCACGTCGTGCTTCCAGGCGGTCCGCGTGAGTTCGCCCAAGGTATCGAGCTCGGCGAACTGCGCGGCGTCGTTTGCGTCCGCGATGGACCCCGGACGCAGGCCGTC
>DATJIL010000148.1:0-2262 GCA_035493385.1 Rudaea sp.
GGAAAAGCGCGGTGTGGTCGGCGGTGCCGCGGTGACCGAGGAATTCCATCCGGGCTTCCGCAATTCGGTCGCGGCCTACACGGTGTCGTTGCTGCAACCGAAAGTCATCCGCGATCTCGACCTTGCCGCGCACGGATTGAAGATCGTCCTGCGCCGCGCGAACAACTTCCTGCCGCGGCCCGATGGCTCGTACCTGCTGACCGGCGAGGGCCGCACGCGCGCTGAAGTCGCCAAGTTCTCGCATAAGGACGCCGCGCGCCTGCCGGAATACGAACGACGCCTCGATGCGATCGCCGACCTGCTGCGCGATCTCGCCCTGCAACCGCCGCCGAACGTCACCGACGGTAGCTGGCTCAAGGCCCTGCCCGAGCTGCTGCGCGCCGGACGACTCGGCAAGCGCATGAAATCGCTGGATGCGACCCTGCGCACCGATCTGCTGGATTTGTTCGCGATTTCCGCCGCCGAATACCTCGACCGCTTTTTCGAGAGCGAGCCGATCAAGGCCGTGCTCGGCTTCGACGGCATCGTCGGCAATTTCGCCAGCCCGTACACGCCGGGCAGCGCCTACGTGCTGCTGCATCACGTGTTTGGCGAGGTCAATGGCGTCAAGGGCGCGTGGGGTCACGCGCTCGGTGGCATGGGTGCGATCACGCAGGCCATGGCGAAATCAGCCATGGCATCGGGCGTGCAGATCCGCGCCGATTGCGGCGTGCGCGAAATTCTGGTCGAACACAATGGATCAAAGCCGGGCCGCGCGGTCGGCGTGATCACGGACAAGGGCGAGACGTTGCGCGCGAAGACCATCGTCGCCAACGTCAATCCCAAGTTGCTGTACGAACGCCTGCTCGATCCCGCCGTCGTGCCCGCGCCGGTGCGCGAGCGCATGGCGAACTGGCGCTGCGGCTCGGGCACGTTCCGCATGAACGTGGCGTTGTCGCACCTGCCGAATTTCACCTGCTTGCCGGGCGAGGGCGATCACCTCACTGCCGGCATCATCATGGCGCCCAGTTTGGACTACATGGATCGCGCCTATCTCGAGGCGCGTGCCGGCGGCTGGTCGAAGAATCCCATCGTGGAAATGCTGATCCCATCCACGCTCGACGATTCGCTGGCGCCCAAGGGCCAGCATGTCGCGTCGCTGTTCTGCCAGCACGTAGAACCGGTTCTGTCGGGTGGACGCAACTGGGACGATCATCGCGAGGAAGTGGCCGACGTGATGATCGCCACGGTCGACAAATTCGCGCCGGGCTTCAAGGATTCCGTGCTCGGCCGCCAGATCAAGTCACCGCTCGACCTGGAGCGCGACTTCGGCTTGCTCGGCGGCGACATCTTCCACGGTGCGCTTTCGCTCAATCAATTGTTCAGCGCCCGGCCCATGCTGGGCTACGCGAACTATCGCGGTGCGGTTCCGGGCTTGTATTTGTGCGGTGCGGGAACGCACCCGGGCGGCGGCGTGACCGGCGCGCCGGGGCACAACGCGGCACAGGCAATCCGGCGCGATCTGCGCCGCTGAGGCGCCGCCGACGCCATGCTTGCGCATCTGGCGTAGACTGCGCGGCTGGCGCATCAAGATGCTTTTTTGACGGGGGAAAATTCGATGACCCTTACCGCTTCGGCGGATTTGTCGCGGGACTTCGATGAAGACGCCTGGGACGATCTGCTCAATTACATCGAGGAACATCGGGTCATTCCGATCATCGGGCCCGACCTGTTGCGTGTGCAGACCGATACCGGCCTGCGTCCGCTGTATGTGTGGCTGGCCGAGAAACTGGCGGCGCGACTGGCGGTGGATACCGCCGCGCTGCCGCAACCGCTCACGCTCAACGACGTGATGTGCAGTTACCTTGGTCAGCGTGGCCGCCGCGAGGAGGCGTACACACGATTGCGCTCGATCATGCGCGAAGTGCAGTTCGAGCCACCGCAGGCGCTGCATCAACTGGCGCAGATCACCGACTTCGATCTGTTCGTGACGACGACATTCGATCCGCTGCTGGAAACCGCGCTGAACATCGAGCGCTTCGGCGGCCAGCCGTCCACCGAGGTTATCGCCTACGCACCCAATCGCGTCGCCGACCTGCCATCCGAGCGCGCCGACCTGGGCCGCACGGTCGTGTACCACTTGCTTGGGCGGTTGTCCGCGTCGCCCACCTACGTGCTGTCCGACGAGGACATGCTCGAATTCATCTGCGCACTGCAATCCGAGCACCTCACGCCGGAAAAGCTCTTTCACGAACTCGAGCACAACCACCTGTTGCTGATCGG
>DATJIL010000149.1:0-2483 GCA_035493385.1 Rudaea sp.
GGCACCGCGCCGGGCGTGGTTTGGACCTGGAACGCGATCGGCAAGCAGCGCGGCGCGTGGAAGCTCGACGCGAATGCGCCGGAGTACACAAAGGGATTCCTGCTCAACCATGCGATCGACGACCTGCTGCCGCCGCGCGCCGACGGCTACCGCTATGCGAACGCGGATCCCGTGACCGGACAGGCGGCGTGGTTCGACCTGAAGGTGCGTATCGTGCGCGCCGACAACGCGGAGCAAGCCGCATGAGCCTGCAAGCCTGGGCCGTTGCCGTCATCGTGATCGGCGCGATGGCGCTGTTCGTCAGCGAAAAACTGCGCTACGACGTGATCGGCCTGCTCGTGCTCGCCGCGCTGCTGGTGTCGGGAATCCTGACGCCGGCGGAAGGCTTGTCCGGCTTCAGCAACGAGGCAACAATCGTCGTCGCGGCGATGTTCGCGCTGAACGCGGGACTCGTCGGCACCGGCGCCCTCGACCCCTTGATCCGCACGTTGTCGCGCATCCAGCGGCCGTGGCTGCTGACGCTTGCGATCCTCGTCATCGTCTGCTTCCTCGGCGCGTTCGTGAAGAACACCGCGCTGGTCGCCACGTTTTTGCCGGTGACATTGAGCGTCTGCGCGCGTGCAAAGACATCGCCGGCGCGCGTGCTGATCCCGATGTCCTACGCGGCGCAGATGGGTGGCGTGTGCACGTTGTTGGGCACTTCATCGAACCTGTTGACGAACAGTTTGGCCGTGCAGCACGGCATGCCGGAATTCGGCGTGTTCGATTTCACCAGGCTCGGCGTCGTGCTCGCGATCGCCGGCATCGTGTACTTGATGCTGATCGGGCGCTGGCTGCTGCCGCGCCACATCGATACCGATCATTCCGAAAACCTGGAACTCGGCAAATTCGTGACCGAGCTGCGCGTGCTCGCCGATTCGCCGCTGATCGGCGAGTCGCTTGCCGCGGCCAAACTCGGCGAACGCTTCGGCGTGTACGTGCTGGAACTGCTGCGCGGCGACGAACACCTGTGGGCGCCGCGCGAACAGGAATTGCGCGAAGGCGACGTGCTGCTCGCACGCGGCGACTGGCAGCGTCTGGAGGAATTCAAGCAGAAGCTGAAACTCGAAATCGCGCCGGTACTCGACCTGCCCGCCGCCGAGGGGGCCGGACGCCGCGTGCTGATCGAGGCGCTGGTCGCGCCGGGTGCGCGCGTGATTGGCGACACCGTCGAGGACATCGATTTCCGCTGGACCTACAACGCAGCCGTACTCGCCGTGCAACGCCGCAGCCGCATCCTGCGCGAACAGCTGAAGTTCACCCGTTTGGAAGTCGGCGACATCCTGCTGCTGCTGGTCGACGAGGCGGCACTGCGCCAGTTGCGCCGCGAATCCGGCCTCGTCGTGCTCAGCGAACGCGGCGATACGCGCGCCTCGCGGCGCAAGGCGCCGCTCGCGATAGCCATTCTCGCGGCCGTGGTCGTCGTCGCCGGACTCGGCATCCTGCCGATCGTCGTCAGCGCGCTCGCCGGCTGCGCGGCGATGGCGCTGACCGGTTGTTTTTCCTTCGAGGACGTGTACGAGACGATGGACTGGAAAGTCATCGTCCTGCTCGGGGCGATCCTGCCGCTCGGCATCGCGCTGGACAAGACCGGACTCGCGCACGAGGTCGTCGACGCCGGCATGCGCCTCGTCGGCACGCACGGACCGCTCGCCGTCCTGCTCATGGTCTACCTGCTCACAGCCGTGCTCACCGAAATGATGGGGCACAATCCGTCCGTGGTGCTGATGGTGCCGATCGCGATTTCCATCGCCCACGTCCTGCACGTGAGCCCGACGCCGTTCGTGATCTGCGTCGCCTTCGCCGCGGCGACCTCGTTTGCGACGCCGGTCGGTTATCCGACCAACACGATGGTGTATGCGGCGGGCAGTTATCGTTTTGCCGATTTCATGAAAGTGGGCATTCCGCTGATCGCGATGTTCTGCGCGCTGTCGATGTGGTTGATCCCGCATTTCTGGCCGTTCCACCCCTGAGCGAAGCGCCATGACGATGCTGCCGCCGCCAACGCGCAAGAAACTCGGCCTGGTCATCGACCTGGACATCTGCGTCGGTTGTCACGCCTGCGCGGTTGCGTGCAAGGAATGGAACGACGGCGGCGAGTTCGGTCCGCTGCCGGACGAGAATCCCTACGGCGCGCAACCGCTGGGCGTCTGGTTCAATCGCGTGCACACGTATGAAGTCGAGCCAAAGGAAGCAAGCAAGCCGGCAATGACCGTGCATTTCCCGCGCTCCTGCCTGCACTGCGAGACACCGGATTGCGTGACGGTGTGTCCGACCGGCGCGAGCTACAAGCGCGCCGAGGACGGCATCGTGCTCGTGGACGAGGACAAGTGCATCGGCTGCAAGTTGTGTTCGTGGGCCTGCCCTTACGGCGCGCGCGAATACAGCGCGACTCGCGGCGTGATGCAGAAATGCACGCTGTGCGTGGATCGCATCTACAACGA
>DATJIL010000150.1:0-13419 GCA_035493385.1 Rudaea sp.
GCCATCGCGTCGCGGCACGCAGCATCGATTGATGCGATTGCCATGGAAGCGGCAAAGTCCGCCAGCCCGCAGGAACTCGACGGCGCCCGCAGCGCCGCCGCGATCATGGCGATGAACAATATCTACTATCGCTTCACGCACTTGGTGTCGGACCCGGAATACCAGACCCTGCGCGCTGGATTGCGCATGAACGCGATGGCCAACCCGGGCTGCGAAAAGCTCGATTTCGAGTTGTGTTCGATCGCGGTGTCCGCGATCAACGGCTGTGGCCAGTGCATGGATTCGCACGAGAAGACGCTGAAGAAGCATGGCGTGTCCGCGCAGGCGATCCAGAGCGCGGTGCGCATCGCGGCGGTGGTGCATGCGGTGGCGGTGACGCTGGAACAAACTGCCTCGGCGATTTCCGAACTCGCCGCGGCGGCTTGAGCGCGAAGATCAACGCATCGGTGCCGTCTTGTCGGCTGCATCGATGCGCGCGATAAACGCCAACGTATCGGCCAGCGTGGGGATATGCGCCTCGTGGCCACGCGCGAGGGCGAGCAGGATGCGGTTGTGGCCGACGTCCGGATACAGTTTCAGCGTGGCCGTGCCGTCCATCGCCTGCGCGCGTTCGGCCATCGCCTGCGCATTGTTCGGCGGCACTTCCTCGTCGTCCGTGCCCTGCAACAGCAGCATCGGCGGCTCGTCGCCATCGACGAAATTGATCGGCTGCGAATCGTAGCGGCCTTGCGCGTCGTCGCCGAAGATTTCCGGCTCGTCCTCGACGAAGGGCAGGAACGCATAGGCGCCGGCCACGCCGATCATGCCGGCCAGATCGCGGGGCTTCATCCCGACGGCATTCAGATAACGCTTGTCGCAGGCGAGCAGGGCGGCGATCTGGCCGCCGGCGGAATGCCCCATCACGAAAATGCGCCGCGGATCGCCGCCGAATTCGGCGGCATGCTCGCGCGCCCACGCCACCGCGTGCGCGGCGTCGTGCATGAAGGCGGGAAAGCGCACGTCCGGAAACTTGCGATAGTCCGGAATCAACACGACCACGCCGTTGCCCGCCAGCGCGTCGCCGACATAGCGATACCAGTGGCGCTTGCCTTCGCTCCAGCTGCCGCCGTAGAAAAACACCACGACCGGATCCGCGCTCGCACCGACCGGCGCATAGGCATCGAGCGCGAGGTCGTGCCCGGCATCGAACACGATGCGGTCGCGTTCGACTACGTTGCGCGAGTATTCGAGCCGGTCCACGGTGGCGAAAAATGCGTCCGCGCAGCCAGCAAGCGCGAGCACGCCGGCGGTCAGCACGAGACGATTGCCAAGCCGGCGCGCGCTTCCTATCATGCGGCGTATTCTGTCATGGGCTGATGTTGATAGACATTAGGTTGATAGACATTGAGTTGATGGACATTAGGTCGATGGACATTA
The DNA here is from genome assembly GCA_035493385.1 of Rudaea sp. Classification (GTDB taxonomy): domain Bacteria; phylum Pseudomonadota; class Gammaproteobacteria; order Xanthomonadales; family Rhodanobacteraceae; genus Rudaea. The sequence goes on from DATJIL010000150.1 coordinate 1,417, forward strand.
AGCTGATGGAACAACCACCGTCACAACGCTCCAGCGCGCTGTTCGCCGACATTCCCGAACGCGGCACCACGGACAACCTGTTGCGTACCGCGCAGCAGCATCATGTGCAGCTGTCGAGCATGGCCGACACCAAGGCCAACATCATCATCACCATGTCCTCGATCGTGCTGACCCTGACCCTGGGCCGGCTCAACGATCCGGATTTGCGCGTCGCCGCACTGATCCTCGGCGCATTCACCCTGCTTGCGCTGCTGCTCGCCGTCCTTGCCGTGCTGCCGAAATACCGGCCGCCGAAACTGAATCCCGACGGTTCGCTGCCGTCCGGATTCAACCTGCTCTTTTTCGGCCATTTCGGCGTGCTCGCGCGCGAACGCTACCTGCAGGAAATGGCCCATGCCCTGGCCCGCGACGGCTCGCCCTATGCGACCTGGGCCGCCGACATCTACTCGCTGGGCGTCTATCTGGCCCACTACAAATACCGTTACCTGCGCTTCAGCTATCTGTTTTTCCTTGCCGGTTTCGTGCTTGCCTGCGCCGAACAGGGCTGGCGCCTGCTCACGCATGCGGGCACGGGTTAACCCCGCCGCCGCGCCGACTGCGTTGCATCCGGCCATCGTCCACGTCACGGGAGCGTCGCATGCGAATCGGATTCCTGCTGTTCGGCTGCCTTCTTGCATTGTCCACAAGTATACAGGCGCAGACGCCCGCCGACGCGTCGTTGCCGACAGCGCTGAAGGACTGGCAAGCCTGGGTCCTGCACGACCTCGATTATCGCGCCTGTCCGTTCGTCGCAACGCGCGCGCCAAACGCGGCGGGCGATTTCGTCTGTGCCTGGCCGGGCACCCTGCATCTGGATGCGACTGCCGACGGCGCGACGTTTTCCATTGTCTGGCGCGTGCAAGCGCCGAGCCGGGTTTATCTGCCGGGCGATGCGCAGCATTGGCCGCAGCAGGTCACGGTGAATGCGCAGGCGCAGCCCGTGCTCGAACACGGTAGCGAACCAGCGCTGTGGCTGGCGCCGGGCAATTACACGATCAAGGGCACGATTCCCTGGCGCGAGCGCCCGCAGACCTTGACCGTACCGGGAAACATCGGCTTGGTCGCGCTGGCTGTGGATGGCAAACCCGTCGTGCAGGTTCAGCGCGATGGCGGCGAGGTCACTCTGGGCCGCGGTGCAGCGGTCGCCCGGCAAGCCGACCATATCGATGTGCGCGTGTTTCGCAAGCTCACCGACGGCGTACCGGCGCAGTTGGACACGCAGATCATGCTGGCGGTTTCCGGCCAGGCGCGCGAGGAGACGCTGGGACCTGTGCTGCCGGAAGGCTTCGCGCCGATTTCCGTCGACGGCGATTGGCCGGCGCGAGTCGATGCCGACGGCAAGCTGCACGTGCAGGTACAGCCCGGCAATGAGACGTTGACCTTGCGCGCCCGCGCGCTGGCGCCGTTGTCGGCCGTGACCGCGCACCTGGCGCCCGCGCCGTGGCCGAAGCAGGAAATCTGGAGCTACGCCGCCGATCCGCACCTGCGCGTGACCGCGGCGAGCAGCGCCGTGCAGGTCGATCCGCGCCAATCCGAAGTGCCGGGCGAGTGGCAGAACCTGCCCGCGTTCGCGCTCGGCGACGGCGCGAAACTTTCCATCGAACAACGTTCGCGCGGCATCGCGCCCGATGCGGCGAACCGGCTGACCTTGCAGCGCGAGGCGTGGCTGGATTTCGGCGGTGGCGGCTGGTATGCGCGCGACAACGTGCGCGGCACGATGGTCAACGGCTGGCGTCTGGATGCCGCCGCGCCTTACACGCTGGAGCAGGCGCGCGCGCAAAACGCGAACAACGGCAGCGGCGAGGACTTGCTGGTCACGCGCGGCATCAAGCCGGACACCAGCGGCGTGGAATGGCGCACGCCAAACGTGGACGTGTCGGCGAATCTGCGCATCGCCGCGCCAGCGGCCATGTCCGTCGCCGGCTGGCAGCAGTCTTTCGATAACGTGCAGGAACGCCTGCATTTGCCCTATGGGTACAAGCTGCTCGCCGCGCCCGGCGCGGACAGCGCCAGTGGAAGCTGGATCGCCGGCTGGACCCTGCTCGACGTGTTCGTGTGCGCGATCCTCGTCCTGCTCGCCTGGCGCCTGCTCGGCTGGGCTGGTGCTGTGGCGGCAACCGCGTACCTGATCCTCGGTTACCAGGAGTCCGATTCGCCGCTGTGGAGCCTGATCGCGGTGATCGCGCTGGCCTTGATCGCGCGGGCCTTGCCAGCCGGCAAGCTCGCGCGCGTGACGGCGCGCCTGCGCGCAGCAGCGCTACTCGTCCTCGTGCTGATCGCCTTGCCCTTCGTCGCCACGCAGGTACGCGATGCGTTGTATCCGCAACTTGAAGCAGGCGGCTATGCGGCCAGTCCCGTGCACGAGGCGCCGGCGGCGGGTGAGCAGGTTTCCTACCGACGCATGCGCTCGGCCGCCGAGGCGACCGCTCCGATGTCGATTCCGACGCCCGCGCCGATGCAGGCGAAGGCGGACAACCTCGCAGCGGGTCCGATGAAATACAAGACGGTCACGGTGACCAGCTCGAATTTCAAACGCGTGGATGTGACCGACCATTACAGCCAGACCACCGTCGTGCAAACCGGCGCGGGCATGCCGAACTGGACGCTGGGCAGCGAAGCGATGCTGAACTGGAGCGGCCCGGTGCTCGCAACGCAGAGCGTGCATCTGCTGATCGCGCCGCCGTGGCTGGTGCGGCCGCTGCGCATCGCGCTGGTGGCGCTGCTCGCGTTCCTGATCCTGCGCCTGTTCCGCGGCGCCGCGCCGGATTTCAGGATTCCGCGCCGTGCAGCGCTCGGTGCAGGCTTGCTGGTGCTCGGTGGACTCGCGCTGATGCCGTCTGCGCAAGCTCAGGGCTACCCGCCGCAGGAGTTGCTGCAACAACTGCGCGCGCGTCTGCTCGAAGCGCCGAAATGCGCGCCGGCCTGCGCGAGCGTGGCGCAGGCACAGGTGGCGGCGGACGGCGACGCCGTGAGCGTGGTGCTGGAAGCTCACGCTGGCGAGCGCATTGCGCTGCCGCTGCCGAACGCTGGCGATAGCGCGACGCTGAAAAGTGTACAAGTGGACGGAGTGGCGACGGATGCCGTCGCGCGTGGTTCCGACGACACCGGATGGCTTGAATTGCCGCGCGGCGTGCATCGCGTGCAACTCGCCTACGCCGCCGCGGGCGACAAGGTCACGTTCGCTTTTTCGCTCAAGCCGGCGCGCGTGCTGTTTCAGGGCAAAGGCTGGAACGCTTCCGGAATCGCCGACGACAACCTGCTTGCGGACAGCCTCACGCTCGCGCGCGTGCGCGCGGATGCGGGCGCGAAGCCGGTTTTCGGTGCGCAGCAGTTTCCGCCCTATGTGCAGGTCACGCGCAACATCAATCTGGGCCTGGAATGGTCCGTGTCGACGCAAGTGCAGCGGCTCGCGCCAAAATCGGGCGGTTTCACGGTGGCGATGCCGCTGCTAAAGGGCGAGCACGTTTCCACGCCCGGCTTCAAGGAAATCGACGGCAAGGTCGAAGTGGCCATCGCTGACGGCGCCGACGCGACATCCTGGAACAGCAATCTCGACAAGGGTGGGCCGTTGACCCTGACCGCGCCGGCGCTGGCCGATCGCGCAGAAATCTGGCGCGTCGTGGTCAGCCCGACCTGGCATGTGGAATTCAGTGGCGTGCCGGGCGTCGATCTCGCATCCAACGACGACGCCAACGACTACCGCAATTTCGAATTCCATCCGTTGCCCGGCGAGACGTTGACGCTGACGGCGATTCGGCCGGAGGCATTGGCCGGCGCGCAACGGGCGATCGACGCCGCGAGTTTACGCAGTGCTGCCGGTCAACACGCGGCCACGCATACGCTCGACCTCACGTTACGCGCGAGTCAGGGCGGCGATCAGGTCGTTGCCTTGCCTGTCGACGCACAGGTGCTCGGCGTCATGCGCGACAACGCACCGCTCAATCTGCGCGCGCAGAACGGCAAGCTCACGCTACCGCTGACGCCGGGCATCCATCGCTTCGAGATCCGTTTCCGCACCGACGCGGCACTCGGCATGCTCGCACACACGCCGGCCGTGGCGCTCGGCTTGCCTGCGGCGAACGTGAATCTGGCGCTGAATCTGCCCGAAAACCGCTGGCTGCTTGCGACGTGGGGTCCGCAGGCCGGCCCGGCCGTGCTGTACTGGGGCGAGTTGATCGTGATGGTTCTGGTTGCCTTCGCGCTCTCGCGCAGCGGTCGCACGCGCCTGAAATTCCGCGACTGGCTGCTGCTCGGCCTTGGCTTTTCGACATTCTCGTGGAGCGCGCTGATCGTGGTCGTGGCGTGGCTGTTCGTCTTCGACTGGCGCGGCCACGAGGCGCAACCGCGCAGCGAATCGTTGTTCAACCTGAGCCAGATCGGCCTCGTCCTGCTGACCCTGGTTGCACTGGCCAGCCTGATTTCGGCCGTGCCGCAGGGCTTGCTCGGCTCGCCGGACATGCACGTGACCGGAAACGGATCCACGGCGCAGGCGCTGCAATGGTTTGCCGACCGCAGCGCCGACGCGCTGCCGCAAGCGAGCGCGATCAGCGTGCCGCTATGGGTCTACAAGACGCTGATGCTGCTCTGGGCGCTGTGGCTCGCGAACGCGCTGATCGGCTGGCTGCGCGATGCATTTGCCGCATGGACCCGCGACGGTTATTGGCGCAATTCGCCAAAGCCCGCAGTTGTCGACGACGCCGCCAAGGAAAAACCGGCGGACGCTTCATGACGGCAGATACGGTACGTGGCCTGCTTGCCGATGCGCAGGCCGCGCTGTCCGGCGACGACATGCGCGGCGAAGCGGAACTGTTGCTGGGCCATGCGTTGGGCGTGGACCGCGCATGGCTGATTGCGCATCGCGACGACGCGGTCGCGCCCGCGTTGGCCGGGCAGGTGCGCTGCTGCGTCTCGCGCCGCGTGGCGGGCGAGCCGGTCGCTTACATCATCGGTCGTCGCGGATTCCACGCCATCGACCTGGCGCTCACGCCGGACGTTCTGATCCCGCGTCCGGAAACCGAATTGCTGGTCGAACTCGCCTTGCAGCGAATTCCACAAGGCGCAAAAGTGGACATCGCCGACCTTGGCGCCGGCTCCGGTGCGATTGCGCTGGCCATCGCACAGGCGCGCCCGCAGGCGCACGTGCTGGCCACGGATGCGAGTGCCGTGGCGCTCGACGTCGCTCGCGGCAACGCGCAGCGGCTTGGACTCGGCAAGGTGGAATTCGTGCAGGGCGACTGGTGCGCGGCGCTCGGCGCGCGGCGTTTCGAGCTGATCGTGTCGAATCCGCCCTACATCGCGCAGGGCGATGCGCATCTTCAGTGCGGCGACCTGCGTTTCGAGCCGCGCATGGCGCTGGCTTCGGGCGCGGACGGACTCGACGCGATCCGCGCCATCGTTCGCGATGCGCCCGATCACCTGAACGCCGGTGGCTGGCTGCTGCTCGAACACGGATTCGATCAGGGCGCCGCCGTGCGTGCGTTGTTGCAGCAAAGCGGATTTGTGGAAGTTTTCACCACACCCGACCTGGAAGGCCGCGAGCGGGTGAGCGGCGGCGTCAGACCGCGTTGACGACGCCAACGCGAGGCGCGCCGGCGAACTGCGGCCAGCGCGCGAGGATCGCCGCGCGGATGCCGGCCGCGTCGATGCCCGCCTCGGCGAGCAACTGTTCGCGGCTGGCGTGTTCGAGGAAGGCATCCGGCAAGCCGATCTGCAGCAGTGGCGTCTGCACGTTTTTTGCGGCGAGCAATTCCGCGACCGCACTGCCGGCGCCGCCGGCGACGGCATTGTCCTCGATGGTGACGAACGCGGTGTGCGTGCGCGCCAGTTCGAGAATCAGCGTTCCGTCCAGCGGTTTGACGAAGCGCATGTTGACGACGGTCGCACCGAGTTCGCTGCCGATTTCCAGCGCGGCGGCAAGCGGACTGCCGAAGGCGAGGATGGCCAGTCCGGCACCGCGCCGGCGGATTTCCGCCTTGCCGATCGGTAAGGCTTTCAATTCGGGTTCGATTTTCGCGCCGGTGCCGCTGCCACGCGGGTAGCGCACGGCGGCGGGACCTTCGTGTCTGAACGCCGTCGTCAACAGCTGGCGGCATTCGTTCTCGTCGGATGGCGCGGCGACGAGCATGTTCGGGATGCAGCGCAGGTAGGTCAGATCGAAACTGCCCGCATGCGTGGCGCCGTCCGGCCCGACCACGCCGCCACGGTCGATGGCGAAGGTGACGTCGAGATTTTGCAGGGCGACGTCGTGGATGAGCTGGTCGTAACCGCGTTGCAGGAAGGTCGAGTAGATCGCGACCACGGGTTTGGCGCCTTCGCAGGCCATGCCGGCGGCGAGCGTGACCGCATGTTGCTCGGCGATGCCGACGTCGAAATAGCGTTGCGGATATTCCTTGGCGAAGCGTACCAGGCCGGAGCCTTCGCGCATCGCCGGGGTGATCGCATGCAGCTGCGGATCGGCCGCGGCCATGTCGCACAGCCAGTCGCCGAAGACTTCCGTGTAGCTTTTCTTGCCGGCGGATTTTTTCGCCACGCCCTTGTCCGGATCGAACGGTCCGACCGCGTGGTATTCGATCTGTGCCGCTTCCGCCGGCGCGTAGCCCTTGCCCTTGGTGGTGACGATGTGCAGCAACTGCGGGCCCTTGAGGTCTTTGAGCGTTTTCAGCGAATGCAGCAACTGCGGTAGATCGTTGCCGTCAATCGGCCCGAAATAGTGGAAATTGAATTCTTCGAACAGGGTCGACGGCACGAACATGCCCTTGAGGTGTTCCTCCCAGCGCTTGAGGAAACGCCACAGCAGGCCGTCGCGGCGCAGGCGGCGCTTGGTGCCTTCGCGCAATGCGTTCAGGCGCCGGCTCACCATCAGGCGAGCGAGCATCTTCGGCAGCGCGCCGACGTTCTCGCTGATCGACATCTGGTTGTCGTTGAGGATGACGAGCATGTCCGGATCGACGTCGCCGCCGTGGTGCAGCGCCTCGTAGGCCATGCCGCCGGTGAGGCCGCCGTCGCCGATGATGGCGACAATCTTGCGCGCATCGCCTTTGCGTTGTGCGGCAATCGCCATGCCGAGCGCGGCCGAGATCGAAGTGGACGAATGACCCACGCCGAACGCGTCGTAAGGACTTTCGTCGCGCCGCGGAAACGGCGCGAGGCCGTCCTTGTGCTTGATCGTGTGGATGCGGTCGCGGCGGCCAGTGAGGATCTTGTGCGGGTAGCACTGGTGGCCGACGTCCCACACGAGGCGGTCGTTCGGCGTGTCGAACAGGTAATGCAGCGCGACGGTCAGCTCGACCACGCCCAGGCCCGCGCCGAAGTGGCCGCCACTGCCGGCGACCTGTTCGATAAGGTATTCGCGCAGCTCGCGTGCGACCGCGGGCAACTCGCTCGCGTCGAGCTTGCGCAGGTCGGCGGGCGAGTCGATGTGGGAAAGGCGCGGGTAGCGCGTGGGGTCAGTCATCTTTGTATTTTCGGCCACGCGGCCAGTCTGGGCAAGGATTGCGGCGCCGGCATGGCGGCGCCGTGGCGATTTCAGAGCTTGGCGTCTGGGCCGCGCCGACCCAGCGTCTTGCGGATCGTCTGGCGGATGCGGATGTGGCGATCCGCGTCGCGCGTCTCCTTCAGGCGCCGCGAATGTGCGGTGACAAGGTCGCCGCGGGTCAGCACGCCGACCAGCTTGGTCGGTGCTTCGCGCGTCGCCACGATCACGCTGCCGACGTTGTGCTCGACCATGTGGTCGGCCGCCTCGCGCAGGGAGTGATCCTCGAACACCACGAGCGGCGGCTGCGTGAGCAGGTCGCCGATGCGCGCGAGTTCCGCGTGCGCGGGATCGAGCAATTCGCGCCGCGTGATGATGCCGCGCGCGTTGCCGGAATCGTCCAGTACCGGATAGCCGAGGAACTGCGCCTTGGCCTCGCCCGAGGCGAGCCAGCGGCGGATCTCGCCGAGCTCGTCGGACGTCTTGAGCGCGGTGACGTTGCGCGAGGCGCTGTCGCGCACCAGTACCTGGTCCAGGTAATCGGCCGCGTATTCGGTCGGCACGCGCACGCCGCGACGCGCGATTTTCGCGGTCATGATCGTGTCGCGCATGGTCAGGCTGGAAACGAGGTAGGCTGCCGCGCAGCCGCCGAGCAGGGGCAGGATGCCGGCCGGTTGCAACGTGGTTTCGAACGCGAACACCACCGAGGTGAGCAGGGCACGCGAAGCCCCGGCGAAGATCGCGGCCATGCCGACCAGGCCCGCAATGCGCGGGTCGATACCCAAATGTGGAAAAAGCGACAATGCGGCGTAACCGGCGACACCGCCGAACGCGCCGCCGATCGTGAACAGCGGTGCCAGCGTGCCGCCCGAGGTGCCGCTGCCGAGTGCGATCGACCAGGACAGGAACTTCATCACGCACAGGAACATCAGCGCCTGCGCGGTGAAGTTGCCGGCGACGATCTGTTCGATGTTGGTGTAGCCCACGCCGAGCGTGAGCGGCGCGAAATAGCCGACCACGCCGACGGCGATGCCGCCGATCGCGGGCCACCACATCCAGTGCACGGGCAGGTGATCGAACGCGTCTTCGATCGCGTAAACGAGCCAGGTCACGCCGACGCTGACCGCACCGAGCAATGCGCCGAGCGCGACGTAAAACGCGAGCGCGCCGCCGCCGGGCGTCGCGATCGCGGGCATGGCGAACACGGCCTGCGAACCGACCATCGCGTAACGGATGCCGGCAGCGGTCGTTGTAGCCAGCGCAACCGGAATCAGCGAGCGCGGGCGCAACTCGAACAGCAACAGTTCCACGGCGAGGATTGCGGCCGACACCGGCGATCCGAACACGGCGGCCATGCCGGCCGCGGCGCCGGCGGCGAGCAGGATCTTGCGTTCGGTCGCGGTCACGCGCAGGAGCTGGCCAATCAGCGAGCCGAGCGCGCCGCCGGTCGCGATGATCGGGCCTTCGGCGCCGAATGGTCCGCCCGTGCCGATCGCGATGGCCGACGAAACCGGTTTCAGAAACGTGATGCGCGGCGCGATCTTGGATTCGTTCAGCAGAACTTGTTCCATGGCCTCGGGAATGCCGTGGCCGCGGATCGCCGCGGAACCCCAGCGCGCCATCGCGCCGACGACGATGCCGCCGAGTACGGGAATCGCGATCACCCACAGGCCGAGGTGATTGCCGGCCGGCGAGGAGAACGCGATCGACCAGTGGCCGTAGAAACTCAGGTTCGTGACCAGGCCGATCAGCGCCTTGAGGAACTGCGCGATGAACGCAGCGGCAACCGCTAGCACGACGGAGATGGCGGAGATCAGCACCACGCGCTTGTCGACCAGGATGGTCTTGCGTGGAATCCTGGCGGCGGCGAGCGTATCGTCGAGTGCGGGTGCGATCGGCACGCCACCCACGTCCGCGCCGGCATGGGCCGGCTTGTCCGGATGCGAGGCAGTCATTGAGCTCGGGGGGATTGTTTTAGTGCGGCGCAGCATAGCGCCGAACGCGCATGGGGACAATGCGAAAATTCGGCGTTCTAGGCGATCTGACGGCGATTTTTCGGCAGATGATGGACGAGAAATTCCATCTGGTCGGCAAGAATGTTGCGGTTGGATAGGATCAGGTGTTCGACCCAACTGGGGCGATAGGGCACGGCGAGCAGCGGCATGCCGGCCTGCTGCGGCGTGTGGCAACCCTTGCGTACATTGCAGCAGATGCAGGCACTGACCACGTTTTCCCAGACGTCGAGGCCACCCTTGGACAGCGGCACGACGTGATCGCGCGTGAGTTCCCCGCGCGAGAAGTGATCTCCGCAGTACAGGCACAACATGCGGTCGCGCGCGAACAGTGCGGCATTGGTCAGCGCCGGCGCGGGATCGATGAGGCTGGAGCGCGCATGGCCGCGGCTGGCGACGATGGGATGCAGGTCGATCTGGCTTTGCAATCCGCTGTCGCGGTTGGTGCCGCCATGGATGGTCAGGCACGCTCCGCCCAGCGTCCAGGCCACGGCATCGCGCACGTACAGGCAGACCGCGTCCTGCCAACTCATCCAGTCCAGGATGCGTCCGCTGGAATCCAGCGACAGGACGCGGGTGCTATGGATGTCGTTGCTGGTTCTGACTTCCGCCAGCATGGGCTCCTCCTGATACGGGTGGGAATGCTGTCGGCTTTGCAGCATAGGCTTTTGCCGCAAAAAAAACTACAACGGCCGCATTGCGCGGCCGTTGCTGGGGCGGCGGAGCCGCGTGCGTTTATTGCCCGGTCGGCGCGGACAACATCTGGATGCCGATGTTGTTGCGCGTGAAGGATCCGCCTGACGGATAAGCAAGCTGGAACGATGCCGTACCGGTGGGTTGTTGGCCCGTCAAGATCGGATTCAACTTCAGCGTCATGCTGCCGATCGACGGACCGGGTTGCGTGCCGCCGGCAGGCGGGGTGCAGGTCCGGCAGTAGCCGTTGGCGATCTGCACGACCTGCAGGGTCACCGTATTGTTGACCAGGGTTCCCGAACCGGCTGCCCAGGTCGGCTGGTTGTTCGGGCCGGGGTAGTACATGTAGACGATGACGGACGGCGCGGCGCTGCCCGTGCTCACGTCGAGCAATTCGAAACCCCAGCCGGAATCGGACGAACCGGCATACCAGTGGCCGTTGTAATCCGGTGTGGCATGCGCGGCAAGCGCGACGATGGGCTGCATGCACCAGGATGCGCTTTGGTCGTTGGCCGGGTTCGTCGTGTCCGTGCGGAGCACCCAGTACATCACCGCGAGTTGCGATGCCTGGCTGCGATCGACGTTGCGGCAGACCGCTGAATTCGCCGCCTGGTTGAAGTCGACCACGACGCTGCCGTAGTCGGTGGCATCGGCCGTCACGCCGAGCTGCCCCGGCGCGTTCGAGGCGTACTTCACGCGCAGCAGCGTGCTGCCGTTTGCACTCTGGATGAAGGGCAGGAACATGCCGTCGACCAGGCGGCCGGCGGCCTGGTACCACTCCGGCACGCCGTTCGCGTCGTAGGAGTAAAAAGTCAAAAAGTATACGTCGCCGTTGGCGGCATCATGCGCCAGCAACTGGAAATCGAAGCCGTGGCCGGAATGCGAGACGTCGTACCAGTTGCTTGGAATCGGCTGGCCCCAGGCTGGCATCGTCGCGGCGGCATTCGACCAGCCGACCGGCCCGAGCATGGGCACGGCCAGGCCCATGGCACGCAGGTTCTGGTTCGAGTAATACGCGTTCATCATGTCGCCGCTCTGCACGGTGTGCGACAAGGTGGAGCCGTTCTGCATCGCGCAGTCGGTGGTCTTGGTCTTGTCGCAGGGCGCATACAGGCTGGGGAAATTGCTCGGAGCGCTGTAGGCTGCATTGATGTTGATGCCGGTTGCGCCGGCGGCGGTCGCGTCGGACCAGCGCAGGCCGGTGCACCAGCCGTTGTACGCGGCACCGCAGCTCGTTGCGCCTTGCAGACCGGGTACGTAGCCGCTTGTCGTCACCGTGCCGCCGGAAACCATCGCCGCGGCGCGCGCGGCGTCGTTGGCGCCGTTCACTTCGTAACCGGTGAACGGCGTGTAGGTGCTGCCGCTCACGATCGCGACATTGTTGTCGAAGGCGTCATCGAACGGGCCGTCGGTCACTGCGCTGCCGTAACCGATCGAAGCGCTGTTGCTGACCTTGTCGACGATGATGCCGGCCTTGGCGCCGAGCGGGCCTTGCGTCGAATCGGTGTTGACCAGTCCGAGGAAACCCAGCCCATGCGTCATCTCGTGCATGGCGATGCTGATGAAATCCACGTCGCGCGCCGGTTTCAGGCTCGGGTCGAAACCGAGGTAGAAATTCTCGCCGCCCAGCACCGTGGACGAGCCGATATCCATGTTGAACACGGCCTGGATCTCGTCGTTGCTCTTCGTGTCGCAGGGGCCGCCGGCGAATCCGCACAGGCTCGAGCCGTTCAGGCGTGCCGCCGCCGTGGACGGATACCAGGTGTACTTTTGCGGCAGCGATGGCGA
>DATJIL010000151.1:0-4033 GCA_035493385.1 Rudaea sp.
CCGACCGCGTTCGCGCGGCGCACCTTCAGTCCGATCGGTGCCAGATGTTCCTTCGCGTAATCGCGGCCTAGGTGCAGCGCCTTGACGTTGGAATCGAGCAGCTTTTCCTTGCCCTTGTACTGCTCGCCAAAGAGTTTTTCGATTTCCGCAGGATCGATGCCGAGCAACGCCGACAGCGCGCCGATATACATGATGTTCTTGAACAACTGGCGCTGGCGCGCATCCGCATAGGTGCGGTTGCAGATCGCAGTGAGCGGCATGCCGATGACATTGATGTCGGCGCGGAATTTCGACGCCGGCAGCGGCCGTGTGTTGTCGTAAAACAGGTATCCGCCCGGCGCGATTTCGGCTACGTCCGCATCCCAGGTCTGCGGATTCATCGCCACCATCAGATCGATGCCACCGCGCCGGCCGAGCCAGCCCTGCTCGGTCACGCGTACCTCGTACCAGGTCGGCAGGCCCTGGATGTTGGATGGAAAGATATTGCGCGGACTGACCGGCACGCCCATGCGCAGGATGGACTTGGCGAACAACTCGTTCGCCGACGCCGAGCCCGAGCCGTTGACGTTGGCGAACTTGACGACGAAGTCGTTGGTGGCTTCCAGGCCGATCTTGTTCGACTCGCTCATGCCGCTTCCCGCTTCGCATGCTTGTGGCAGCCCGGCCCCGCATGCGTCATCTCGAGCAGGAACTTGCGCATGTCCCAGGCGCCGGTCGGGCAACGCTCGGCGCACAGTCCGCAGTGCAGGCAGACGTCCTCGTCCTTGACCATCACCCTGCCCGTCTTGAGCGCATCGGACACGTACAGCGCTTGCGTGAGGTTCAGCGCCGGCGCGGACAGGTGCGTGCGCAATTCAGCTTCCTCGCCGTTATCGGTGAACGTGATGCAATCCATCGGGCAGATGTCCACGCAGGCGTCGCATTCGATGCACACGTCCTTGGTGAATACCGTCTGCACGTCGCAGTTGAGGCAACGCTCCGCCTCGGCGAGCGCGCTCTTCGCATCGAACCCGAGTTCGACTTCGGTCTTGATGCTTTTCAGCGTCTGCGCCTTGTCGCGCCACGGCACGGCATAGCGCGTGTCGTTGGAAATGTCGTTGTCGTAGCTCCACTCATGGATGCCCATCTTTTGCGAGATCAGGCTCACACCCGGCTCTGGCCGCTCGTGGATGTTCTCGCCGCTGAGCAGCTTGTCGATGGACACCGCCGCATCGTGGCCGTGCGCCACCGCCCAGATGATATTCTTCGGCCCGAATGCCGCGTCGCCGCCGAAAAACACGTTGGGCAGCGTCGATTGCATCGTGACTTTGTCGACTTTCGGCATGTCCCATTGCGCATCGAACTCGATGCCGATGTCACGCTCGATCCACGGAAACGCGTTTTCCTGGCCGATCGCGATCAACACGTCGTCGCATTCGAAGAACGCATCCGGCTCACCGGTGGGAACCAGCTTGCGTCGGCCTTTTGCATCATGCTCGGCGCGGACTTTCTCGAACGTCATCCCAGTCAACTTGCCGTTCTCGTGCACGAAGGTTTTCGGCACGAGGTAATTGAGGATCGGGATACCCTCGTGCTGCGCGTCCTCTTTTTCCCACGGCGAAGCCTTCATTTCCTCGAAGCCCGAACGCACGATGACTTTCACGTCTTCGCCGCCGAGACGACGCGACGAGCGGCAGCAATCCATCGCCGTGTTGCCGCCACCGAGCACGATCACGCGCCGGCCGATTTTCTTGATGTGCTCGAAATACACCGAGGCCAGCCAATCCAGGCCGATATGGATGTTCGCGGCGGCTTCGCGGCGGCCGGGGACTTCCAGGTCGCGTCCGCGCGGCGCGCCGGAGCCGACGAACACCGCATCGAATTTCTGCGCGAGCAAATCCTTCATCGAATCGATGCGCGTGTTGCCGCGCAACTCGACGCCGAGGTCGAGGATGTAGCCGACCTCCTCATCGATCACCTCTTCCGGCAAACGGAAGCGCGGCACCTGCGTGCGCATGAAGCCGCCGCCCTTGGCGTCGGCCTCGAACACGGTGACGTGATAGCCAAGCGGTGCGAGATCGCGCGCCACGGTAAGCGAAGCCGGGCCGCCACCGATGCAGGCGATGCGCCTGCCGTTTTTCTTCGCTGCCGGTTTGGGCATGCGCGCGCGGATCGCGTCGCTATCCTTGTTGTCGGCGCAAACGCGCTTGAGGCGGCAGATTGCCACCGGTTCAGGTTTTTCTCCGTTGTTTTCCTCGACGCGTCCGCGCCGGCACGCCGGTTCGCAAGGCCGATCGCAGGTGCGGCCGAGGATTCCCGGAAAGACGTTCGATTTCCAGTTGATCAGGTAGGCATCGTCGTGACGCCCGGCCGCGATCAGGCGAATGTACTCGGGAACCGGCGTGTGCGCGGGACAGGCCCACTGACAATCGACCACTTTATGAAAATAGTCGGGAACGCGAATATCCGTCGGTTTCACCGGTACCTCCGAGACTGCGCAGTCGGCTCGAGTCTACCCGCGTACACGGATTCTGCAAAGATTGTCCGGACGCGTGATGCGGTGCGGCAAAAATTCCGCCACAATGCGCCGTCGCCGGCGCTCCCGGCCCTGCCGGAATGCCGATGCTTTACCGCCTGCACGAATTCAACCGCAACCTGTTCAACCCACTGCTGGCCTGGTCGCAGACCAGCGCCAAGATGCTCTCCTCCCCCGACAGCTGGCTCTCGCAACTGCCCTTCGCGCAACGCGCCGCCGCCAACTGCGAACTCGTCTACCGGCTCGGCAAGGAATACGAAAAGCCCGCCTTTGATATCCATACCGTCAACGCGCACGGCCAGGACGTCGCCGTCCTTGAACGCGTCGCGTTGGCAAAACCCTTCTGCAACCTGCTGCGCTTCAAGCGCTTCAGCGACGACGTGCCGACCCTGGCGGCGATGAAGAACGATCCCACCGTGCTGGTCGTGGCGCCACTGTCCGGCCATCACGCCACCTTGTTGCGCGACACCGTGAAGTCCCTGCTGCCCGAGCACAAGGTGTTCATCACCGACTGGCTCGATGCGCGCATGGTGCCGGCCGAAGCCGGGCCGTTTCATCTGGACGATTACGTCGCCTACATGCGCGAGTTCATCGCCCACATCGGCGCAAAAAACCTGCACGTGATCAGCGTCTGCCAGCCGACCGTGCCGGTACTGGCCGCGGTCTCGCTGATGGCATCCAACGGCGAGGCGCTGCCGCGCACCATCACCCTGATGGGCGGGCCGATCGACACGCGTTGCAGCCCGACCAGTGTGGACGACCTCGCCACGCACAAGTCGTCTTCGTGGTTCGAGAACACGCTCGTGCAGGAAGTGCCGGACAACTACCCCGGCCACGGTCGCCGCGTGTATCCGGGATTCTTGCAGCACGCCGGATTCCTCGCCATGAATCCGGGCCGGCATTTCATGTCGCACTGGGATTTCTACGAGAACCTGTGCCGCGGCGACCAGGAAGACGCCGACGCGCACCGGCGCTTCTACGACGAATACAACGCCGTGCTCGACATGCCGGCCGAGTACTACCTCGACACGATCAAGACCGTGTTCCAGGAACACGCCCTGCCGCTGGGCACCTGGGACGTCGCCGGCAAGCGCGTGCGCCCGCAGGACATCCGCGATACCGCGCTGTTCACCATCGAAGGTGAGTTGGACGATATCTCAGGCCTGGGGCAGACGCGTGCGGCGCACGATCTGTGCACGAATATACCTTCGGCGTCGAAGCGTCATCTGACGGTGGAAGGCGCCGGCCACTACGGCATCTTCAGCTGGCGGCGCTGGCGCAATGGCGTGTATCCGCAGGTGCGGGAGTTCATACGCGCGCACGCGTGTTGTTCTTTGCCCGTCATTCCGGCATGGAATGACAGAATTACGAGCAAAAAAAACCACACTCACTCGCCGCACTGCGCGCGTTCGCCCGCCCCATCCAACGGAAACGCCCCTTCGTCTCGAGTGCCGTCTGCTCGTCGCTCATCGTGCTCACCTCAGGCGGCAATCTGCCAGCTCGGAAAGACGAGTACAG
>DATJIL010000152.1:0-4225 GCA_035493385.1 Rudaea sp.
ACGCCATCGCCGCGAAAAGTCTCGACTTCGATGGGCAAGGCCGACAGCGGCTTGTCCGCGTGCGGCAGTACCGCCGGCGGCGGCAGGCGGAAATACGTCACGTCCGGCACCGGATCCACGGAGCAGGCGACGAGCGCGGCAAGGCCGAGGGCCAGCAGGATCGTTCTCGGAATGCTCATGGCTCTTGTTCCTCGACCTTGTCGGGTTTTGGTGAAATCAAGATCCGGTTCGGATTCTTGCGCACCTCGCGCGAGAACTCGTCGAAATTGCGGCTGGCCGTCTGCAGGTGCTGGCTGATCGAGTCGATGCGCCCGGACAACGCCCCGAGCACGGCGCGCAGGTCGGCTACCGAATCGCGGATGCCGGGCCGATTCTCGCGCGCGATGCTGTCGAGCTGGCCGAGCGCATCGTCGAGCTTTTGCTGCGTGTCGTGCAGCTGCGCCGTCAACTGCCGGGTGTTGGCGAGAATCGCATCGAGCGCCGCGCGATTGTCCGGCCTGAGCACGTCGTTGAGCGAGGCCGACGCCGAGTTCAACTGGGTGAGCAATTTGCGCGACTGCGCGACGATGTCCGGCGTGCCCTTGTCGATCGCGCCGGTGATCGAATCCACGCGCTTGGACAGGGTTTGGATAAGCGGCGAGATCTGGCCGCGGGTGAGCTGGGTGATCTGGCCGGCAAGTTCGTTCATCGCGCTGAAGATGTCGGCGTTCTCGGCACCGGCGAGTTCCGCGCCGGGCGCGGCCATCGCGCGATCCTTGCCTTCGCCGATGCCGACGGCGACATCGGCGAGCAGGCCGGTGGCGGTCAGGTGCGCGACCGAATCCTTCGGAATCGGCCAGTCGCGGCGCACGTCGAGTTCGATCTTGTAGCGCGTTCCTTGCGCATCGCGCTCGGGCACGATCGCGCCGACCTGGCCGATGCGATACCCCTGATAGAACACGGGCGCGCCGTAGCGCAATCCGGTGACGTTGCGGTAATGCGTGAAGTAGGCCGTCGACGCGCCGCCGCGGCCGGTGATCATCGCCAACGCCACCAGCAACAGCACTCCGGCGGCAAGCACCGCGGCGCCGACAAGCACGTAATTGATGCTGTCTCTTTTCATTTTGAAATGCTCATGCGGCTTCTTCCGTCAGGCGTTTCAGGTAGGCGTCCGCGTCGACCTGGATTTCGCGCGGCCGCCGGTTGAGCAGGTCCTGGATGCGTTCGTTGTCGCAATGGCGCACTTCGTCCACCGTGCCGGTCATGAGGATGTTGCCCTGGTCGAGCACGGTAATGGTATCGGCAATCTTGAACGCGCTTTCCAGTTCGTGGGTGACAACCACAATCGTCATGCGCAGCGCGTCGCGCAGGCGCAGGATGAGTTCATCGAGTTCGGCCGACACGACGGGATCCAGGCCGGCCGAGGGTTCGTCGAAGAACAGCAGCTTGGGATCCATCGCGATCGCGCGCGCCAGCGCCGCACGCTTGACCATGCCGCCGGAAAGCTGCGCCGGCATCAGATCCTGGAAGCCGCCGAGGTTCACGACCTCGAGCTTGAGACGCGACATGATGCGGATCGTGGCTTCGTCCAGGTTGGTATGTTCGCGCAACGGCAGCGCGACATTGTCGCCGACCGAGAGCGAAGTCAGCAGCGCGCCGCCCTGGAACGACACGCCGATCTGGCGGCGTACGTCGAGCATCTCGCGTTCGCTGGCGCGGCCGATGTCCACGCCGAGCAGACGGATGCGCCCGCCGCGCGGCTTGTGCAGGCCGAGCAGATGGCGCAAAAGTGTACTTTTGCCCGAACCCGAGCCGCCCATGATCACGCGGATCTCGCCCGCGTTCACGGAGAAATCCACGCCATCGAGGATTCGCCGCCGCCCGTACCAGGCTTCGAGTTGCTCGACTTCGATCAGCGGCTCCGGCGCGGTCGTCATGGATCGAATCAGCGATTCAGGAAAAACGAGAAGATCATGTCGACCACGATGATCCAGCAGATCGACAGCACCACCGCGCGCGTGGTCGCGCGACCCACGCCCTCGGCGCCGCCCTGCACCGAGAATCCCGTGCTCACGCCGATCAGGGTGATCAGCACGGCGAATACCGCGGACTTGGCGATGCCCTGCCAGATGTCGCCCGGCGACAGCAGCGCGAGGGTTTGCATCACGTAAGCCGTTGGCGTGACGTTGAGCGCGGGCGAGGCGTACAGCGCCGCACCGGTGATTGCGACCGCATCGGCGAAGATCGTCAGCGCCGGCAACATGACCAGCATCGCAAGCAAAGCCGGCGCGGCGAGGTAACGCACCGGCTCGATGCCCATCGTCGCCAGCGCATCGACTTCCTGCGACACGCTCATCGAACCGATGCGCGCGGCGAGCGCCGAGCCCGAGCGCCCGGCAACCAGGATCGCCGTGATCAGCGCGCCGAATTCGCGCGTCACCGATTTCGCCACCGCGACGACCACCTGCGACTGCGCGCCGAACTCGCTCAACGCGGCGATGAACTGGATGCCCAACATGATGCCGATGGTCAACGCGAGCAGGGTGACGATGGGCAGCGCATCCACCCCGATCTGGCGCATCTGTTCGGCGAGCGCGCGCAGGCGCAGCGGCTGGCCGATGCGCCAGCCGGCAAAGGAAAAGTACAGGCTTTCGAGCAGCAGCATCGCCGCATAGCCGACATTGGCGAGCGCGCCCAAGGTGGCACGGCCGAGACTTTCGAGCGGGCGCACTATCGCGTTCATGTCACGCGCTGCGCGCAGCGTCCACGTCCGCGAACAACGGAAACACCTTGTCCAGCCGCGCCAGTTGCAACACGGCCATGACCTGCCGGCTCGCGGCAATCAGGCCGAAGCGCCGGCTCGTGCTGCGTGCGCGCTGGAAGCCCTCGACCAGCGCCGCGATGCCCGAGGAATCGATGTAGGTCACTTGCGCCAAATCGACGCCAACGCCGACGCCGCCGCCCAGCGCAACGAGGATCGCGTCGCGCACCTGCTGCGACCACGAAAGATCGACCTCGCCGCGCACGCGCACGAGCGCGTAGCCGCCGAGATCCTCGCTGACGCAGGCGTTTTCCGTCTCGTTCATTCCCTATCCCCCATGTCGATGCGCTTGTGCATGCGCAGGATGTTGCCCTGCCCGTCCGCCGCCGGTTCCAGTTTCCAGTCGTCCATCGTCGCGGCGATGAACGGCAGGCCGAGTCCGCCAGGTTTGCATTCGGACAGGTCGCGCGGTTTCAGGCAGGCCGGATCGACGGCCGGCGCCTGGTCGCGCAACTCGAAGGCGAGCATATCGTGCTCGCGGGCGACGTGCAGCACGATGCGGCGCGTGCACTCGCCGCCGTAGGCATGGCGGATGACGTTCGTGCAGGCCTCGTCCACGGCGAGGACGAGCTGGTCGCGCAGCTCCGGCGCGATGCCTTGCGCATCGAGCGCGTGACGCAGGGCCGCGCGCACGCCGCGCATCTGCGCCGCCTGCGCGGGAAATTCCAGATCGAGCAGGGTATGCGCCTGCGTGCCGCAGGGCTCCTGTAACAGCAGCAGCGTGGTGTCGTCGACCAGGTGCAGGCGCTTCAGATCGCCGATGACCGCGCGCAGGCGCGGTTCCGGCGCGAGCACCGCGTGGCGCGCGATCAGGCCGCGCAGGCCGGCTTCGCCCAGACGCTCCGTGGCACCGGTACGCACGTCGGTGGCGCCGTCGGAAAAAAGGTAAAGCGCGCGCTGGCCGAGTGCGAATTCGCGTTCGCCGTAATCAGCCTCGGCGAGGATGCCGAGCGGCGGGCCGTCGGCGGCAAGTTCCTCAAAGTTGCTTCCATCGTGCAGCAGCGCCGGCGGAAAACCCGCGCTGGCCAGGCGCACCTTGCCGCTGGCGCGGTCGTACTGGCCGACCGCGGCGCAGACGAAGCGGCCGTCCTGCAGGGTGCGGCACAACTCCGCGTTGACCTGCGCCAGCCACGCGCCGGGCGCCGGCGCCTGCGCGCCGACCCAGCGCAACATGCTGGCGACGCGCACCATCAGGAAGGCCGCGTCCAGCCCCTTGCCCGAGACATCGCCGACGACGAACGCGAGGCGTCCGTCGGGCAGGTCGAAGAAATCGTAGAAATCGCCGGAGATCTCGTGCGCCGGCAGGTTGACGCCACGGATCGGGAAATCGCCGCGGCGGCGTTTGGGCAGCATGGATTTCTGCATGCGCCGCGCGAGTTCCAGCTCGCGCTTGATGCGCTGCTGCTCGACCAGCCCATGCGCGAG
>DATJIL010000153.1:0-22777 GCA_035493385.1 Rudaea sp.
CCGAAAGCGGCCTGCCGGCGAAGCCATCCGTGCGCCGGAGTTCTTGACAAGCAGTCATTTATTTCCATAATTCCGGAACCATGAAATCGTCAGATGCAATCGCAAGTCTGCGGGCGTTGGCGCACGCGCGACGCCTGGAGATCTTCCGCCTGCTTGTGCAGGCCGGCGCCGACGGCCTTACCGTGGGCACGCTGCAATCCCGAACGCGACACGCCGCAGCCACGCTGAGCAATCACCTGAATGTGCTGCGCCACGCCGGCCTCGTGAACGATCGCCGCGAGGGCCGCAATGTCTGGTGCCGAGCCGATTACGCGCGCATGAACGCCCTGCTCGTCCATCTCACCGAAAACTGCTGCGCGGGCGAACCGTGCTGCATCGATCCTGCCTGCGCCCCGGCGCCGATCAAGCCCAAAAGGAGAACCCGTACATGAAACGCTTCCATGTCCACGTCAACGTGCGCAACCTCGAGGAGAGCATCGGTTTCTATGTGCAACTGTTCGGTGCCAAGCCGAATGTGCGCAAGGACGACTACGCCAAATGGATGCTCGACGACCCACGCGTGAATTTCGCCATCTCGCGCCGCGAGCGCGCCACCGGCGTCGACCATCTCGGCCTGCAGGCGGAGGACCCGGCTGAACTGGAGCAGATCGGTGCGCGCCTCAGGGCCGCCGACACCCTGCGTCTGGCCGAGACCGGCACGACCTGCTGCTACGCGCATTCGGACAAGTACTGGAGCGAGGACCCGCAAGGCGTGCGCTGGGAGAGTTTCTACACGCACGGTGCGGCAACGACGTATTTCGCGCCCGCTGAGGCCGCCGCCTGTTGCGGTTCGCAGAAAACCGTTGCGCCGGGTGCCTGCTGTGGCCCGCAGGCAACCGGCGACGGTTGCTGCGGCGGATGAAACGCATCCTGTTCGTTTGTGTCGAGAACTCCAACCGCAGCCAGATGGCGGAGGCCTTTGCCCGCGCGCATGGCGGCACGCGCGTGGAAGCGCATTCGGCCGGTTCGCACCCGTCGGGGACGATCAATCCGCGCGCGGTCCAAATGATGGCCGAACGCGGCATCGACCTGGGCACGCAGCATTCGAAATCGTTGCAGGACCTGGGCGCCACGCCGTTCGACGTCGTGGTGACGATGGGCTGCGGCGACGCCTGCCCGTGGATTCCGGCCGCGCGGCGCGAGGACTGGGCGTTGCCCGATCCGAAGCACCTCTCCGACGAACAATTTCGCGCGGTACGCGACGATATTGAAAGCCGTGTCCAGGCGCTGCTGCACGAGTTGCCCGCCGATGCTGCTGGCAAACCGGCGCTGGGCGCGTTCGAGCGCTGGCTGAGCCTGTGGGTCGGGCTGTGCATTCTCGCCGGCATCGGCATCGGCCGCCTGTTCCCGCAAGCCTTTCAAGCGCTGGGGGCAATGCAGATTGCGCACATCAACCTGCCGATCGGAGTGCTGATCTGGCTGATGATCGTGCCGATGCTGATGCGGGTGGATTTCGGTTCGCTCGGCGCGGTACGCCAACACTGGCGCGGCTTCGGTGTCACCTTGTTCGTGAACTGGGCGGTAAAGCCCTTCTCGATGGCGTTGCTCGGCTGGATCTTCATCCGCCACCTGTTCGCACCATGGCTGCCGCCGCCGCAGCACGACAGCTACATCGCCGGACTGATCCTGCTTGCGGCCGCGCCGTGCACGGCGATGGTCTTCGTCTGGAGTCAGCTGGTGGACGGTGAGGCGAACTTCACCCTGACCCAGGTCGCGCTCAATGACACCATCATGGTATTCGCATTCGCACCGATCGTTGCATTGCTGCTCGGGGTCGCCGCGATCGCGGTACCGTGGGCGACGTTGTTGTTGTCCGTGGCACTCTACATCGTGCTGCCGCTCGCGCTCGCCCAAGCGGTGAGAATCCGCTTGCGCCGAAGTCCCGGCACACTGGAGGCCGCGCTGCGCGCACTGCACCCGTTATCGCTGCTCGCCCTGCTGGCCACGCTCGTGCTGTTGTTTGCTTTCCAGGGTGAGGCCATCATGCGGCAACCGTTGGTCATCGCGCTGCTGGCGGTACCGATCACCATCCAGGTCGTATTCAATGCAGCGCTCGCCTACGGCCTGAATCGTCTGGGCGGGGAAGCCCATTGCGTGGCCGGACCCTCCGCCTTGATCGGAGCCAGCAATTTTTTCGAGTTGGCGGTCGCCACAGCCATTGCACTGTTCGGCTTTCAATCCGGCGCCGCGCTGGCGACAGTCGTGGGCGTTCTCATTGAAGTGCCCCTGATGCTCGGCGTCGTCGCCGTGGTCAATCGCAGCCGGGTCTGGTACGAGAAACGGTAGCGTCTCAGCGCGGCAAATAGCCGATCCCGCCCAATTGCCGCACCTGGCGCTGTGTCCACTCCGCATGGCTCAATACATACGGCGAAGGACGATCCGCATGCAGTTTTTTCGGATTGGGCAGCACCGAAGCCAGCAATGCGGATTGATACGCGTCGAGTTGCGCTGGCGCTTCGCGAAAGAACGTGCGCGCCGCCGCGTCGGCACCGTAGACGCCGTTGCCGAATTCGGCGATGTTCATGTACACCTCGAGGATGCGACGCTTGGACCAGGTGATCTCCAGCAGCGCGGTGAAATACGCCTCCAGCCCCTTGCGCACGAAACTGCGACCGCTCCACAGGAACAGGTTTTTCGCGGTCTGCTGGCTGATCGTGCTGGCGCCACGCAGGCGTTCGCCGTCGTCGGCCTCGTCGAGCGCATCCTGGATCGCCTGCACGTCGAAGCCGTGATGAAACGGGAATTTCTGGTCTTCGCTGGCGATCAGCGCGATCGGCAACTGCGGCGAGATGTCGCGCCATGGCGCCCAGTGGTAGCGCAGCGTGAAATCCTTTTCGCCCGCATGCCAAGCCGCGATGCGGCGTTCGAGCATGAACGCCGAAGTCGGCGGCGGCACGAAGCGCAACAGCACGACGACGAGCCACGTCAGCACGAGCCACGCCAATGCTAACCGCCAGGTCCAACGCCACAGCCGGCGCAGCAAGCCACGTCGCTGTTTCGATTGTGTTGCCATGCGTACGACTCGTGATCTTTCGATTCGCGCAAGATGACCGTCGGCGCGCGATTGTGCAATAGTCGGCATCGCCATTGATTTAATGCGCGTCTGCCCCATCTTCTGCGGCCATGTCCGAATTCGCCAACGATTTCCTGCATCGCTTCGAACTCGAACGCGCCGGCGTGCGTGGCGTGTTGGTGCGCCTGGACGACAGTTGGCAGCACGTGCGCGAACGCGCTGATTACCCGCCCGCGCTGGCCGATCTGCTCGGACGCACGCTCGCCGCGAGCGCGCTGTTCACCGGCAACGTCAAATTCGACGGCGCGTTGTCGATCCAGATCAAGAATGCCGGGCCGGTAAACCTGCTCTTCGCCGAATGCGGCAGCGACGGCCAGGTGCGTGGGCTGGCGCGCTGGCACGGCGCGATCGCGGACGATTTCACCCTGCCCGACACGGCACCGGCGCCGCTGCTGGCAATCACCATCGACAACCGCGCCAGCGGACAACGCTATCAGGGGCTCGTGCCGGTTGAAAACACGCATTTGGCCGCGCTTTTCGAAGGCTATTTCGAGCGTTCCGAGCAACTGCCCACGCGCGTGCTGCTGGCCTGCGGCGACGGCCGCTGCGCCGGCCTCATGCTGCAACGCCTGCCCGGCAGCGCGCATGCCGATGACGACGCCGATGCCTGGAATCGCGTCGGCCATCTGCTCGCCAGCGCGAGCGAGCGCGAGTTGCTGGATGTCGCGCCGGAAACCTTGTTGTACCGCCTGTTCCACGAAGAGACCGTGCGTCTGCATGCGGCCAGGTCGTTGCGTTTCGGTTGCAGTTGCTCGCGCGAACGCGTCGCTGCGATGCTGCATTCCATCGGCCGTGCCGAAGCCGAGGCGGCCGTGCGCGAAGACGGCGTTGCCGAGGTGACCTGCGAGTTCTGCAACACACAATACCGGTTCGACCGCGTGGATCTGGAGCAGCTATTCCGCAGCGGACAGGATGCGCCCGCCGCACCGACGCATCATTAGTTCTTGCGTTCGATCCACACGTGCGCGGGTTGCGGACGCGCGTACAGAAATCCCTGGCCGAGCTGGCAACCCAGTTGCGTCAGGATGCGGTGTTGCGCCTCGGTTTCGATGCCTTCGGCTATCGCCTGCATGCCGAGCGCGCCGGCCAGCGCCAGGATCGCGCGCACGATCGCCGTGCTGCCGGATTTTTCCGAGCCCATCTCGGCCACGAACGAGCGATCGATCTTCAACGCCTGCACCGGGTACTGGTGCAGGTAGCTCAGCGACGAATAGCCGGTGCCGAAATCATCCAGCGACACGCCGATGCCGTGCGCGCGCATGGCGTCGAGCAGGCGTTTGGCCGCGGGCGGATTGTCGATGAGCATGCGTTCGGTGACCTCGATGCGCACGCACTCGGGCTTGATCGCATGGCGTCGCAGCAGTGCCAGCAGGTTTTCGTCGAGCGTCTCCGCGCGAAAATGCCGGCCGGACACGTTGAT
Source organism: Rudaea sp. (assembly GCA_035493385.1). Lineage (GTDB taxonomy): Bacteria > Pseudomonadota > Gammaproteobacteria > Xanthomonadales > Rhodanobacteraceae > Rudaea. Next base: position 4,533 of record DATJIL010000153.1, read on the forward strand.
CGCGATGAAACCGGCTTCACCGGTCAGCAGCGGCGCCGCAACCTCGAACGTGCGCTCGAACATCTGCCAGTCGATCTGTTCGGCCGCGCCGGTTTCCTCGGCGACGGCGAGGAAATCGGCCGGCAGCAGCAGGCCACGCTCGGGATGCTGCCAGCGCAGCAGCGCCTCGTAGCCGAGCGTGGCGCGATCGGCCATGCGCACCACCGGCTGGAAGAACGGCACGAACTCGTTGCGCGCGATCGCGCGGCGCAGGTCGCTTTCCAGCTCCATCAGCTGCATCGCTTCCTTGTGCAGATGCTCGTCGAACAGGGCAAAACGATGACGGCCTTCGCCCTTGGCGCGATACATGGCGACGTCGGCGTCGCGCAGCAGCTCTTCCGCCTTGCGGTAGCGCGAGGAAGCCATGGCGATGCCGATGCTGGTGGAACTGAAAACTTCCTTGCCGCCCAATCTGATCGGCTCGTTGAGCGCATCGATGACACGCTGCGCCAGCGTGCAGGCATCGTCTGCATTTTCGATATCGTTGAGCAGGATCGCGAATTCATCGCCGCCCAGACGCGCCACGAGGTCGCGCGGTTCCAGGCATGCCGCGATGCGCGCGCCGACTTCATTGAGCAACTCGTCGCCGATCAGATGACCGACCGAATCGTTGATCACCTTGAAGCGATCCAGATCGAGGAACAGCACCGCGAAACGGTGGCGCGAATCGCGCGTGAAATCCGCGAGCGCCTGGGTCAGGCGTTGCAAGAGGAAATTGCGGTTCGGCAACCCGGTCAACGCATCGTGCAGGGTTTCGTGCTTGAGCTGGCGCTCCATGCGCTCGCGCACCGAGATATGCTCGCGCAGCTCGAGGTTGGCCGCGGCCAGTTCACTGGTACGCTCGATCACGCGCTGCTCGAGTTCCGCGTTGGCAAGCTTGAGCGATTCGGCGCTGCGTTTGCGCTCGAGCGCATTCGCAATGTGGTACGAAACGAACGTGAGCAGTTCCTGGTCGCGCGGCGTGTAGCGATGCTCTTCCGAGTGGCTCTGCACGGCGAGCACGCCGACCGCACGATCGCCGCAAATCAGCGGCACGCCCAGCCAGCTGCGCGAACGCGTGCCGATCGGCTGTGCCGCGCCGGTCGCGTACAGGCGTTCGAGACCGGCACTGTCGGCGAGCAGCACGCTGCGCGTGTTGAGCACGTATTCGGTCAGGCCGGTGCCGAGTTTGCGCGGCTCGCGCTTGAGGTCGCGCTCGTCCACGGAGTACGGAAACACGAGCTGTTGGCCATCCTCGCTGAGCAGGGCAATGTAGAAATTGCGGGCATACAGCAGGCCGCCGACGGCACGGTGCACGGCGGCATAGAATTCTTCCAGGCTCTCGCTGCTGTTGGCGAGCTCGGCGATGCGAAACAACGCCGCCTGCAGGCGCTCGCCGCGCTGGCGCTCAAGCACCTGCTGCTGCAGCATGCGGTTGGCGTCGCGCAACGCGTCAGTGCGTTCGGCCACGCGGCGTTCGAGTTCCTCATGCACGAAGCGCCGCTCAAGCGCGGTCTGGATGTGCTGGGCGACGTAGGTCAACAGTTCCTGATCGCGCTCGGTATAGCGCGCGCTCTCGGTGTAGCTTTGCACCACCAAGCCGCCGTTAACCTTGCCCGAGCGCAGCAGCGGTACGCCCATCCAATCCACGCAGTCGGGACCAAAGTCGACCGTCGGCTTGCCGATCTGGGCGTCGATTTGCGCAACCGTGCCGCGCAAGGGTCGCCCGTCCTTGAGCAGGTGCCACGTCAGGCTGCCGGCGCGCGTGGCCATCGGCACTTCGTCCAGCGGACCGGGCCCATCGGCATCCTCGACATCGACGACGTAGGGAAAGCGCAACACGTCACGCGCTTCGTCATACAAGACAATGTAGAAATTCTCGGCATACATGAGGCTGCCGACGATCGCGTGCAGCGCCTTGTAGACCTCGGGCAGGTCAAGATCGGCGCTGGCCAGGTCCGCGATCGCGAACAGGGCGCGCTGGAGGCGTTCGGCCTGTTCCAGATCCGATGGCTGGGTACCGGTGAATTTCAGCGAGGATACGTTCTGGCCCGCACCCGCGGCGATGCCCGCAGGCGAGGCAACCGTGTTCGAAAGGCGGGAAGACAAGGCCAGCTGACCCCAGACTGCAATCGCCGTAGTTTAACGATTTTTTCCAGCGCCGCGGTGCAGCCGTACCTATCGAAAGTAATTGTTAGTTTTCCGTGATTTGCGCTATACTGCGCACAAGTGCCTTTGGATGCGGAGCGTGGAACTTCGCCACGCGCCGCACGTTCATAGTTTCGCTTAACACGACCGGATGATCATGCGTTTTGCCGCCGCCCTCTTCAGCGCCATGCTCACGCCCATGTTGGCGTTGGCGCAGTCGGTCGTGCCCGCACCGGGAAACAACTCCGCGGTCGTCATCCAGCCCGTCGGTGTTTCGCAAGATCACGTCGATGCGGGTTGGCGCATGCCGCTGTGGGGCACCCCCGATGGCCGCGTCCTGGCACTGGTCGCGCTCGCCGGCGGCCATGGCGCGCCCGTGCTGCCACAGGCACCGCAGATCGGCTCTGCCGCCGACTGGCAACTGATCGACGTCACCCATTTCGTCGGCGGCGGCCTGTCCCTGCATCTGGGCAACCGCGTCAACGCCTGGGCCAGATTCGGGCGTGGCATTGCGCTGACGCCGCTCAACTCGGAGGCGGCGACGCTGGGTTGCGATTCGGGACTGGCCTTCGCCTTGAACGAGTCGTGCCCGTACCGCAACGTACCCGCCAGCACCGGCGCGCTGAGCATCGGCACCGGCCTGAGCACAGATCGCCTGGACGTAGGCGTGGACTACGGCTACGCCTGGCTGCGCCACGAATCGGCGCCGCTCACCGCCGTCGCGCAGACTCCACCATGGGATTTGTTCGCCACCATCGGCAACGAAGCTTTGCCGACGCTGGCAATACCGGCGCTGCAGTGGGCGGATGTCAGCGACAACGCCATCCGCGCGCAGGGGCGCTGGCGCTTGAATGATCAGAACAGTCTGGATTTCGGCGCCGCACTGAGCCGCCTGCGCTTCGAACTTCCCGGCAACACCTTGCTGCCCGCCCTCAATCAGGCGGCACTGAGTTTTGGCGTCCACAGCGGCAATTTCAGCGGCACCGTCACCGGCCGCGTCCTCGGACCGGCCGATCCGCTCGGCAGCGGCCAGAGCTGGACCAGCGTCGATCTGGGCATTTCCTGGCGCGCACCCTGGCGCGGCGTATTCAGTGTCGGTGCGCAGAACCTGTGGTCGAGCGGCACGCCACCGTTGCTCGCCGCCCCCGCGCACGAGACAGATCCGAGCCAGGCACGCGTGCCGTACGTGCAATACCATCAGGATCTGTAACCTTGCTCCGATTTCGGCTAGCGGCGCACCGCGCTGAGCGTGGCGCGCGCCCTGCATGAACGTACCCTCCGACCGACACTGGAACCGCGCCCAGCGCTATCTGTCCGAAGGCAATCTCGACGCGGCGCGCATCAGCCTGGAATCGATGCTGCAACGCGATTCGGACAATGTCCACGCCCGCCTGCTGCTGGGCGACATCGCCTGGGAGGAGGATCGCCTACGCGAATCGGCGCACCATGCGCGCGCGGCCGCCGAGGCGATGCCGGCCGATCCCGAACTGATCGTCGCCATCGTCGCCGCGCTGATTCGTTCCGGCGAGACGGTTGCCGCCCGCAATTGCCTGGATAACCCCGTCTGCGCGGCAGTGCGGTCGGTCACCGCTCTGGTGCAGATGGCCGAACAACGCTATCTGCTGAACCAGACCGCCGAGTCCCTCGCGCTATACGATCGCGCCAAGGCACTTGGCGCCGACGGCCCCGAATTCCGCTTCCGGCGCGGCGTCCAGCTCGTCTTCGCCGGTCGCATCCGCGAAGCCGAAGCCGAGTTCCTCGAAACCGTACGCCACGACCCGACTTACGGTCGCGCCTGGCAGGAACTGTCGCGCCTGCGCAAGCAGACCGCAACGGACAATCACCTGGCCGGCACGGCCAGGGCGCTGCAACTCGTCCAGCCGGGCAGCTACGAACACGCGTCGATCGAATTCGCGCGCTACAAGGAATTGGAAGACCTCGGCCGCTACGACGAAGCCTGGGCCGCGCTCGCCCACGGCAATGCGCTGATGTACGCGCGGCACAAGCATGACCCTGAACACACGCGCCAGCTCTTCGCAAACCTGGCGCATGCCTGCAACTCCGACTTCCTGCGGCCGGTCAACGCGCTGCACGCCGGCGCGCAGCCAATTTTCATCATCGGCATGCCGCGCTCGGGCACCACCGTGCTCGACCGCCTGCTCGGCAACCATTCCCAGGTCGAGTCGGTCGGCGAACTGGACGATTTCGCGTTCCAGCTGCGTTGGGCGGCGGATCATTGTAGGACGCTGGACGATACCGTCATCGAACGCCTGCCGCGAATGGATTTCATCGAACTCGGCCGGCGCTATCTCGACCAGACGCAATGGCGGGCCGCGGGCAAACCGTTCTATACCGACAAGTTGCCGCGCAACTGGATGGTCGCCGGCCTCATCGCCAAGGCCCTGCCACAGGCACGCATCCTCAATCTCGTGCGCGACCCGATGGATGTGTGCTTCTCGAATTTCCGCGCGCTGTTCGCCGATGCCTTCGCACACATCTACGACCTCGATGCGCTCGCCTCCCACTACCTCGTCTACCAGGACACGATGGCGCATTGGCATGCGGCGATGCCCGGTCGGATTCTGGACGTCGCCTATGCCGATCTGGTCGCAAACGCAGACGAAACCTTGCGCAAAGTCCTGCAATTCTGCGGATTGTCCTGGGAGCCCGGTTGCGGCGACCTCACGCGCAACCGCAGTTCGGTTTCCACCCTGAGCGCGGTCCAGGTGCGCGAGCCGGTGCATAAACGTTTCGTCGATTCCTGGCGTCGTTATGAACGCCAACTCGCTCCCCTGCAACGAATTCTGGACCGGCAAATTTTCGTAAAAAACGGGTGAGACCGACCCGCTTCCCAAGGGACTCTTTCAAGGTTTTTCAAGGCCTTGGGCGGGAAACCGCCCGGGGATTCCCATGTTAAGCAAATGTTGCTACTATCGACCGCTGCCAAGGCCTTAGCTGTGCGGTTTTTTGGCTGTTTTCCAGGAAGGATTTTGTCCCGAAACGTTGTATACAACCCTGACGTTGGAGAGTGTAATGAGACTCGACGTAAATAAACTTTCATCGGCGGTTCGCCTGGCGTTGACGCTGGGCACGGTGGCCGCCGCCGGCACCCTGACCGCAAATGCCCAGGATACCGGCAATACCACCAACACCAACCAGAAGAGCCAGGCCCTCGAGACCATCGTGGTGACCGGCTCCAACATCCGCCGCGTGGACATCGAAACGGCCAACCCGGTCGTCACGATCGACGCCGCGGCGATCCAGAGCACCGGCAAGCTGACGCTGGGCGACATCGTCCAGAACCTGCCGGCCCAGATGAACGGCACCAACCCGCAGGTCAACAACGGCGGCGGTAGCGGTTCGTCCAGGGTCAGCCTGCGTGGCCTCGGCTCGCAGCGCACCCTGATCCTGATCGACGGGCGCGTCGTGCTGAACAAGGACATCGACGCGATTCCGATCTCGGCGGTGGAACGCGTTGAAGTCCTGACGGCCGGCGCTTCGGCAGTCTACGGTTCTTCGGCGATCGGCGGCGTGGTCAACGTCATCCTCAAGAAGAACTACCAGGGCGCGCAAGTCAGCGTCGACTACGGTATTTCCGACCACGACGATGGCCAGCGCAAGGGCGTGAGCTTCCTGTTCGGACACACCTCCGACAAGGGCAGCCTGATCGCCGGCATCGACTACAACAAGACGGACAGCGTGATGCAGGCGAACCGCAAGTTCTCGCATGACGCCAAGTCCTTGTACGGTCGCGGCACCGGCGTTTCCGGCAGCGGCTCGGCCATCGGCGCGATCCCGCCGGAATTCGACCCGAGCAAGGTCGCCCCGGGCGGCTCGTCCACCGGTCCGAACGGAAAATTCACCATCCCGGGCACCGGCCCGCTGTTCGATCATTACCACTGCAAGACGCTGGCGCACACGCCGGGCACCAGTGGCGCTAACGCGTTCACCGACTACCACTGCTTCGTCAGCAACGGCACGGCCACCACCCCGTCCGACAAGTACAACTACGCGGCGGTGAACCTGCTGATGACGCCGCAGGAACGCACGAACCTGTACATCAATGGCACCTACCATCTGACCGACAACGTCGATGTGTACCTCGAAGGCACGCATAACAAGACGCAGTCCGGCTTCCAGTTGGCACCCGATCCGCTCACCACGGGCGGTGGCTGGGTCATCTCGAAAGACAACATGTACAACCCGTTCGGCCAAACCTTCACGGGCGGCCTGGGTGCCGGCCTGCGTCTGGTTGCCGCCGGCAACCGCGCGGCCAAGACCAACAACGTGACCGACCAGTTCAGCGCTGGGCTGAAGGGCCACTTCGGCATCTTCGATCAGGACTGGAACTGGGAACTGGGTAGCAGTTTCGGCCACATCTCGAACGTCACGACCACCCTCGGACTGCCGGACCTGGCGAAGCTGAACGTGGCCTCGGGTCCGTCGATGCTCGTCAATGGCGTGCCGACCTGCGTCAAGGTGGCGGGCGATCCGACCACCGCTATCGCCGGTTGCGTGCCGTTCAACGGCTTCAACCCGTACACGCCGGATCAGGCGGCCGTGCTGGCTTCCATCGCGGCCCCGGCACTGACCAACACCTGGCAGCTCGAGCGCATCCATCACCTGGACTTCAACGGCGGCGTGTTCAACCTGCCGGCCGGTACTGCCCAGCTTGCCGTCGGCGCCAGCTATCGCAAGGAATACCAGAACAACACCGTCGCGTCTGATCTGGCGATCAACCCTGCCACCGGCAACTGTACCCTGGGCAGCCAGTGCACCTCGCACCTGCAGGGCGGCTACAACGTCAAGGAAGCGTACGGCGAATTGTTCCTGCCGATCCTCAAGGACCTGCCGTTCGTCAACTCCCTGAACGTGACCTTGAGCGACCGCTACTCCAAGTACAGCACGTTCGGCAGCACCAACAACGCGGCCATCGGCGTCGAGTTCAAGCCGATCGACGACCTGCTGTTGCGCGGCAACTACAACAAGGTGTTCCGTGCCCCGACCGTCAGCGACGTGTTCGGCGCGCCGATCAGCGACGCACCGAAGCTCAGCCACGATCCGTGCGATTACGCCGGCGGCACGAACCCGAATGCCAGCAACCCGGCTTGCGCCGGCGTGCCGACGACGGGCGGCTTCAGCGATCCGGACGTCGCCCAGAACCTGCAGATCAAGGGCATCGCATCCGGTTCGAACTACGCCGGCTTCCCGATCAAGGCCGAGAAGGGCGCGACGTTCAACTGGGGCTTCGTGTACTCGCCGCATTGGGTGGATGGCCTCTCGCTGAGTGCCGACTTCTGGCGCGTCAAGATCGAAGACACGATCACCAGCGTCGGCGCACAACAGGTGCTGGACAGCTGCTTCGTCGGCCAGTCGGGATACTGCCCGTTGGTGCATCGCTTCAACACCGGGCAAATCGACTTCATCGTCGAACCGACCGGCAACGTCGGCCGCATCGACGTCAAGGGCGCCGACTTCTCGGTCAAGTACCGCCTGCCGCAGTTTGCGTTCGGCAATTTCAGCGTAGGCCTCGACGCAACCTATCTCGCGAAGTACGACCAGACGCCAAATCCTGGCTTTAGCGACCTCGTCTACCACAACGCCGGTCACCTGCAGCCGTTCGGTTCGGCCGCGCAGGCTGCCTGTCCGGAAACCGGCGGCGGCGTCTGCCTGTTCCCGCGCTGGCGCGCTCTGGCTTCGGTGAACTGGAACCTGGGTTCGTGGGATGCCTCGTGGCGCATGCGCTACATCGGCAAGTTCCGCAACGGCTCGGGCAGGGCGGATCAGGACAGCTTCCCGGCCGGCCAGTGCTACTACTCGCAGTTCGGCAAGGATTGCTCGCTGCACAATGTCATCCTGCATTACGGTGCCCGCACCTACAACGACGTGCAGGTCGGCTACAACATCGAGCCGATCAACACGCGCGTGGACGTTGGCATCGACAACGTGGGCGACATTCAGCCGCCGTATCTGTGGGCCAACAACACGCTCAACGCGAACACCGATCCGGGCAACTTCGACATGCTGGGCCGCTACTACTTCGCCCGCGTGACCGTGAAGTTCTGATCGTCTCGCAATAGCGTAAACTTGAGAGCCGCGCGCAAGCGCGGCTCTTTTTTTTCTCATTTTTTCTTGATCTTTGCCGATGAACGAATCAGCCATTTTCGGGGACATCGTCGCCGCGCTGCGCGGCGGCAATCCGGTCGAAGCCGAACGCCTCAGCCGCGACGTGCTCGCGCAGGCGCCCACGCACATCGATGCACTGCTCGCGCTGGCGATGAGCCTGCACGCGCAACGTCGCAGCGACGACGCGATCGCGGCGTTCCACCACTTGACGCAAGTGCAGCCCGGCGAGGCCATGCACTGGAACAACTACGCCACGATCCTCAATGAAACCGGCCGCAACGACGAAGCCGAGGCGGCGTGGCGCAAGGCCATGGGCCTGGATCCACACGACCCCGAACCACGCATCCAGGTCGGACTGCTGTTGCTGGGGCGCAAGGAATATCTTGCCGCCCGCGACATGCTGCTTGACGCGTTCGAACTCGATCGCGAAGCCCCGCGACCGCGCATTCTCGCCGCCAATGCCTGTGCCCTGGCGCAGGACTTCCGCGGTTGCGAAGACCTGATCAAACCGTGGCGCACATGGCTGCCGCTGGAAGAAGAACATCTGCAGATGGAGCTGGCGCGCCTGTTGTTGCTGCTGTCCGATGCGCCGGCTTCGCAAGCGGTCCTGCAGGAGCTGCTGGCACGCAGCCCGCCACGTGCCGATGCCCGCATCCTGCTGGCCAGGGTCCATGAACGCCACAACCTGCTGACCGAGGCCGCCGCGCTGTTGCAGCCGCTCGACGCGATGGATCTGGCCGATCACGTGCGCCGGCAGATCGCGCATGTGCGCGCGCTACTCGCCTTGCGCGGCAACGACGCGGCATTGGCGCGGTCGCTGCTTGAACAAGCCGGCCCCCTGCACGCCAACGATTACGCCTACTACTACGAGTTGGGGAACGTCTGCGACAAGTTGCACGACCCAGCGGCCGCGATGCAGGCCCTGGGCGAAGCGCACGCGCGCCATGTCGCGGAATTGAAGCATTCAACGCCGGAATTCTTCACGCCCGCCGCCTTGCCGTTGCCGGGCGCCGTGCGCCAGCTAACGCCCGAGGAATTCGCGACCTGGCCGAGCTATCGGGCGCCGGATTCGAGCGATTCGCCGATATTCGTCGTCGGCTTCCCGCGTTCCGGTACCACGCTGCTCGAGCAGATGCTCGATGCGCACCCGCAACTGCAGTCGATGGACGAGACGCCTTTCTTCGAACGCCTCGCCGGAAAACTGCGATCGCACGATCCGCGCATCCTGGACGACCTTTCCGTACTGCGCCAATACGACTGCGATGAACTGCGCAAGAAATATTTCCTGCTGACGGCAGAACGCATCCAGCGCCGTGCGGACGTGCGGCTCGTCGACAAGAATCCACTGAACATGCTGTGGCTGCCGATGATCCACCGCCTTTTCCCGGCCGCGAAGATCATCCTGTGCGTGCGCCATCCCTGCGATGTCGTCTTGTCCTGCTACATGCAGAATTTCCGTTCCAGCGTACTCGGGGCGGCCTGCGAGAATCTCGAGCGGCTGGCGGCGGCTTACGTGCAGGCGATGCAGACCTGGCTGCAGCACGCAGCCGTGATCAAGCCGGACGCCCTCGTCTCGCGCTACGAGGACCTCGTCGCGGACACCGCGACGCAGACACGGCGCGTTGCCGATTTCCTCGATCTGGCCGACGCCACGCCGATGCTGCGTTTCGACCAGCGCGCACGCGAAAAGGGCTACATCGCGACGCCGAGCTACAGCCAGGTGATCGAACCGGTGAACACGAAAGGGCTGGGCCGCTGGCAAGCGTATCGAAAATACTTCGAACCCGCGCTGCCGATTCTAAAACCGATGCTGGAACATTGGGGTTATTCCACCGATCCGGCTTGAGCGGCTCATTCCCCGGCGAACTTTTCCAGTTCCGGCACGTAGGGCACGTAATGGCGCCAGCGCCCGATTGAACTCCTGTAGACGGGCTGGCGCGCCTGCCACAGGCTCGCTGTGCCGATCGCTTCCGGCACGGCATCGGTGCACGGCATCGGATCGTTCGGCAAGCCGAGCCAGGCGGCGAGGTCGCCGATGCTGCGCCCGGGATCGGCCGCCAACTCCTCGTAACGCAATTCGCGGATGGCCTGCGGGTAGCGCTCGCGCCAATGCGCCATCAGGCGTTCGCAATCGCGCATCACCAGCGCAATGTCGCCGAAATCGAAGCAATAGCCCTGCACGTCCTCGTGGAAGGATTGCGCCCACAGCGACAGCGCCGTGTCGCGCGCGCCGCGCGTGCAGTGCACGATGCGCGCATTCGGCCATAGCGCCATGATCAGGTCGACATAGCGGAAATTCAGCGGCTGCTTGTCGATGAAGATGCTCGCATCGCCCGAATCGTCCTGGCGCAGTTGCGCCGCATAGATGGCGGCACACTGGGCAAGCACCGCACGTGCCGGATTGCCCGCGAGCACGGGCAGTTGCGCGAGTTTCGCCAGCCATGGCAATTCGCCGCGATTGCGCACCGCGCCAAAGCGCGCCAACTGTTCCGCCGCCAGGGTCGTGCCGGAACGCGGCATGCCGACAATGAACACAGGGACGAAATCCGCCGGCGCATCCAGGCGTTGCGCGAACGGTTTCGCGGCGAGCCGCGATTCGACCGCGCGCCGCCAGTTCTTGCGCGACCAGGCCGTCTGCGCATGCGCGAGCGCGTTGGCCTGGCGAAAGAAATCCGCCGCTTGCGCGTAATCGCCGATGTCGTCGTGCGCCTTGCCGACGGCAAACAGCAACGACGACCGCGCCTTCGTGGAAAGGTCCGCGCGCGCCAGGCATGCGCGGAAAATGGCGAAATCCGCATGGCTCGCATCCACGTAGCGCTGCGCGCCGGAAAGCCCGTCCGGCACGTTCCACTCGCAGGCGCGCGCATCGTGCGCCATCGCGTACAGGTAATGCTCGCGCGCACGCGCGAACTCGCCGAGTTGCAGCTCGAGCATGCCCGCGTAAGCGTGCAGGCGCGCATCGGCGGGATGTGCAGCGAGCGCGGTTTGCACAATGCCTGCCGCGGCCCGCTTGCGCCCGGCCTCGTCGAGCAACTCGATGGCACGGATCGCAAGTTCCGCGTCGGGCGAACCCCTCGCAAGGCAACGGTGCAGGGCTGTGGCCGCGGCCGCGCCGCGACCGGTTTCGATCAGCATTTCGGCCAGGTTGAACGCCGCCGCGAAATCGCCGGGCTCACGCGCCAGCACTTCGTGCAGCAACGCCTCGGCATCGGCCATGCGTCCGTTCTGGCGATGGATGCCAGCCAGCGCACGGCGCAATTCCAGCGACTCCGCATGTTCGGCCAGGCCAGCGGTGGCCGCGCGTGCGGCCCCGCTCCAGTCGCCGCGCAGGACCGCGGCGCGCAGTTCGTCCAGCGCCTGTGTTTCAGCGGGCATGGGCGGTATCCGCGAATTTGGGCAATCCGAGCGCTCTGCGCAAGGGATCGAGCAATCCGCCGTAATCCGGAGCGCGGGCGGTATCGGTGCGCAGCGGCTGGCGCACCTGCGCCGCGCTGGGCGATCGCACTTCGCGCGTGGTTTCGTGGAAACGCAGGCAGGCCTCCTCGAACGGCAACCCGCAAAAATCCAGCAACGCGCGGATGCGCGCTTCCGGATCGGCGACCAGGGCTGCGTGGTCGTGCACATGCGCGTGCTGCGCTTGCAGCGCCTGCCAATGCTGCATGCTGCGATCGAACGTGCGCCAGTAGGCGGCCAGGTCGGCGAAGTCGCGCGTCCAGTCGTTGCCGGCGAAATGCTGGCGATAGCAGGAAAAACAGGTTTCCAGCGGATCGCGCCGGCACACGACGATGCGTGCGCCCGGCAGCATCGCGCGAATCGCGCCAGCCATGATCCAGTTGTTCGGCAGCTTGTCGACGAAGCGCGGCTTGCGTTCGCGCCAGTAGGCGGTGCGGTCCAGGTAGCGCCGGCCCAGTCGCGACCAATCCGCAGGCGTGAGCGCGCGCACCCATTGCGGATACGCGGCGCCGCGGCGCCGCCCTTCTTCGTTGAGGCTCAGCGTCAGGTCCGGCAGCTCGCCTGCGCCTTCGACTTGCGAATGCGAGGCGAGGATTTGTTCGACCAGCGTCGTGCCAGAGCGCGGCAGGCCAACGACGAATATCACCTCGTTGCCCAATGCGGAATCGTCCGCCCCGCGAACGGACTCGAACACGTCGCGCAGTCCGGCGACCTGCGCATCGAATGCGCCGGCATCCCACTTCCTGCGTCGTCGCGCGATCGCGTTGGCCTGTGCGAGTGCGCCCAGCGATTCGGCGTAGCGGCCCTGGTCGTCCAGCGCGCGCGCCAGCGCAAAACCCATCGCGATGCGGTCGTCATCGCCCGCGCGCGAGTCACGCAATGCCGCGTGCAGCGCATCGACATCCGCCGCCGCCAATGGCACGGTCTTGATGTTCGCCAGGCCCCACCACGCCATGCCGGCCCAAGGCTGCTGCGCAAGCACGCGACGGTAGTCGGCCACCGCCGCATCGATTTGCCCCGCGACCTTGAGCGCATCGGCCAGTTGCGCGCGCGCGGCGGCGTGGTGCGGATCGAGCGCTACGGCGCGACGCAAGGCCGTGGCCGCCTCGGCATAGCGGACGCACCGGACCTGCACGATGCCGAGGTTGTACCACGCAGCGGCAAGGTTCGGCTGCAACGCGCAGGCCTGACGCAGCGCGACAATCGCCGCATCGAATTCACCCGCGTCGGCGAGCACGCTGCCGAGCGTGTTGTGGTACAGCGCGTCGTCCGGCCGCTGCGCGAGCGCACGCTGCATCGCGCTTACGGCCTGCGCGTGCTGCCCGCGCAAACTGAAAATCCCGGCTTCCAGGCGCAACGCTTCGGGATGATCCGGATGGCTGGCCAGCGCAGCGGCCAGGGTGCGCGCGGCAGCATCCGGGCGGCCGGCCTCAAGCGCCTGCGCCGTCGCAATAATGGATTGTGCCGCCGCCGGCGTCAGACCCTGCAGACGCGAATGCATTGGTATCGGACCAACATTGACATGGCCGCGTAGTCTAACGCAACGCCCTGCCCCGCTCTGCGGTGGCAGGTGCGGGCATCGATCCGCTCGCCGATAATGCGTGCATGGCGACCCCGGTCACAACGAATCCGGCCTGGCTTGAAGAATTCCGTGCCACGGCCGCGCGCACCTCTGCGGACGCTGCCCGGCACGCGTTGGCGGAGAACCTCCGGGAGGCCGATGCGGATGCGGCCACGTGGCAGGACATCGCCACGCGATTGCTCGCTGCCGGGTTTGCCGACGGCGCCGCCAGCCTGCTCGACGCTGCGCTCGGGCGATTCCCGCAAGCCGTTGAATTGCGCTACTGGCATGGCAATGCATTGCGCCTAAGCGGGAATCCGCATGAAGCCGAGCGCGAACTGCGCCATGTACTCGCCATCGAACCTGCGCATCGCGACGCAGCCTTGTCGCTCGCGTACATGCTGCGCGAACGCGGACGGCTCGATACGGCGGCCAAGGCGATCGTATCGGCATGGCACGCACGCGGCGAGGCCGCCATCGAAACCTGTGTCGCGGATCTGATTTTTCTGCGTGAATGCGGCGCCCACGCGCAGGCATTCGCGCTCGCTCAATCGGCATTGCAGCGACACCCGGACAATGCCCAGCTCGCCGCACTTGCCGGCGAATTCGCGCTCGCCACGGGCGCATTCGACGGCGCGCGCGGTTACTTGCGGCAGGCGCTCGAACGCAATCCCGGGGATGGCGCGAGCTGGTTGCGACTGGCGTATTGCCAGCGCTTCGACACCGCCGATGGCGTCGATGCGCGGCGCATCTGCAAAGCCTGGCAGGATGCCGCGCCGGATGCAGACACGCGCATTCCCGTCGGCTTCGCGCACGGCAAAGTGTTGGACGATATCGGCGACTACGCCGAAGCGGCCGTGGTTTTGCGCTGGGCCAATGCGCGCGCCGCCGCACGATCAGGGTGGAATCCGGGCCATTGGCGCCGATTCGTCGATACAGCAATCGCCGCGCCTGCCATTCCGGCAGCATCCCGCACCGACGCCAGCGCGGATTTCAACCCGGTCTTCGTCATTGGCCTGCCGCGTACCGGCACGACGCTGATCGCGGAACTGCTGGCACGCCATGTGCAGGTGCGCGTGCGTGGTGAACTGCATTGGATCAGCCACATGCGCGCGCGACTGGCGGAACACAACCGGCTGGCCGACCGCGCGGCATTGGCGACCGTTGCCGGACTCGTTGCCGAGCAAATGCGCCGCGACGATGCGCCCGCGCGCTACTACATCGACAAGAATCCGCTGAATTTCCGCGACCTGGATTTCATCGCCGCATTGTTCCCTCGCGCAAGGATCATCCACTGCCGACGCGGCATGCGCGATACCGCGCTCTCGCTCTGGTTGCAGCATTTCGCCCACGCCGATCTAGATTTCAGCTACGACTTCTCGCACATCGCCGAATTCGCGCGCGGCCACGAGCGCCTGATGGCGCATTGGCGCCGGCATCTTGCACTACCCGTGTTCGAACTCGACTACGAGTTGCTCGCGACGGACACGGCGCGCGAACTGGCACGTGTCGCCGAATTCCTGGAGCTCGGATCGGAAGGCGACACGACGACCGCGGAGTCCGGCGTGATCACGACTGCCAGCGTCTGGCAAGCGCGGCAGCCGGTCTACCCCACCTCGATCGATCGCTGGAAGCGCTACGCGCCGTACCTGACCGAGTTGCAGACACTGTTCTAGTGGCGGCGAATCTGGATGTCGCCACTGAACGCCTGCACGTTTATGTCGGCGTCGCCAGCGCCGATCTGCGCCTTCAGGCTGCTGCCGGGGCCGTACTCCTTTTCCTGCACGGCGCCGAAATCGCTGTGGATGCTGCCGCTGAAGGTCGCCGCGTCGATGCGTGCTGACAACGCCGCCGGCAGTTGCAGGCGAATCGATCCGCTCATCGATTCCAGGTGCAGGCGCGCGGATGCCGCGGGCGCGACGTCGATGTCGGCATCGCCGGAAACGCTGCCGGTATTCAACTCGCGCACCGCCCCGCAGGCGCAATCCACGCCGCCGGACACGGTTTCCAGCTTGATCCGACCCGCCAGACCCTTGGCACGGATTTCGCCACTGACCGTCTGCACATGCGCACGCGCGGCCGGATTCGGGCTCGGCGCAACCACTGTCACGTCACCACTGACGCTGTCGACATCGATTTCCGGCGCCGCGCTGGACAGGTCAAGATCACCGCTGACGCTGCCGACCTTGAGCGATTTCCCGGCCATCTCCGCCACGCTGGCGTCGGCGCTGACCACGTTCACTTCAAGCGAGGCGTTACGCGGCACGTGCAGGATCAGCACGCTGTCGTGCCTGGGACCGTTCGAACCGAACAAACCCGATTCGGCGCTTTTCACGCGCAGGCTCAGGCGATCGACACCGCCGGAAACGGCGAGGGTCGATCCGGCGCCAAGACTGCCTTCCAGCTTCACCTGCGGTTGGTCCCAGCCCGTCACCGTCACCCTGCCGCGCACGTTGCCGATTTCGATGCGACCATCCGCGGCGACGGGCCAGGTCGAAGCCAGCGGCTGGGACGATGCGCCCGCGGAAACGTCGGTGTAGGCCGCGGCCGGTGATGCGGCCAACGCGGACCCGGTGCCGGCCAGCGATGCACACAATGTTGCAATGTGGAGAATGTTCTTTTTCATGATCTGTCCTTCGTCGGTTCGTCAGACGCTCGGCGCCTGCCGCAGCAGGCGCATGCGCTGGGCATTGGTGCGGTTGAGCAGGCCGACCAGGAATACGGCCTGCGGTTGTTGTTCCAACGCCTGCTGCAGTTGCACACTGGCGCTGTCCAGATCGCGCGAGGCGGCGGCGAACGCTGGGTCGGCGGGCACGGCCCAGGCCAGCGGCGCGTTGTCCGCGGCCATGCTCGTCGCGTCGTAAGCCGGCGCCGTCGCGGCAATCGGAATCGTGTTTGCGGATTGCGTGCGCCACGCGAGCGCGACGACGCCGGCGGCCACGAGCACTGTCGCCGCCAGGCCCAATCCCATGCGCCAGCGCGAAGTTGCCGGACGCACGGCGATGCGCGCGGCGATCTGCGGCCACAGGTCGCGCTGCGGTTGTGCATCTCCAGCAAGTTTGCGCATTTCGCTGCGCCATTGGAATTCATGGTTCATGGTTTATCTCCTCACTCTTTTTTTCGCGGATTTCGCTTTCAGCGATCCGCGAGTGCGCGGCGCAACAATCCGCGCGCGCGATGCAACTGTGCCTTGGACGAACCCACGGCCATGCCGAGTTCGGCCGAAATTTCCTCGTGCTTGAAACCCTCGACGTCGTGCAAAACCAGCACCGCGCGCGCCCGTGTCGGCAATGCCGCCACCGCGCGTTCCAGATCGCCACGCTCGGCCGCGCAGAACGGCACCTCGCCGCCGGCCGCAGCCAGCAATTCATCGCTGTCTGTCGCGTCTTCCTCGCGGCGTATGCGCAAATCCATCAGCGCGGTATTCACGCCGAGCCGGTGCATCCAGGTCGAGAACGCGCTTTCATGGCGAAAACTGCCGAGCTTGCGCCAGGCCTGCACGAAGGCATCCTGGGTCAATTCCTCGGCCCGCGCGCGGTCCATGCCGACCAGGCGCAGGATCGCACCATGCACGCGCCCGGCATGGCGGCGGTAGAGTTGCTCGAAGGCCGTCGCCTCGCCGCCGACGGCACGGCGCACCAGCGCCGCATCCGCGTCGCGGGCTGGCAGTTCGGCAATCGGCACATCGGCAGTCAAGGCAAGGCCATCCATACGTGAGCTTGGATGCGGCGGCGGCGTGCCGGGTTTAAGCGCTTCTCCCGCTGCCATCGGCGGAAGAAGCGTTTTTCACGGCGTTCCGACCGCTTCCATTTCCTCGCCGGTCAACTGCGTGGAAATCCGCTGATGTTCATCCAGCAGCTTGCGCGGCATGCGCGCGCCGTACGAGGCGAGGTATTCGCCGATGCTCTCGTACTCGGCACTCCAGCCTTCCGTGTCGACATGCAGCAGCGCTTCGAGCTTGGCGTGCGCAAGGTCCAGGCCGTCGAGATTCAGGTCCTGCGCGCGCGGGATGTTGCCGATCGGGGTTTCTTCCGCGCCTTCGCTGCCATTGCTGCGGCCGAGGATCCATTCCAGCACGCGCATGTTGTCGCCGAAGCCCGGCCACAGGAATTTGCCGTCCGAGCCCTTGCGGAACCAGTTGACGTGGAAGATCTTCGGCAGCTTCGCGCCGGGCTTGTCCAAGCTCAGCCAGTGCGCGAAATAGTCGGCGAAGTTGTAGCCGCAGAACGGCTTCATCGCCATCGAATCGCGACGCAGCACGCCAACCGCGCCGGTCGCGGCGGCAGTGGTTTCCGAGCCCATCGCCGCGCCGACCAGCACGCCGTGCGTCCAGTCGCGCGCCTCGAACACCAGCGGCACCAGGTGCTCGCGACGGCCGCCGAAAACGATGGCGGAAATCGGCACGCCCTGCGCGTCTTCCGCATGTGGCGACCAGCTCGGGCACTGCCGCGCGGACACGGTGAAGCGCGAATTCGGATGTGCGGCCGGCCCGTTCGCGGGGACATAGTCGCGGCCCTGCCAATCCTTGACCGGCACGCCTTCGGGCAAACCTTCCCACCACGGCTCGCCATCGGCGGTGACGGCGACGTTGGTGAAGATCGTGTCGTGGTTGAGCATGGCCAGCGCGTTCGGATTAGTCTTCGCACTGGTGCCCGGCGCGACGCCGAAGAACCCCGCTTCGGGATTGATCGCCCACAGGCGGCCATCGGCTCCCGGCGTCATCCAGCAGATGTCGTCGCCGACCGTCCAGACCTTCCAGCCCGCCTTGCGATAGCTTTCCGGCGGAATCAGCATGGCGAGGTTGGTCTTGCCGCAGGCCGACGGAAACGCGGCGGCGACGTAATGCGTCTCGCCCCTCGGATTCTGGATGCCGACGATCAGCATGTGCTCGGCCAGCCAGCCTTCGTCGCGCGCCTGCTTTGATGCGATGCGCAGGGCG
>DATJIL010000154.1:0-11071 GCA_035493385.1 Rudaea sp.
GAGGCGGCGCTGCTGCAGGCACAGGGCACGCGCGCGCGCGATGCGGCCCTGCTCGCGAACGCGCGCGCGGACCTCAAGCGTTACCAGGACGTGGCGCCGCAGGGACTGATTCCGGAGCAGACGCTGGCGACGCAAAAGGCGCTGGTCGCGCAGTACGAAGGCACGCTCAAATCGGACCAGGGCCAGATCGACACCGCGCAACTCAATCTCGGCTACGCGCGCATCGTCGCGCCCATCGACGGCCGCGTCGGCCTGCGCGCGGTCGATCCCGGCAACACGATCACGACCAGCGACACGCTCGTCACCGTCACCCAGCTGAAACCGATCGACGTGTTGTTCACGATTCCGGAAGACAGCCTGCCGGAACTGCTCAAGCACATGAACGACGCCAGCCTGAAAGTCGACGCGCTCAGTCGCGACAAGACCACGCAACTGGCGAGCGGCACGCTCGCCAGCCTGGACAACCAGATCGACACCGCGACCGGCACGGTCAAGGCCAAGGCCGAATTCGCCAACGCGGACGAAAGCCTGTTCCCGAACCAGTTCGTCAACGTGCGCGTGCATCTGACCACGCTGACCGGCGCGACCATCATCCCGAGCGCGGCGCTGCAGCGCGGAGGCGACGGCATGTACGTGTTCGTGGTCAATGCCGACCGCACGGTCACGCAGCGCGCGGTCAAGACCGGCGCGAGCCAGGGCCAGGACGTCGCCGTCACCGATGGCTTGAAGCCGGGCGACATCGTCGTCACCGACGGCGCCGACAACCTGCGCGATGGCAGTCGCGTCGAGTTGCCCGGCGATGCGCCGCCGAAACCCAACACCTCTCCCGCTGGCGGGAGAGGTCGGCGCGCACAGCGCGCCGGGTGAGGGTGGCACGAAATGTTGGCGATTACATTTTTTGGCCGAACCACCCTCACCCCGACCCTCTCCCGCCAGCGGGAGAGGGGGTAGCAGCGCATGAACCCGTCACGCCTGTTCATCCTGCGTCCGGTGGCGACATCGCTGCTGATGGCGGCGATCCTGCTCGTGGGCATCCTCGCCTACCGCTATCTGCCGGTGTCGGCGTTGCCCGAGGTCGACTACCCGACGATCCAGATCACCACGCTGTATCCGGGCGCGAGCGCGGACGTCATGGTGTCGTCGGTCACCGCTCCGCTGGAGCGGACACTGGGCCAGATGCCGGGATTGAACCAGATGTCCTCGACGAGTTCGGCGGGCGCCTCGGTGCTGACCTTGCAGTTCAGCCTCGACCTGTCGCTCGACATCGCCGAGCAGGAAGTGCAGGCCGCGATCAACGGCGCCGGCACGTTCCTGCCCGCGGACCTGCCGACGCCGCCGATCTACAGCAAGGTCAATCCGGCCGACGCGCCGGTGCTGACGCTGGCGTTGATGTCGACCACGCTGCCGCTGACCCAGGTGCAGGACCTGGCCGACACGCGCCTGGCGCAGAAGATTTCGCAGATCGACGGCGTGGGTCTGGTCACCTTGTCCGGCGGCCAGCGCCCGGCAGTGCGCGTGCAGGCCAATCCGACCGCGCTGTCGGCGTATGGATTGAGCCTGGAAGACCTGCGCAGCGCGATCGGCAACGCCAACGTCAATGGCGCCAAGGGCAGCTTCGACGGTCCGACGCAGTCCTACACGATCGACGCGAACGACCAGCTCAAGTCCGCGGCTGCCTACCGCGACCTCGTCATCGCCTACCGCAACGGCGCGCCGGTGCGCCTGCGCGACGTCGCCAATATCGTCGATGGCGCCGAGAACGATCGCCTCGCGGCGTGGAAGGACTTGAAGCCCGCCATCATCATGAACATCCAGCGCCAGCCCGGCGCGAACGTGATCGGGGTGGTCGACCGCGTCAAGGCGCTGCTGCCGTCGCTCACGGCCACGCTGCCGGCGGGCGTGGACGTGAGCGTGCTCACCGACCGTACCGTGACCGTGCGCGCCTCGGTCGCCGACGTGCAATTCGAGTTGCTGCTCGCCGTCGCGCTGGTGGTGATGGTGATCTTCGTGTTCCTGCGCAACCTGCCGGCGACCATCATCCCGAGTTTCTCGGTGCCGCTGTCCATCGTCGGCACGTTCGCGGTGATGTACCTGGCCGGATTCTCGCTCGACAACCTGTCGATGATGGCGCTGACGATTTCCACCGGCTTCGTTGTCGACGACGCCATCGTCATGATAGAGAACATCTCACGCTACCTCGAGGAAGGCGACACGCCGCTCGAAGCGGCGCTGAAGGGCAGCAAGCAGATCGGCTTCACCATCATCTCGCTGACGATCTCGCTGATCGCCGTGCTCATCCCGCTGCTGTTCATGGGCGACGTCGTCGGCCGCCTGTTCCGCGAATTCGCGATCACGCTGGCGGTGACGATCCTGATCTCGGCGGTGGTCTCGCTCACCCTCGTGCCCATGCTGTGCGCAAAGATCCTCAAGCATCACAAGCCGGAAGAGGAAAGCGCGTTCGCGCGGCGCAGCCACGAATTCATCGACCGCCTGATCGCGTTGTACGGGCGCTGGCTGACCTGGGTGCTGGACCGCCAGCCCGCGACCCTGGCCGTCGCCGTCGGTACTCTGGTCCTGACCATACTTTTATACATCGTGATTCCGAAGGGATTCTTTCCGACCCAGGATACCGGCTTGATCCAGGGCATCTCGGCGGCGCCGCAATCGGTGTCGTTCGCGGCGATGAGCCAGCGCCAGCAAGCGCTCGCCGCGGTGATCCTCAAGGATCCGGCGGTGGCCTCGCTGTCTTCGTTCATCGGCGTGGACGGCGCCAACACCACGCTCAACAGCGGACGCTTCCTGATCAACCTCAAGCCGCACGGCACGCGCGACGACGTGCAGACCGTTATCCGGCGCATCAATGCCGCCACCGCGAAACTGCCGCAGATCGCGCTGTACCTGCAGCCGGTGCAGGACCTGACCATCGAGGATCGCGTCAGCCGCACGCAGTTCCAGTTCACGCTCGAATCCACCGATCTGAAGGCGCTGGAAACCTGGGTGCCGAAACTCGTGGATGCACTGAACCGGCAACCGCAGCTTGCGGATGTTGCCAGCGACCTGCAAGCGCAGGGGCTGCAGGCATACCTGGATATCGACCGCGACAGCGCCGGACGACTCGGCATCACCGCGGCGGCCATCGACAACCTGCTGTACGACGCGTTCGGCCAACGCATGATTTCGACCATCTTCACCGAGGCGAACCAGTATCGCGTCGTGCTCGATCTGATGCCGGAATTCAAGCAGGGACCGGATGCGCTGGCGAACATCTATCTGCCCGCGCTGAGCAATGCCAACAACGTGGCGCAGACGCCGCAGGGCTCGGTGAATTCGCCGGGCGGCGCGCAATCGGCCACCGGCGGCGCGCCGCAGGGTGCGAGCAGCGCGACGGTGTCGGCCAATCAGGCGCCGGCGTCGAGCGGACTCGTGCCGCTGTCGGCCGTTGCCAGGCTGAGCGAGCGCAGCGCACCGCTGCTGATCAATCACCTCGGCCAGTTTCCGGCGACGACGGTGTCGTTCAACCTCGCCCCGGGCGCATCCCTGGGCGCGGCGGTCGATGCGATCCGGCAGACGGAAAAAAATCTCGGCATGCCCGCCAGCATAACGACCGCGTTCCAGGGCGCGGCCGCCGCGTTCCAGGCTTCGCTGACGAACGAGGTGTTGCTGATCCTCGCCGCGATCGCGGCCATGTACATCGTGCTCGGCGTCCTGTACGAAAGCTACATCCACCCGATCACGATTCTGTCCACGCTGCCGTCGGCCGGCGTCGGCGCGCTGCTCGCGCTGATGATCGCCGGCGAGGATCTGTCCATCGTCGCGATCATCGGCATCATCCTGCTGATCGGCATCGTCAAGAAAAACGCGATCATGATGGTCGACTTCGCGCTCGACGCCGAGCGCAACGAAGGCAAGCCGCCGCGCGAGGCAATCTACCAGGCCTGCCTGTTGCGCTTCCGGCCGATCCTGATGACCACGCTGGCGGCGCTGTTCGGCGCGCTGCCGTTGATGCTCGGCACCGGCGTGGGTTCGGAACTGCGCCACCCGCTGGGCGTGACCATCGTCGGCGGCATGATCGTGTCGCAGATGCTGACCCTGTTCACCACGCCGGTGATTTACCTGTGGTTCGATCGTCTGGCGCGGCGAGTCGATAGCGCGCCGGCGGGTGAGGCGGCTGCGGAATCCGGCGTACCGTGAGCTTTTCGAGCTTCTCCTCGCCGTTCATCCGCCGCCCGGTGGCGACGACGCTATTGACGATCGGCGTCCTGCTTTCGGGCGCCGTCGCTTTCACCTTGTTGCCGGTAGCGCCGCTGCCGCAGGTGGATGTTCCGGTCATTTCCGTCAACGCCAACCTGCCCGGCGCGAGTCCCGAGACGATGGCGACCGCGGTGGCGACGCCGCTGGAACGCCAGCTCGGCCGCATCGCCGGCGTCACCGAGATGACCTCGTCAAGCTCGCAGGGCAGCACGCGCGTGGTGCTGCAGTTCGACCTCAGCCGCGACATCAACGGCGCCTCGCGCGACGTGCAGGCCGCGATCAACGCGGCGCGCGCGCAATTGCCGACCGGGATGCCGGGCAACCCGAGCTACCGCAAGTTCAATCCGGCCGATGCGCCGATCATGATCCTGACCCTGACCTCGCAGACGTTGAGTACGGGCCAGATGTACGACGCGGCGTCGACCATCGTCGCGCAGAAGATCTCGCAGGTCGAAGGCATCGGCCAGGCCCAGGTCGGCGGCTCGTCGCTGCCGGCGGTGCGCGTGGAACTCAATCCGACCGCGCTCAATCATCAAGCGATCGCGCTCGACACGGTGCGCACGGCGTTGCAGAACGCGAACGCGAACCGGCCCAAGGGCTTCGTCGAACTCGACGACAGGCACTGGCAGATCGCGACCAACGACCAGGCGCGCGAAGCGGCGCAATACCGCGACCTCATCCTCGCCTGGCGCAAAGGCGCGCCAGTGCGCCTGGCCGACGTCGCGCAGGTCGACGATTCGGTCGAGGATGTGCGCAACCTGGGCCTTGCCAATGGCGAGCCGGCGGTCATTATACTTTTATACAAGCAACCGGATGCGAACATCATCGAAACCTGCGATCGCGTGCTGGCGCTGCTGCCGCAGTTGCAGGCATCGATCCCGGCCGACATGCAGTTGAAAGTGGCGATGGAACGTACCAGCACGATCCGCGCCTCGCTGCACGACGTGGAACGCGCATTGATCATCGCCACCCTGCTCGTGATCGGCGTGGTGTTCGTGTTCCTGCGCAATGGCCGCGCGACGCTGATTCCCGCCGTGGCCGTGCCGGTGTCGCTGGTCGGCACGTTCGCGGCGATGTACCTGTTCGGTTTCAGCCTCGACAACCTGTCGCTGATGGCGCTGACCATCGCCACTGGTTTTGTCGTCGACGATGCCGTGGTCGTGCTGGAAAACATCACGCGCCACATGGAGGCCGGCATACCTCGCGCGGAAGCCGCTCTCATAGGCGCGCGCGAAGTCGGCTTCACCGTGCTGTCGATGAGCCTGTCGCTGATCGCCGTGTTCGCGCCGATCCTGCTCATGGGCGGCATCGTCGGGCGCCTGTTCCGCGAGTTCTCGGTGACCTTGTCGGTGGCGATCCTGATTTCGCTCGCGGTGTCGCTCTCGACCACGCCGATGATGTGCGCGCGCCTGCTGCGCCATGACGCGAAAAAGATTCCAAGCCGCTTTGCCCAAGCCAGCCAGCGCGCGTTCGACGCCGTGCATCGCTTCTACGAGCGCACCTTGCGTGCTGTCCTGGCCGCGCCTGGCCTGACGATCTTCACCCTGTTCGCGACCGTGTGCCTGAATGTGTTCTTGTACATTCAGGTGCCGAAGGGTTTCTTCCCGAGCGAGGATACCGGGCGCCTGATCGGTGGCGTGCGCGCCGACCAGAGCATCTCGTTCCAGGCGATGTCGGGGAAGATGAAAAGCCTGATGAAGATCGTCAAGCAGGACCCGGCCATCGACACCGTGGTCGGCTTCACCGGCGGCGGACGCAGCAACGGCGGCTTCATGTTCGCCTCGCTCAAGCCGCTGGCAGAGCGCGGCGGAATCAGCACCGACGGCGTGATCAACCGCCTGCGCCCGAAGCTCGGCCGCGAGCCGGGTGCCAGCCTGTTCCTGCAGGCTGCGCAAGACCTGCGTTCGGGCGGCCGCCAGAGCAATTCGGCGTACCAGTACACCCTGCTCAGTGACGATCTGGATGCCTTGCGCACGTGGGCGCCGAAAATCGCCGACGCGCTCAAGCAGGTGCCCGAGGTGACCGACGTCGACAGCGACCAGCAGGAGAAGGGCCTGCAAACGCAGCTCGTGTTCGACCGCGATGCGGCGGCGCGGCTGGGCATCACCACGCAGCAGATCGATTCCACGCTCAACGACGCATTCGGCCAGCGCCAGGTTTCGACGATCTACAACGCGCTCAACCAGTACCACGTGGTCATGGAAGTGGCGCCGCAGTTCCAGCAGGATCCGTCGGCGCTGGATGCGATCCACGTGCAGAACAAGTCCGGGCAGATGGTGCCGCTGGCCGCGTTCGCGCATTACGCGCCGGGCAATGCGCCGTTGGCGGTGAACCACCAAGGCCAGTTCGCGGCCACCACGATTTCCTTCAACCTGCCGCCCGGCGTGAGCCTGGGCGAAGCTTACACCGCGATCGCGCTGACCATGGCACGCATCGGCACGCCGGCCAGCATCCACGGCAGCAGCAGCGGCACCGGCCAGTTGTTCGCGCAGTCGCAGAGTTCCGAACCGTGGCTTATCCTCGCCGCCTTGCTTGCGGTCTACATCGTGCTCGGCGTGCTCTACGAAAGTTACGTGCATCCGCTGACGATCCTGTCGACGCTGCCCTCGGCCGGCGTCGGCGCGATCGTCGCGTTGCTGATCTGCCGCACCGAATTCAGCCTGATCGCGCTGATCGGCGTGATCCTGCTCATCGGCATCGTCAAGAAAAACGCGATCATGCTGATCGACGTGGCGCTGGATGCCGAACGCAATCGCGGCATGAGCGCGCACGACGCGATCTTTCACGCCTGCCTGCTGCGCCTGCGCCCGATCCTGATGACCACGCTCGCGGCCATGCTCGGCGCGATGCCGCTGGCGCTGGGTTTCGGCGAGGGCAGCGAGATGCGCCGGCCGCTCGGCATTTCCATCGTCGGTGGCCTGCTCGTCAGCCAGGTGCTGACTCTGTACACGACGCCGGTCGTATACCTCTACCTCGACCGCTTCCGCCTGTGGTGCAAGCGCGGCTGGGCACGCATTTATCGCGCGCCGGTGGGGAGTACGCCCGCGGCGGCGCGCTGACTCAGCTTGCCAAGTGCGCTTCGAGGAACCACAGCGCCTTGTCCAACTCGCGCGATATGCCGGTGAACAGGTCCGAGGTGTCGGCGTCGCCTTGCTTGGCGGCCGTGTCGATGGCTGCGCGTGTCGACTTGGCGAGCTGCGCATAGCGGTCGGCCAGCGCGGCGACGGCTTTCATGCCATCGATGCGGCCATCCGGGAATTCCTTCAGGCGCGAGGCTTGCGCCGCCATGCGAGCGGTGCCGTGCGCGACGCCGGCAAGCGAGGTGATGCGCTCGGCGATGTCGTCCACGGGTCCTTCGAGTTCTTCGGCGAACTTGTCGAACAGCTCGTGCAAGGCGATGAAATGCGGGCCGGCCACGTTCCAGTGCGCCTGCTTGATCTGGGTTTGCAGGTCCAGCGTGTCGGCGAGGTGCTGGTTGAGCAGGGCGACCATGCTCGCGCGCAGTTTCGGCGCGATGTCGATGCGGGTACTTTCGTGCCTGGCCATGACCATCTCCTTTTCGGGGGTGTGCGCACACTATAATCCGGCGCTGTGCAAAGAAAAAATCGAATCTTGCGATGCGTTCGATAGGATGCATCTATCGCCGTGACTGTGCCGCATCGTGCCAACCCCGAGCTCGCCAAGCGGCTCGATGAAACCCTGCTTGTCGAGCGGCGCGCGCTGGCGCGCGCGCTGGACAAGCTCGGCGCGCATCCGGATGACGCCGCGCTGGCCGCGTGGCAGCGGCGCGTGGACGCCGCGCGTGCACGTCATGCGGCGCGCGCGGCGAGCGTGCCGCCGATTCGCGTCGACGAATCCCTGCCGATCGCGGCCAAGACCGACGAAATCCTGCGCTTGATCCGCGCGCATCAGGTGATCGTACTGGCCGGCGAAACCGGTTCCGGGAAAAGCACGCAAATTCCAAAACTGTGCCTTGCCGCCGGGCGCGGCGTGGCCGGGCTGATCGGCTGCACGCAGCCGCGCCGCGTCGCCGCGCGCAGCGTGGCGCGCCGTGTTGCCGTGGAACTCGGCGTCGATCTCGGTGGGATCGTCGGCTATCAGGTGCGTTTCGCGGATCAATCCAGCGAACGTACGCTGGTCAAGTTCATGACCGACGGCATCCTGCTTGCCGAAACGCAATCCGATCCCTGGCTCAACGCCTACGACACGATCATCCTCGACGAGGCGCACGAACGCAGCCTCAATATCGATTTCCTGCTTGGCTTCCTCAAGCGCCTGCTCGCGCGCCGACGCGACCTCAAACTGATCGTGACTTCGGCGACGATCGACACGCAAACCTTCTCGCGCCACTTCGGCGATGCACCCATCGTCGACGTCGAAGGCCGCGGCTATCCGGTGGAAGTGCGCTGGCGGCCGCCGGACGAGCGTGGCGACGCGAGCGCGACCGAACAGATCATCGCCGCTCTCGACGAGATCACCGCTGAGGATCCGCGCGGCGACGCGCTCGTGTTCCTGCCCGGCGAGCGCGAGATTCGCGACGCGCACCTGGCCCTGACCCGGCGCCGCTACCGCGCGACGGAAATCCTGGCCCTGTACGCGCGCCTGTCGGCAGCCGAGCAGGATCGCGTGTTCAAGCCCGGCAGCGCGCGGCGCATCGTGTTGGCGACGAACGTGGCGGAAACCTCGCTTACAGTGCCGCGCATCAAGTATGTCGTCGATACCGGCAGCGCGCGGGTCAAGCGCTATTCGCCGCGCAACCAGCTCGAGCGGTTGCACATCGAACCGATCTCGCAGGCCGCCGCCGACCAGCGCAAGGGCCGCTGCGGCCGCGTCGGCCCGGGTGTGTGTATACGTTTATACGCCGAGGGCGACTTCGCCGGCAGGCCGTCGTATTCCGATCCGGAAATCCTGCGATCGTCATTGGCCGGCGTGATCCTGCGCATGCTGAGCCTGAAGCTTGGCGAGGTCGAGAAATTTCCCTTTGTCGAGGCGCCAAACCCGCGTGCGATCGGCGATGGCTGGCGCAGGCTTGCTGAATTGCAGGCCGTCGACGAACACCGGCATCTCACGGACATCGGCCGCACGATGGCGAAGTGGCCGATCGACGTGGCGCTGGCACGCATGCTGATCGAGGCGCAGCGCCTGGGCAGCCTGCGCGAATCGCTGATTCTGGTTTCGTTCCTGTCGATCCAGGATCCGCGCGAACGGCCGGCCGACGCGCGCCAAGCCGCTGACGCCGCGCATGCGCCGTGGCTGGATGCGAAATCCGATTTCGTCACGGTGCTGAACCTGTGGCATGCGCATGCACTGGCGCACGAAGAACTCACGCAATCGAAATTGCGCGACTGGTGCAAGGAGCGGTTTCTCTCGTATTTGCGCATGCGCGAATGGCGCGAACTGCACCGACAGTTGTTGCTGATTGCGGAGGAATCCGGCTGGAAGCAAAACGCGGAAGGCGCGGACTTCGAGGCCATCCACGGCTGTCTGCTTTCGGGCTGGCCGACCCAGGTCGGGCGCAAGGACGAACGCGGCGACTACCGCGGCACGCGCGAACGCCGCTTTCGTGTTTTTCCCGGATCGGCACTGGCGAAAGCACCGCCGCAGTGGATTCTTGCCGGGCAGATCATCGACCTGCAAAAAGTATACGGAATGTTGTGCGCGCGCGTTGAACCGGAATGGATCGAACGTGCCGCCTCGCACCTGGTGAAAAAAAGCTGGCGCGATCCGCACTGGTCGCGCAAGCGCGGCGCCGTGCTCGCGTTCGAGCAGGTCACGCTGTACGGATTGACGTTGGTGGAAAAGCGCGCCGTGCAGTTCGGTGTGCAAGACCCCGCCACTGCGCACGCCGTGTTCGTGCGCGAGGCGCTGGTGCGCGGCGACATCGATTGTCGTGCCGATTGTGTGCGCGCGAACGCGCGCGTGCTCGCGCAGGCGCACGAGCTTGAAGCCAAGCAGCGCCGCGCGGGGCTGGTCAGGAACGAAGACGAACTCGCTGCGTTTTTTGCCGGCAAATTGCCTGCGGACGTCTTCACTGCGGCGGCATTCGACGCCTGGTATCGCCGCGCGGCGCCGTCCGAACAGGCCGCGTTGCGCTGGTCGCTGGACGATGTGCTCGCAAACCAACCCGGGTTGCGCGCGGCGGATTTCCCGTCGGCGCTGGAATTCGCCGGCCACCGCCTGAAACTCGAATACCGCTTCGTGCCGGGCGATGCCGCGGACGGCGTGACGCTGCATGTTCCGCTCGCGTTCGTCAACGCGGTCAATGCGCAGCGCTGCGAATGGCTGGTGCCTGGATTGTTGCCGGACAAGGTCGCCGAACTGATTCGCGGCCTGCCAAAGTCGCTGCGCCGCAACTTCGTGCCGGCGCCGGATTTCGCGCGCGCGTTCGCCGAATCCGAATCGCCGCGCGATGCGCCGCTGGTGGCCGTGCTGGCGCAGTACCTCAAGCGGGTGACCGGTGTCGATGTCGGCGCCACGGATTTTTCCAGCGTCGAGCTGCCGATGCATTTGCGCATGCGATTTCGCGTGTTCGATAGCGAGTCTCAAAACAGCAGTGGCCAGACGTTGGCGGAAAATCGCGACATCGATTCGCTGCGTGCGCAATGGGGCAGCGCGGCGAATGCCGCGTTCTCGCGCCGCACCGACAGCGAACTCACGCGCGAGGAAGTCGTTGAATTCGACTTCGACGAGATTCCAGCCGTCGTCACCAGCGCAGGCGGACTCGCGGCATACCCGGCCCTGGTCGATCTCGGTGAATCCGTCGCCTTGCGCGTGTTCGAGCGCGCCGATGAGGCCCGGGCTGCACATGCGGGCGGCGTCG
>DATJIL010000155.1:0-6411 GCA_035493385.1 Rudaea sp.
TCACCCGAAGGAAGGCGAGCGTTACTTTGCGTTGCTGCGTGTGGACACGATCAACGGCGAACCGCCGGAAGCGTCCAAGAACAAGGTCCTGTTCGAGAACCTCACGCCGCTGTTCCCGCGCAGGATGTTCCATCTGGAGCGCGGCAACGGTTCGACCGAAGACATCACCGGACGCATCCTCGACCTGATCGCGCCGGTCGGTTGCGGCCAGCGCGGCATGATCGTGTCGCAGCCCAAGGCCGGCAAGACCATGATGCTGCAAAACGTCGCCCAGGCACTGGTACACAACTATCCCGACGTGCACCTGATCATCCTGCTCATCGACGAGCGTCCGGAAGAAGTCACCGAAATGCAGCGCGGCGTGCGCGCCGAGGTGATCTCGTCCACGTTCGACGAACCCGCCGTGCGCCACGTGCAGGTCGCCGAAATGGTGATCGAGCGCGCCAAGCGCCTGGTCGAGCACAAGAAGGACGTGGTCATCCTGCTCGACTCGATCACGCGCCTCGCCCGCGCCTACAACACCGTGGTGCCGTCGTCCGGCAAGGTGCTCACCGGCGGCGTGGACGCGAACGCGCTGCAGCGCCCGAAGCGTTTCTTCGGCGCCGCGCGCAACGTCGAGGAAGGCGGTTCGCTGACCATCCTCGCCACCGCGCTGGTCGAGACCGGCTCGAAGATGGACGAGGTGATCTACGAGGAATTCAAGGGCACCGGCAACATGGAAGTGCACCTGGATCGCCGCATCTCGGAAAAACGCGTGTATCCGTCCATCAACATCAACCGCTCCGGCACGCGCCGCGAGGAATTGCTGATCGAACCGGACATGCTGCAGAAGATCTGGATCCTGCGCAAACTGCTGCATCCGATGGACGAGCTCGCCGCGATGGAATTCATGCTCGACAAGATGAAGAACACCAAGTCGAACGACGAGTTCTTCAATGCGATGAAGCGGTAAATCACGCCGCGCGCGGCGATCGGCGTACCATGCGCGCATGCACGACACGCGCCTGGACGCCATCCGCCACGGCCTGCATCTGCGCCGGCTGCACCCGGCGTATTTCGCCCTGGTCATGGCCACCAGCATCGTGTCGATCGCGCTGCGCGACATCGGCCTGCGCGCGATCCCGGACGCGCTGCTCGCGCTCAACGCGGTCATCTATCCGGCGCTGATCGCGATTTCGCTGGCGCGCCTCGTCGTGTATCCGCACGAATGCGCGGCCGATCTTGCCGACCACCGCCGCGCCCAGGGTTATTTCACGTTCGTCGCCGCGACCGCGGTCATGGGCCTGGAATGCCGCCTGATCGGCGCGCCGTTGTGGCTGACGGTGGCGTTGTGGTGGACGGCCTCGCTGGCCTGGCTCGTGGTGATTTACGCCGTGTTCGCGACGCTCATCGTCAAGCGGCACAAGCCGCGCATCGAACGCGGCCTCGACGGCGGCTGGCTGTTGTCCATCGTCGCGACGCAGGCCGTTGCCATCCTCGGCGCCACGCTCGCACCGTTGATTCCCGCACACGCCCACGCGCACCTGTTCCTCGCCCTCGTGCTGTGGCTCGTCGGCGGCATGCTCTACATCTGGATCATCTCGCTGATCTTCTACCGCTCGGTATTTTTCCGTCTCGCGCCGTCGGAACTGACCCCGCCGTACTGGATCAGCATGGGCGCGATGGCGATCTCGACGCTGGCCGGCGTGTTCCTGCTCGACTACGGCGCCGGCGTTCCGGCGATCGCCGCGGCGCACGATTTCATCGTCGGCTTCACCTTGTTGTTCTGGGCCACCGCGACGTGGTGGATTCCGCTGCTCGTCGTGCTCGAAGCCTGGCGGCATTTATGGAAGCGCTATCCGCTCAGCTACGAACCGCTGGACTGGGGCGCGGTGTTCCCGTTCGGCATGTACGCGACCTGCACCTGGAATCTGGCGCGTGCGCTGGACATGGATCTGCTGCGGCCGATTGCCGTGTTCTTCGCCTGGGCAGCGCTGATTTTGTGGCTCACCACCTTCGTCGGCTGGATCGTGGCGGATGCACCGGAACTTGTGCGCGCGACGTTCAGGAAACCTCCGGCGCGCCTTCCACACTGACATGCCCGCGCCACTGCGCGAGCGCCGCGCGCGTGCGCGTGCGGCCCAGTTCGATCAGCTCCGGCGCACGGTGGAACTCGTAGAACGCGCCGGCGCTGCGCGGGATCGACACGACCAGGTCCGGCGGCTGCGCGGCGAGCTTGAAGCGCGTCAGCGTGGCCTGGATCGCGTCGAGCGAGCGCGCGAAGGTTTCGAGCAGGCCCGGATCGGTGTTCGCGTCCGGCATTGGCGTGGAATCGTCATCGTCCGGCGCGCCGTTGAGGTCCACCGCGATCGTGCAGTCGGTGAGGTCGCGCAAGGTCGGCGTGATCGGCACCGGATTGAGCAGGCCGCCGTCGACCAGCACGCGGCCCTCGTAATGGTGCGGGCGGAACACGGTGGGAATCGCGATCGAGGCGCGGATCGCGTCGAACAGCGGACCGCGCGTGAACCACACTTCCCGTTGGGCGAGGATGTCGACCGCGACCGCGGTGTAGGGAATCGGCAGATTCTCGATCGCCACCTCGCCGATCAGGTCCTTGAGCCGGCCGATGATGCGGTCGCCCTTGATCAGGCCGCCGCGAAACGTCCAGTCGAGCAGGCGCAGCACGTCGAATTTCTGCAACCCGCGCGCCCAGTCACGGTAGGCGTCGAGCTGGCCCGCCGCGTAGATGCCACCGACCAGTGCGCCCATCGAGGCGCCGGCGACGCTGCGGATGTCGTAGCCCTGGGCAAGCAATTCCTCGATCGCGCCGATGTGCGCGTAACCGCGCGCGCCGCCGGAGCCGAGCACGAGCGAGACGGTTTTCGCGTGCGCGTTCATTTGTAGGCGCCCAGCGCGAGTCCGAGCATGATCTTCATCTCCTCGCGCAGGGACACCGGCGCGACGACTTCCGCGTCCGGGCCGTAGCGCAGCACATCCATCAGCAGTTCGCGCGAATTCGAATACGGTACTTTCAGCTCATAACGGCCATCGGGCAGGCGCATGCCCTGCTGCTGCGAATGCCAGTGTTCGTCGGCGACCCAGCGCGCGGCGTGCGCGGAAAAACGGATCGTCGCGGTGGCCTTGGGCGCGCCGGAAAAAATGCCGTAGCTCGAGGCCAGATGCGCGTCGAGTTCGGACGTGTCGCGATTTTCTGCGACCTCGTCGAGCACGCTGGCGCGGCCCATGCGGTCGAGCGCGAAGCTGCGCAACGCATCGCGGCCGTGATCCCAGGCGTCCAGATACCAGTTGTCGCGATAGTGAGTCAAACGCTGCGGCGACACGCTGCGCGTGGTCGCCGCGTTGGTCGAGCGCGCGCGGTAGTCGAACTTCAGGCGCTTGCGTCCGAGCACGGCACCGGCGACGTGGCGAAACGTCACCTCATCCACTTTGCGCGTGCCCGAACCGATCACGCGGATGCGTTCGACGGGAAAGCTCTGGCCATCGGTCTGGTTCGACAGCAATCGGTCGATGCGCGAGCGCAACGGCGCCAGCGCGCTGGCGAGGATGCCGGGGCCGGTGCGGCCGACCAGTTCGTTGAGTGCGAGCAGGGCCTGCAATTCCTCGCTGGTCAGCCACAGGCCCGGCAACTCGAAACGCTCGGCCTCGGCGCTGGCGTAATGGAACGCCGCCTCGTCGCCTTCGCTGTCGATGGGCGCACCAAGCGCATCGCGCAGGAAGGCGATATCGCGATATGCCGTGGCGCGCGAACAGCCCAGTTCGTCCATCAGTCGCGCCAGCGGCACCGGATAGCGCGAGGATTTCAGGATCCGGTGCAGGGTGAGGATGCGCTCATATCTGTCCATGGCCTTATGGTACGGCATGCGGACCGCCGCGCCGCATCCGTTATCATGCGCGCATGCCGCATGCCAACCTGAAATTGCACGAGCCCGTCGGGGACGCGGTCAAAACCACGACGTGCTACATGTGCGCCTGCCGCTGCGGCATAAAAGTGCATCTGAAAGACGGCCGCGTGCGCTACATCCAGGGCAATCCCGCGCACCCGGTCAACAAGGGCGTGCTGTGCGCGAAAGGCTCGGCCGGGATCATGCAGCACTACTCGCCGGCGCGCTTGCGCAAGCCTCTGCTGCGCACCGGCGAGCGCGGCGCAGGCGAATTCCGCGAGATCGAATGGGACGAGGCGCTGGCGCTGGCGACAAAATGGCTCGGCGACATCCGCGTGCGCGATCCGGACGAGCTCGCGTTCTTCACCGGGCGCGATCAGTCGCAGGCGCTGACCGGCTGGTGGGCACAGCAGTTCGGCACGATCAATTACGCCGCGCACGGCGGCTTCTGCTCGGTCAACATGGCCGCCGCGGGCATGTACACGCTGGGCGGCTCGTTCTGGGAATTCGGTGAACCGGATTGGGAGCACACGAAGTACCTGCTCATGTTCGGCGTCGCCGAGGATCACGATTCCAATCCAATCAAACTCGGGCTCGGCAAGCTCAAGGGTCGCGGCGCGAAGATCGTGGCGATCAATCCGGTGCGCACCGGCTATGCGGCGATCGCCGACGAGTGGATCGGCATACGTCCCGGCACGGACGGCTTGTTTGTCGGCGCGCTGATCCGCGAATTGCTGCTGCACGACTGGATCGATTTCGATTACCTGGTGAAGTATACAAACGCGCATCACCTTGTGGTGCGCAATCCAGGCGGCGCGGACAATGGCCTGATCGCGCGCGCTGCGGACGGCAATCCACTGTGCTGGGACAAGCGCGGCGGTTCCGCCCGACTGGCGAATGCCATCGACATCGCGCCCGCGATTGCCGGCGAATTCACCCTGCCCGACGGACGCAAGGCGACGCCTGCTTTCCAGTTGCTCGCCGAACGCTTTCTTGCCGACGAATACGCGTCGGAAGCCGTTGCGCCGCAATGCGGCGTCGATGCGGTTACGATCCGGCGCATCGCGCGCGAACTCGCCGACATGGCGTTCAAGCAGGAAATCCGCCTGCCGCAGCGCTGGACGGATTGCCACGGCCGCGAACACGACGAGATGATCGGCCGGCCGGTATCCATGCATGCAATGCGCGGCATCGCCGCACACGCGAACGGCTTCCACACCTGCCGCATGCTGCACGTTTTGCAAATGCTGCTCGGCGCGATCGACACGCCGGGGAGTTTCCGTTACCAGCCGCCATATCCGAAATCCGTGCCGCCGGCGAACCGGCCGGCCAAGTCGCGCAAGCCGGACGGCAGCTTGAACGCCGGACCGCTCGGCTACGTGCACGCACCCGAAGACCTCGTCGTGGACGCGCACGGCGCGCCGCGCCGCATCGACAAGGCGTTTTCCTGGGAATTCCCGCTCGCCGCGCACGGCATGCTGCAATCCGTGATCCGCAACGCCTGCGCCGGCGATCCGCACAAGATCGACACGCTGTTCCTGTTCATGGCCAACATGGGCTGGAATTCGGCGATGAACACGCGCGACACGCAGCGCATGCTTTGCGACAAGGATGCCGACGGCGCGTACAAGATTCCGCGTTTCATCTACGCCGACGCCTACTGGTCGGAGACGGTGAACTACGCCGACCTCGTACTGCCGGACACCACATACCTGGAACGCCACGACTGCATCTCGCTGCTGGATCGGCCGATTTCCGACGCCGATGCCGCCAGCGATGCGATCCGCCAGCCGGTGTGTGCGCCAGATCGAGACGTGCGTCCGTTTCAGGACGTGCTGCTCGATCTCGGCACGCGCCTGAAACTGCCGGGCATGGTCGATGCGGATGGTGTGGCGAAATATCCGCGCGGCTATGCGCAGTACATGGTCGAACACGAGCGCGCGCCCGGCGTGGGCCTGCTCGCCGGCTGGCGTGGCGAGTCTGGCGACAAGCCCGGGATCGGCGCGTCGAATCCGGATCAGCTCGGCGCCTACAAGGCGCACGATTGCCATTGGGAAACGAAAATTCCCGACGCCGGCCGCTATTACAAAATGGCCAATCGCGATTACCTCGACTGGGCCAAGTCGCTCGGCTTCGTCGCTTCGACGGATGCGATCGTGCTGGAAATTTATTCCGAACGCCTGCAGAAATTCCGCCTCGCCGCGCAGGGACATGGCGCCGTGCAGCCGCCCGCGCGCGAGCGTGCGCGCGTGGAAAAATTCTTCGATCCGCTGCCGTTCTGGCATGCGGCTGCGCCGGAAGACGCTGCGTTTCCGGTTTCCGCCATCACCCAACGCCCCATGTTCATGTACCACGCCTGGGGTTCGCAGAACGCGTGGCTGCGCCAGATCGCGGCGCGCAATTTCCTGTACTTGCATCCCGATACCGCACAGGCGCACGGCATTGCCGACGGCGACTGGGTGTTCGCGGAATCCGCGCATGGACGCATCCGCGTGCAGGCGAAATTCCACGAAGGCACCGCGCCGGGCGT
>DATJIL010000156.1:0-6119 GCA_035493385.1 Rudaea sp.
TACCTACGGCAACGTTTACAGTGCCGACACCGATGCGATCGAATTCACCGTGTCGGCGTGCGGCGGCACCGCGCTCGGCAGTGCGACGATGAGCGGCGGCGTGGCGACATTTTCGCCGGCGCAGGTGTTCAGCACGCTGCACGCCGGGTTGACGGTGTCGGCGAGTGCCCCAACCTTGAGTCTGAGCGTGCGAAGTCAGTCGTTCAACGTCGACAACATCAGCCCAAGCGACCTGATTTTCATCGATGGCTTTGAGACCTGCACGCTGTAGGCGCGCCGTTGCTCGCGCACCATCGATTCAGCGACGGCTACGATGGTTGCCGTGTGTAACGGCGCCGCGATCGCGGCCCGCCGCATCCGATCCCGCGACCAGCGTCGCGGGATTTTTTTTGTGCGCGCGGATCGCGGCGGCGATCGCCTTGCGCCGCTCTTCACGCAATGCCTTGCCGAGTTCCGGGCCGCGCAGGCCCGCATCGAGCAGCGGCTGCGCTTTCGGTTCCAGCGCGGCGTGAAATAGCGTGGTGAGATAGCGCGCCTGCGGATAATCGCTGTCGGCCATGCCCGTGCGCCCGCGCTTGTCGGCGGCGCAGGCGATGAGGAATTGCGGCAGGCGCCTGGGCTGGCGGAACGCGTCGAGTTTTTCGAACAATTCGAGCACGGTTGCCGGGCGCAGCTCGAACGCGGTGTGCGCGAGCAGGTGCAGGCGACACACGCACGCGGCCAGTGCGGCATATTCGGCCGGCACCTTCAGGCGCGCGGCCAATGCGCGCAGCGGCGCGAGGCCGCGTTGTTCGTGACGCCGATGCGAAGGCAGCTCGACCGTGGGCGTCAGCGCCTTGCCCAAATCGTGGGTCAGCGAGCACCATCCGATCAGCGTATCGCCCGGCGCGAGTCGCGCGGACATGTCCAACACCATTTCCACATGCGTGCCGGTGTCGACCTCGGGGTGGAATTCGGCGCGCTGCGGCACGCCATAGAGCGCGTCGACCTCGGGCATGATGCGCGCGAGCGCACCGCACTCGCGCAATGTGCGCAGGAACACGCCGGGCAAGCGCTCGGCCAGCGCCTTGCGCGTTTCGGCCCAGACGCGCTCGGGCACCAGGTGATCGGCTTCGCCGTCGCGCACCATGGCGCGCATCAATTCCAGCGTGGCCGTGGCGATGACGAATCCGCGCGCGGCATAGCGTGCCGCGAACCGCGCCACGCGCAGGATGCGCACCGGATCCTCGGCGAACGCGGGCGAGACGTGGCGCAGAACGCCCTTGCGCAAATCCGCGGCGCCGCCGAACGGATCGATCAGCGCGCCGTGTTCGTCCTCGGCGATCGCGTTGATGGTCAGGTCGCGTCGGCGCAGATCGTCTTCCAGCGTCACCGACGGATCGGTATCGAAGGCGAAGCCATGATAGCCGCGGCCGGTCTTGCGCTCGGTGCGCGCCAGCGCGTATTCCTCCTGCGTCTGCGGATGCAGGAACACGGGGAAATCCTTGCCCACGGGCTTGAATCCGTCGCGCAGCATGTCCTGCGGCGTGGCGCCGACGACGACATGATCGCGATCCTTGACGGGCAGGCCGAGCAGGCGATCGCGCACCGCGCCGCCGACCAGATAGGTTTTCATGCGCGCATTATGCGCGAGAATCGCGCGCCTACGGCGTAGCAACGCGCGCCATGGAAGCAGGTGCGGTCGGGCAGACCACATCCTTGCGTGGTGCGTCGGCGGGCGGCGGTGAATACGCCTGGCCGATGCGCGGTAGGCGCGAGGCGAGCGGCAGCACCTTGCCATTCAAGCGCCAGTCGTAGATCACGGCGAAGGCGAGCACGCGCGCGACGTATTCGCGCGTTTCCTTGTACGGAATCGTTTCGATGAAGAAATCTGGATCGAGCGAATCGCGCGCGTCGATCCAGCGTCCGACCGGATCGGGGCCGGCGTTGTAGGCGGCGCTGGCCAGCCACGGACTGCCGTCGTAGCGCAGTGCCATGTTGCCCAGGTACCGCGTGCCCAGACGGATGTTCAAATCCGGGTCGAATAATGCCGCCGCGCCGGAGAACGACACTCCGAGTTGCCTGGCCAGGTGCTTCGCCGTACCCGGCAGCAGCTGCATGAGGCCGAACGCGTCGGCGCCGGAGCGCGCATCGGTGGTCCATGCGCTTTCGGCGCGGATGATGGCGTAAGCCCAGGTCGGATCGATGCCGGCGCTGCGCGCATCGCGCACGATGTCGGCGCGGCGTGCCAGCGGAAAGCGCAGCTCGTAATAGTGCAGGTCGTCGCCGCGATTGAGCGCGTAGACGGCACGGTCGTGCCAGCCGCGATCCGACGCCAGCACGATCGCCTGCTTGCGCTGCGCGCCATCCAGCTGCGACAGGGCGAAATCCCATTCACGCCGCGCCTGCGGCAGGCGGTCGATGGCGAAGAATTCGAAGGCGCGCGCCAGGTCCGGCTGTCGGCGCAGTTGCTTGTCGATGGTCGGATCCGCCTCGATCTGCTGCGGGCAAATCGTGTACGGCAGCTTGAGCCAGTCCGCGGCGAGAAAGCCGTGGAAGTTCGCTTCGCGTGCGACCGCCGCGAAAATCGGCGTGGCTTCGTCGCTGCGCTCGAGTTTCACCAGCACGCGC
The DNA here is from genome assembly GCA_035493385.1 of Rudaea sp. GTDB lineage: Bacteria > Pseudomonadota > Gammaproteobacteria > Xanthomonadales > Rhodanobacteraceae > Rudaea. The sequence continues at coordinate 2,611 of DATJIL010000156.1, forward strand.
GCGCGCAGATAGCGCCAGCGCGCGTCGGACTTTTGCGCGGCGCTCATCGTGTCCAGCGCGGCGAGTGCGGCTTTCCAGTCCTGCATGGCCACGGCGCTACGCACGCGCCATTCGCGGCTGGTGTCGTCGTCCGCCGCGGCAGGCAGCGCGACCAGGCGTTGCAGCGCATCTGGCGCGTAGCTCGATGCGCGCTGGATCGCGATCGTGCGCAGGATATTGCCGCGCTGGTCCGCATCGAAATGGAAATGCGCGGACAGTTTGGTCCACAGCGATTCGGCCGCGTCGCTGTCGCGCCGCGCCAGGCGCGCGAACGCGACGGTTGCCGCTTGCCGCGTGTGCGTGGTGTCGGGCCATGCGGCAGCCTTGTCGAGCGTGCCCGCCGGATCGCGGATCGCGGCGGCGATGCGCTGCGCGTCGGCACGGGCGCCGCCATCGAGCATGGCCGCGAGCGTGTCGACCAGCCCCGCGTGGCCTGCGTCGGCGGCCATGTCGATGCGCTGCCAGATCAGCGCGGAGGTCAGCTTGTCCCTGGCCCAGGCGGACACGGCATCGCAGGAATCCGGCAGCGGCTGTGACGCAAGCCACAGCGACTCGACATCGGCATGGAAATCCACTTTCTCGCCGAGCGCGATGCGCGCGTGCACGGCGTGGCATTGCAGCGTGGTACTCGCGCCATCCGGAGTATACAAATGCATGAAATCGCGCCAATCGCCGCGCCGCGCGAGTTCGGCGAGGTAGGCCTCGCGCCACAATTTTGCCGGCAACGAGTCCGGCCAGGCGGCGAGGAATTTTCGTGCTTCCGGTTGCTGCACGTCCTGGATGCGCCGCTGCAGGGAAGCCAGTTCCAGGTAGGGGAACAAAGGATAGCTTTCCAGTCCGGTGGCAAGCCTGCGCCATGCCCCGGCCGGGCCGTGTTGTGCCGCTTCCCAGACCAGCGGAAAACGCGCGCGCTGGTTGGTCAGGTCGTCGGCTCGGGCCGCCAGCGGCATGGGCAGGGCGGCGAGTGCCAAAATCAACGAGACAATATGCAAGTATGGACGTCTAAACATGTTTTTGGCGGTACGCGGTGCGCGGCAAAGTTTAGCGGAATGCGGCGTGCAAGGTCGTGTCTTCCGGCGCGCTAGCCAAAGCGTGGGCGCATGTGCCATGATGAGGCGATGATTACACTTTTTTTACACTTCCGGCCCGGGGAATGCGGGCCGGAATCTCGCATGGGTTCCATCGAATCCTTAACCACAGGAGGTTGTGTATGACTCGCTTCAACCCGCGTCTGCTTGCCGCCGGCATATCCGCCGCATTGGGCGGCTTGATCCTCTCCACGGTCGCCACGCCGGTCCTGGCCCAGAACAAGCCGGGCGACGATGTGCAGAAGCTCGAAGCAATCGAAGTCACCGGTTCGCGCATCAAGAAAGCCGAAATGGCCGACCAGACGCCGGTAGTCACGATCAGCGCGCGCGACATCGCGCAGACCGGCCTCGCTTCGATCGGCGACGTGATCCAGCAGTTGTCCGTGAGCGGCTCGGCGCTCAACACCAAATTCAATTCGGCGGGCAACTTCGGTTTCGCGCCGGACGGCTCGGGCGTAGGCTCGGGCTCGACCACGATTTCCCTGCGCAATCTCAACGCCAAGCGCACGCTCATCCTTGTCGACGGCCTGCGCTGGGTGAACGAATCTTCGGCCTCGGGCGTGTCCGCCGCGGTGGACCTGAACACGATTCCGGCGGGCGTCGTCGATCGCATCGAGATCCTCACCGATGGCGCCTCGGCGCTGTACGGTTCGGACGCAATCGCGGGCGTGATCAACATCATCACCAAGAAGGGCCAGGACGGCGGCGCGCTGCATGCCTACTACGGCGATTATTCGGTGGGTGACGGCAAGACCGCGAACGGCGACATTTCCTTCGGTGGCAAGGGCGACCGTTACAGCTTCTTCGTCGACATCAGCCATTACAAGCAGAATCGCATCAGCGCGTCCGATTGGGCGCGTTCCAGCGACGCTTGCGTTCCCGGGACCGGCCTGTCGAACTGTTCGTCGGCCACCCCGTACACGCGCGTGCTGTTCGACGTGCCGGGCGGCGGGGACGTGGTGCGTTCGGATGGAACCACGATCTGTTCGGACGGCTTCTGCAGCATCACCGCGAACGGCGTGGCCGGCGCGAACGGCTTGCAGAATTTCCCGGACGGCTACCACCATTTCACCTCTTCGCACGACCGCTTCAATTTTGCGCCGTACAACCTGTTGCTGACGCCGTCGGAGCGCACCGGTTTCTTCGCCCAGACCGATTACAAGCTCACCGACGACATCCACTGGTACCTGAAAGGTTTGTACAACACGCGCAAGTCGGTGAACCAGGCCGCGCCCGAACCGATTTTCCTCGGCCAGGCATTCTGCTTCCTGATCGACCGCTGCTACACGGTCAGCGTGGACAAGACCAATCCCTATAACCCGTTCGGCTTCACGCTCGATTCCAACAGCCCGGACTTCGGTCTCGGCCGGCGTCCGATCGAAGGCGGCCCGCGCATCTTCAGTCAGCAGGTCGACACGCGCTATTTCGCGACCGGCCTGACCGGCAGCTTTGGCTGGAACGAGCACAACTTCAACTGGGACGTGAACGTGGTGCGCGCGGACAACAACGCGGACCAGGACGTCACCGGCACCTACAACATGGCGCACATCGCCGAAGGCGTCGGCCCGCTGTCCGCCTGCCAGGCCGATCCGAGCTGCGTGCCGATCAACCTGTTCGGCGGACCGGGCACGCTCACGCCGGACATGCTCAACTACATCCTGTACCACGAGCACGACACCAGCCATCAGGCGCTGGGCGTGGTCACGGCCAACCTGTCCGGCGACCTATTCCAGTTGCCGGCCGGTGCGCTCGACTTCGCCACCGGTTATGAGCATCGCAACCTGTCCGGCACCTACCAGCCGGATTCGGTCGTGGTCGCCGGCGATTCCAATGGCGTGCCGTCCAAACCGACGGCGGGTGGCTACAACGTCGACGAGTTCTATGTTGAATTGAACGCGCCGCTGATCGCGGACGCGCCGTTCGCCAAGGCGTTGAACATCGACGTGGCCTCGCGCTATTCGGATTACTCGACGTTCGGCAGCACCACCAACAGCAAGGTCGGTTTCCGCTGGCAGGTGAACGGCGACCTGACTTTCCGCGGCACCTGGGCACAGGGCTTCCGCGCGCCGTCGATCGGCGAGTTGTACGGAACGTTCTCGCGTTTCGACGCGACCCTGACCGATCCGTGTAACCACGACAGCCCGATCGCCAGCGCGACCGTGGCGGCGAACTGCAAGACCCTCGGCGAGCCGGATCCGTCCACGTTCGAACAATCGAACTCGCAGATCTCGGTGCTGACCGGTGGCAACCGCAGCCTGCAGCCGGAAAAATCGCGCAACACGACGTTGGGTGGCGTGTACAGCCCGTCCTGGGCCGAGAACACCAGCTGGTCGCAAAAGCTCGACTTCGAGGCGACCTGGTACAAGATCAACGTCAAGGACG
>DATJIL010000157.1:0-6565 GCA_035493385.1 Rudaea sp.
GAAAGCCAGTTGCGCAACGCGATGGAAAACCGCGAGCTGGAAATCCGGCTGCAGCCGATCCAGCACATCGCCAGCGGGCGTCTTGCCGGCTTCGAGGCGCTGACGCGCTGGACGCATCCGGAACGTGGCGTCGTATCGCCCGCCGACTTCATCGCACTGGCCGAGGAGACCTCGCTGATCGTACCGGTTGGCGAGTACGTGCTGGGCGAGGTCTCTGCCGCCTTGCGCCGCATCGCTGACGAGGTGCCGCATGCCAGGCCCTTCGTCGCGTTCAATGTCTCCGGTCGCCAGGTCGGCGATTCCGAATATGTCGCGCGCGTGCTCGCGCAACTGCATGCGCACGAAGTCGCCCCGGCGCAATTGAAGATCGAGATTACCGAAAGCCTCGTGCTCGACTATGGCCAGATCGCGACGCTGATCGAGCGCGCGCACACGGCCGGCATGCAGGTGGCGCTGGACGATTTCGGTACTGGCTATTCCAATCTCGGTCATCTGCACAAGCTCGCCTTCGACACGATCAAGATCGACCAGGGATTCATCCGCCAGCTTGAGGATCCGCGCTGCCTCGCGATCGTGCGCGCGGTCATCGGCATGGCCGGAGCGCTTGGTTGCGACGTCGTCGCGGAAGGCGTCGAAACGCCCGAGCACCTGGCCCAGCTCAAGCTGCTGGGCTGCCAATACGCGCAAGGCTGGCTGATCGGCAAACCGCTCACGGTCGACGACGCCCTCGCCGCGCTGACGCGCTGAAGCGCCAGCGCGGGAAACCTTCGCACCTCGCCGCTGTCTGAGCAGCGCCGGACGCTCGCGTCCGTGCGATGATTCGCTAACCCAAGATCGATCCCATGGACATGACCGAAACCACCACTCACGGCCCGCTGACGTCCGCGTTTTCCGCACTGCGCAGCGAACTTTCGCGCTGCATCATCGGCCAGGCGGCGCTCGTCGACCGCTTGCTGATCGCGCTGCTCGCCGACGGCCATCTGCTCGTCGAAGGCGCTCCGGGCTTGGCCAAGACCACGGCGATCAAGGAACTCGCCGCGCGCATCGAAGCCGATTTCCACCGCATCCAGTTCACGCCGGACCTGCTGCCCGCCGACCTCACCGGCACCGAAATCTACCGCCCGCAGGCCGGCAGTTTCGAATTCCAGCGCGGCCCGGTGTTCCATAATCTTTTGCTGGCCGATGAGGTCAACCGCGCACCGGCCAAGGTGCAGTCGGCCCTGCTCGAGGCGATGGGGGAGCGCCAGGTCACGGTCGGACGCACGACGTATCCGCTGCCGCAACTGTTCCTCGTGATGGCGACGCAAAATCCGATCGAGCAGGAAGGCACCTATCCGCTACCCGAGGCGCAGCTCGACCGTTTCCTCATGCATGTGCGCGTGGATTATCCGGATGCCTCGGCGGAAGCGGCCATCCTGAAACTCGCCCGTGCCCGAGCCGGCGAAGCGCTGCATGCGCCGGCGCCACCGCGACGCCTGCTGGATCAGGCGCAGATTTTCGCCGCACGCGACGCGGTACTCGGCCTGCATCTTGCGCCCGCGCTCGAGGAATACCTCGTGCAATTGACGCTGGCGTCGCGCAAACCGAAATCCTATGGCGAGGATTTGCAGCGCTGGATCGCCTACGGCGCCAGCCCGCGCGGCACGATCGCCCTGGATCGTTGCGCGCGCGCCCATGCCTGGCTCAATGGCCGCGATTTCGTCACCCCCGAGGACGTGCATGCGATCGCTCACGATGTGCTGCGCCATCGCATCCTGCTTTCCTACGAAGCCGAAGCCGAAGGCGTGACCAGCGACAAGGTGATCGCCGCGCTGATCGCGCGCGTGCCGCTACCGTGAACACGGCGCCCGCCAACGGCATCGATGTTTCGCTGCCGGACTTGATCGCGCTGCGCCTGCGCGCGCAGCGCCTGGCGCGGCCGGCGACGCGGGTTTCCGGCATCCACGCGGCGACGCAAGCCTCGCGTTTCCGCGGCCGCGGCGTGGATTACGCCGAGTCGCGCATCTACCAGCCGGGCGACGACATTCGCCAGATGGATTGGCGCGTGACCGCGCGCAGCGGCAAGCCGCACACGAAATTGTTCGAGGAAGAACGCGAGCAGAGCGTACTTCTGGCCGTGGACGAGAATCCGAGCCTGCGCTTCGGCACGCGCGTGCGCTTCAAGTCGGTGCAGGCTGCACGCGCGGCCGCTTTGATCGCGTGGACAGCGGCGCGTAATGGCGATCGCATCGGCGCGCTCGGATTCGGCGGCGGTATCGATGCCGAAGTGAAACCCGGTGGCGGTGCGCGCGGCGCACTGCGCGTGTTGCGCGCGCTGGCCGAGTGGGATGCGGCTGCGAAACGCGATGTGCACGCGCCGTTGTCGCAGGCCCTGCAGCGCGCGCGCCGCCTGGCGCGGCCAGGCAGCCGTGTCATCCTGATCAGCGACGGATTTTCCGCCGATGCCGATGCGCAAGGCCCGCTGTCGCTGCTGGCCGATCATTGCGACGTCGCCGCGATCGTGCTCGAAGACAGGTTGGAAATCGCCGCACCCGCACCGGGCCGCTACGCGCTGCGCGGCGAATCCGGCCGTGTGCTGCTCGATTTCGCCGCCGCGCGCACGCGTGCCGAATGGCAGCGCTGGTTCCAGCAGCAGCGCGCGCATTTGCTCGATCTGTTCGCCAAGCGCGCGTTGCGTTCGACAATATTGGAAACGCACGAAGAACCCGATGCCGCCGTAGCCCGCCTGCTCGGCGCACAAGCGCGCAGCCACGGCGCCGCGGTACGCATTGCATGAGCGCGCCCGCCGGCCCCGTCCTGCGCGACATCCACCTGCCACCGCCGCCTGGCTGGTGGCCGCCGGCGCCGGGCTGGTGGATATTGGCCGCGCTCGCGCTGGGCCTCGGCATTGCCGCATTGTATAAATTGCATAAATGGCGCACACGCCGCCGGCACGAACGCGCGGTTCTGCGTGAACTCGATGCCTGCATCGACGCGAATCGCCACGATCCGGCCGCACTCGCCGCCGCACTGTCGCTGTTCCTGCGACGTCTGGCCGTGCGCGATGCGCACGCAGCGGCTTACGCCGGCGAACGCTGGCTCGAATACCTTGATGCGTGTGGCGGCGGTGAGGATTTCCGCCGTGGCGTGGGTCGCATCCTGATCGACGCGCCGTTCCGTGCACGTGCCGACTTCGACAGCGTTGCGTTGATCGCGCTGGTGCGGCGCTTTACGCGCAACGCGCTCGCATCGAGTGTGTTCGCAGCGGGGGCCGCGCGTGCTTGAATTCGCCTGGCCCTGGTTATTCGTGTTGTTGCCGCTGCCCTGGCTCGTTGCACGCCTGCTGCCAGCGGCGCGCGATAGCGCCGGCGCGGCCTTGCGCTTGCCGTATGCGCTGGAAGGCATGGATGCCGCGACGGACGCCGCACCGGTCGCAGCGTGGCGCAAATGGTTCGCGCTCGCGGCGTGGGCATTGCTCGTAGGCGCCGCGGCGCGTCCGCAGTGGCTGGGTCCGCCGCAGGATGTCGCGCGCAGCGGCCGCGACCTGCTACTCGCAGTGGATGCTTCCGGCAGCATGGAAACGCCGGACATGCAGATCGGCGGCCGCGCGGTGAGCCGCTACGCCGCCGTCAAGGCAATCGCCGGGGATTTCATCCGCCGCCGCGTCGGCGATCGGGTCGGCCTGATTGTGTTCGGCAGCCAGGCCTATCTGCTCACGCCGCTGACTTTCGACCGCGACACCGTGCTCAAGCAACTCGATGAATCCGCGGTCGGCCTGCCGGGCCGGCAAACCGCGATCGGCGACGCGGTCGGGCTTGCCGTCAAGCGCTTGCAGCAGCGGCCGCGCGACCAGCGCGTGCTGATCCTGCTCACTGATGGCGTCAACGACGCCGGGGTGCTCGATCCGTACAAGGCCATCGAGCTTGCCGCCGCCGAACACGTGAAGATCTACACCATCGGCATCGGTGCGGACGCAATGACGGTCGGTGGTTTCTTCGGCCCGCGCGTGGTCAATCCGTCGCAGGACATCGACACGCGCCTGCTCACCGAAATGGCACAGAAGACCGGCGGCAAGTTCTATCGCGCGCACGATACGGCGGAGCTGGCGCAGATCTACCGCGAAATCGATGCGCTCGAACCCGCGGCGGACAAAGGCCAGGAATTCCGTCCGGTGGACGAATGGTTCTGGTGGCCGTTGTCACTGGCCGCATTGATCGTCCTGGCCATGGCCGGTCGCGCGCTGCCGCTGCCGCGGTCGCTGCGCGCGAGGTTCGCGCAATGAACCTCTTCTTCCACGAATTTCATTTCCTGCGACCATGGTGGCTGCTCGCGCTTGCCGCGCTGCCGTTGTTGTGGCGGGCCTTGTCGCACGGCGGCGTGGATGCCGGTGCCTGGCGCGGCGTGGTCGATGCGCATTTGTTGCCGCATCTGCTCGATGCACGAGGCGCGGTGCGCGCTTCGCGCGTGCCACGCTGGCTCGCCGCCTGCGCGTGGGTCGTGACCTGCGTGGCGCTGGCCGGACCCGCGTGGGAACGCCTGCCGCAGCCGCTGTTCGAGAACCGCGCTGCGCGCGTGTTCGCCCTTGAGTTGTCGCCAAGCATGTCCGCGCAAGATCTCAAGCCCAGCCGCTACGAACGCGCGCGCTTCAAGCTCGACGACATGCTCGCGCGCAGCGGCGGCATGCAGACCGCGCTGATCGCCTACGCCGGCGACGCATTCGTGGTCGCGCCGCTGACCGACGACGTGCATACGGTGACGAACCTGGTCGATGCGCTCGACCCGTCCGTGATGCCGGCGCACGGCAATGACACCGGCCGCGCGATCGATCTTGGCGTGAATTTGATCCGGCAGGCGGGACTCAATGGCGGCGAGATCGTGGTTCTGGCGGATGGCGCCGGCGACGGTGCCGTCAAGGCGGCGCAGCGTGCGCGCGCGGTGGGCATTCGCGTATCCGTGCTCGGCGTCGGTACCGACCAGGGCGCGCCGGTTGCATTGGCGCAGGGTGGATTCCTCAAGGACGGCACCGGCAATATCGTGCTCCCCAAACTCGATGCGTCCGCGTTGCAAGCCGTCGCACAAGCCGGAGGCGGACGCTACGCCGGCGTCACTGCTGAGGCTGGCGATATCGATGCCTTGCTGGCCGCTGCCCCATTGCAGTCGGCAGCCGGCGCGCGCGCCGTCGATGCGACCACGACACGTTTTCTCGACCGTGGCCCGTGGCTGGTGCCGCTGTTGTTGCCGCTCGTCGCATGCGGATTCCGCCGTGGCTGGTTGATGCTGTTGCCGCTCGCTTTCGTGGTGCATGCCACGCCGGCACAGGCCTTCTCGTGGCGCGACCTGTGGCAGCGGCCCGACCAGCAGGCGCGCGCGCAACTCGATGCGGGGCATGCCGACGTCGCGCAAAAACTGGCCAGGGACCCCGCCTTGCGCGGCGCGGCGGCATATCGCGGTGGCGACTATGCCGCCGCCGAATCCGATTTCGCGCGGCGTGACGATGCGCAAGCACAGTACAACCGCGGCAATGCGCTGGCGAAACAGCAGGACTACAAGCGCGCGATCGCCGCCTATGACGATGCGCTACGGCAGAATCCGCAACTCGCGGATGCGCAAGCGAACAAGCAGGCGGTCGAGGACTGGCTGAAGCAGCAAGAACAGCAAAAGCAAGGCCAGCAGCAAAACGGCCAGAATGGACAGCAGGATCCCTCGCAGCAAAAAAGCAACGCACAGCAGCAATCCGGCGGCAAGCAGGAGCAGGACCAGCAGGATTCGAAGTCCGATTCGCAAAAGCAATCCAACGCGCAACAACCCGATGCGCAAGGCGCGCAGGGGCAAAATTCCGGCCAGGATGGGCAGGACAAGCAATCCGGTGCCGACAATACGCCCCAGCCGAATGCGCAGGAGCAGGCCAAGGCGCAGCAGGCCGAACGCGAGGCCGGCGCTAAATTCCGCCAGGACATGAATCGCCAGTTGCAGCAGCAGGGCGGCGCCAAGCCCGGCGAAAGGAAAGGCGAACCCAAGCCGGTGCAACTGGGTGCGCGTGAGGGCGACAAAGCCCAGAACGAGCGCGATCAGGCGGTCGAGCAGTGGCTGGCGCGCGTGCCGGACGATCCCGGCGGCCTGCTGCGGCGCAAGTTCCGGCTTGAATACGAGATGCGGCGCAATGGCGGACGCGTACCCGAGGTAGAAGGCGAATGAATTCACGCATCCGTAAATTTGCCGCATTGTGCGCATTTGCCGCATTGTGGATTTGCGCGGCCGCGCAGGCGGCGGGCGTGCGCGCCTGGCTGGACCGCAACCAGATGCAGCTCGGCGAAACGGTCACGCTGAATGTCCAGGTCGAAGGTGACGCGCGCGCGCAGGAGCCGGATTTCAGCGCGCTGGCAGGTGATTTCGGCATGACCGGCACGCAAAGTTCGACGTCGGTGAACATCGTCAACGGCAAGACCAGCTCCAGCGTGCTGTGGGCGGTGGGCCTGTCGCCGAAACATGCCGGCACGTTCACGATTCCGGCGTTGAGTGTCGCCGGCCAGCAGACGCAACCGCTGACGCTCGTCGTTTCTCCGCCTTCGGCGAACGCGACACAGCC
>DATJIL010000158.1:0-2924 GCA_035493385.1 Rudaea sp.
TCACTCGGGCAAGCTGCTGGCTAATTGTGAATGGCAAATGGCGGATCAATCGCTTACGCAATCGGAACCAGCCAGAAGCGATGTCTTGGATTTCCGTTTCCGACGATATGCGAGTCATGCGAACGTTCGCCGGCAAAGCAGGAGCCCGATTGATATGGACATAGAGGATCGTATTGTATCGGTACCAGAATGACACGGCGGTGTCTGCGGCGATCAATGGCCGAACGTAATCGTAAGCTTCAAAACCATGTCTACGAAATTTCTCACGCCAGTAGTCGTAGGGTTGTTCGTTGACGTGAAATTCGCCGCCTTGGCCAGGTGGCGCGGCAGAAAAAAGAATGATCCCGGCGCTGTGCCGCACCAGGTTCGCCACGAACTGGTCGGCCGCATCGGCGCGGATGTGCTCGGCGACTTCGAGCGATTGCACGAGGTCGAACCGGTGCCCCAGTTCGAGGCGTTCAGCAAGGTCGGTTGGTACGAAGCAATCGCGTGCAATGACCAACGTGTTTGGATCGACATAGCCGCCATCGACGCCCATGATTTCTTCGACACCAGCTTCCTTCCAGGCGTTGAGCCACGTGCCCTTCGCGCAGCCGACGTCGAGTACGCTACGAATCTGTAATAGAGGGCGCAGCAGCATGGAAATCCTGCGTGCGGAATAAGTCGATGATCGATCCGCGTATTCCATGAATTGAGAGTTGTAATGGTGTTGCGTCATCGCGTGCTCTCAACGGCCGCAGACGAAAAGACCAACGGCGATAAGTGCGATCCCGGCCCATTGCTGGAGCGAGATGTTCTCATGAAGCAGCAGGGCTGCCAGCGCAATCACGGCGACATATTGCAACGACACGACGATTTGCGCGGTGTGCAGTTCGATATGTCGCAACGCCCAGGAGTAGGCAAGTATCCCAAAGGCGAAAGATGCGATTCCGACTAATGTCTGCCAATTCAGCATGCCGAGGAATGCGGACTGTCTTTGCGCGGCACTCGATCCGAGTTTCAAAAAAACGTTGCCTGCGGCGTTGCAAGCTATGACCAGCGCAAGTGTGACGAAGCCGATGGCGCGTGGAGTTGCGAGAGTTTCCATCAGGGAATGGTCCTATCGTTGAGGGCTGTCCTGTGCCCGCCGAATTTCCACGAATTGCCGTTGCGAAAAATAATGTAGCTCGAACCGGACTCTATTTCCTGTACATTGGCCAGCCACTGCTCGATTTCGCGTTTTGCAATGTAAGCGGTCTGCGGTGTCACCAACTGGTCGAAAGCGACGTGGCGGAAAAACGCAAATTCGCGCGGCGCGATCCACAAGCAGTAATCGCGCAACGGCGCGGCACGCCAGCGAGCGGGGTGATTGCCAATCACGGCGCGCAGCAGTTTCGCATACAGGTAGAACGGTACCGCCAGCGGCGTCGCAATAGCGTATTTCGTCAACCACCAGGGCAGGCGCGAGGCCAGCTTGCGGATCGGATCGACGAGTGCGATGACCAGTCCATTGCCTTCGCGTGCATACACCCAGCAGTGGAACCACCCGCCGGGGCGCACGTTGCGCAGTACGGCCTTGAAACCGGTTTCCGGCTCCTTGAGATGATGCAGCACGCCGATGCAGTAGACGACGTCGAAGCCGTCCGACGCGAACGTGGTCAGGTCGGCCTGGCGAACTTCCGCGTTTTGCGCACCAGCGCGCTGCAGGTTCGCGCGCGCGGTGTCGACGGATGAGCCGAGATCGACGCCGACGAGATGGCGTGGGTACCATGTTGCGCTGTGCACGAGCAGGCTGCCGTTGCCGCAGCCGAGTTCGAGCACATCGCGGCCACGGAAGTCGGGTTCGGCTAGCGGTGCCATCCAGTCCTCGAATTGATCGCGTGTGTACACCGACCCGGGTGGCAGGTTGTTCCACGAAGTGGCGAAAGCGTCGGCGGTGCGCTGATCCGTGCTCATGCGGCGATGGGTTCCCCGGATGCTGAAGCAGCTGGCGGATGCGGATGGTGCCACAGCGCGGATGCGTTCAGCGCGACCTCACTCCACAAATACAGGCGATGGTCCGCGCAGTGCGAGCGGTGCGCGGCAAGCTGGCGTTGCCAGAACGGCGCACGCGCACCAGTGACAGTGTCTGTTGCACCCAATTTGCCATCGGCCAGCCAGGCGCCAACTGGCAGGGCAAACCCCTGCTTGCTCCGCGTCAGCACTTCCTTCGGCAGCAGCGACTGCGCGCATTGGCGCAGGATCCACTTGCTCGTGCCGCCGCGCAGCTTCATGCGCGCCGGGAGCCGGCGCAGGAAATCGACCAGTTCGCAATCGAGGAACGGCGCGCGCACTTCCAGCGAATGCAGCATGCTGGCGCGATCGACTTTCACGAGGATATCGTCCTGCAGATACAAGCGGATGTAGAAAGCGATGGTGCGTTCGATCGGATCGCTCGATGCGCAAGTATCCCATGCCTCGATCGCTTCGCTGTAGACATCGTCCAAGTCGAGCGGTGCGGAAAACAACTCGTTCAACTCGGACGGCGCCAGCGGCGCCATCCACACCGGCAAACGCAAGTGTGCGGGATGATCCATGCCGCGCAGGGTGCGCTTGAGGCGGAAATCCAGGCTCATGTAGCGATGCGAAACCGGCAGGCGTGCGGCCAGCATCGAAATCCCGCGATGTACAGATTTGGGCACGAGCTTTTCGTACCAGCGCGCGTAGCGCAGCGCGCGGAAAGGATCGTAGCCGGCCAACAGTTCGTCCGCACCGTCGCCGCCGAGCGCGACCGTGACCTGCCGGCGCGCGTGCTGGCATAGCAGATAGGTGGGCAGCATGGACGAGTCGGCGATGGGTTCGTCCCAGCGCGCGGCAAGGTCTGGCAGGATGTCGAGCGCGCGCTGAATCGACAGGGTTTCGATCTGGTGATCCGCGCCGACGTGCTCGGCGACGAGCCGGGCATA
>DATJIL010000159.1:0-3496 GCA_035493385.1 Rudaea sp.
CCAACGCGATTTCCAGCGCGGCGCGCACACGCGGCGGGCGCGACGGAAAAATACGCGCAAACAACAGTACGGCAGCGAATGCAATCAGCGCGATCCAACGCAGTGCGACGGGAATATCTGCAATGCCTGATCGTGGCGATGACGTACGCGCAAGGGCGAAGGTTGCGTCCAACGCATTCAGCGGCACGACGACCGCGGCCGGCAGCGCGTCATGGATCGCATCGAGCATCAGGCGTTGCTGTTCGACGCGACGCGTTTGTGGAATCGCAAGAATCGGCGCGCCCGACTTCGCCAACGCAGCCATTTGCGCGGCACCGAATCCGGTATCCGGCACGCGATAGACCGGAATGACGCCGGGCGACGCGGGCGCACCCGGTTCGGCGAGCATGATTGGATGCGTCAATTCGAGCGGCTCGTATTGCACGGGCCGATCGAGCGCGGCACCGTTGAATTGCAAGGTCGCCCCCTGCGGCAGTGTGAAGCGCAGGCGCAGCATGGCGGCCACTTTCGGCTGGCGAGTCGCCATGCCATCGAGTGCTTGCCACTCGATCTTTTCAATGTCGATGTTCGTCGCCGTGGAGATTCCGGCGAGAGGGAACGGCGCACCCGTCCATGCACCGCCGTCGAGGCGCTCACGGACGACGAGTTGTACCTGCGCGGCCGCGTTCGCGAAGGCGAACAGGCGTAGCCGCGGGAAATCGTGCAACGGAATGTTGCGTTCCAGGCGCAGGCCGATCTCGAAAGGCTGGCCGCGTGATGTCACCAGCAGGCAATCGTCGGCGAAGTCGGCTTGCGCATCGCCGAAAACGCGCCCGGCGACAATGTCTTGCGGGCGATAACCCCATTGCCACGGTGTCTCGCCCGACGCGGCGAGCGCCAACGCGCGTGCGGCATCGCTGCGCAGATGCGCGGTGAACTGCCGTTGGGCGAGATGTTCCAGACCCCAGGCGGTAAAGCAGAGCAGGGCGACGAACGCCAGCGCCGCGGCAATCGTCGCGCGTTTACCCTCAGTTTGCAGACAGCGCCTCGGCTTTGGCCGCGCAGATGAAATCGTTCAGCGACAGGCCGCCGACATCGTGCGTCGAGAATCGGACCAGACAGCGGCCCCAGCCCAGTTCCAGATCGGGATGATGGTTTTCGTTCTCCGCGATGAACCCCAGTGCGTTGACGAACGCCAGCGCATGCAGGAAATCCGGAAAGCGGAATTGCTTGCGGATATCGCCGTGTTCTGGCCCGAATTCCCAGCCCTCGAGAACGCCCAGCAGCTCCTTTGCACGCGCTGCGGACAATTGGTTTTCCTTGCCCTTGAGCGGTTTGCAGCGTTGCTTGCGCAGTTCGTCGGCGGTCATGGCGGGTTCCTCGCGTGTCGTCGAAAGTATAGCAACCGTGACGCGGCGCCAATTCAGGACTAAAATGGTCCGGTATTCATTCGACGGTAACGCCATGTTGACCCTGACCGAATCCGCGCAACGCCATTTTCGCCGCCTGATCGAGCAGCAGGGCATCGCCGGGCTCGGCGTACGCATGCTGGCCGTGCATCCCGGTACGCCGAAGGCGGATTGTCGGCTCGAATTTTGCGAACCTTCCGATTTGTCGGGCGGTGAATGGTCGCTGGCCTGCGACGGCTTCAGCCTTTATGTCGATGCGCAAAGCATGGCGTATCTCGACGAGGCACTGATCGATTTTTCGAGCGATGCGACGGGCGGTCAACTGATCGTGCGCGCGCCGAAATTGAAGGGCAGTCCGCCGCCGGCGGATGCCGACCTCGCCGAACGCGTGCGCTATGTGCTTGAAACCGAAGTCAATCCGCAGATCGCCGCGCATGGTGGCCGTGCGACGCTGGTGGAAATCACCGGGGACAATGCCGTGGTGCTGCGCCTTGGCGGAGGCTGCCATGGCTGTGGCATGGCCGACGTGACCTTGAAGCAGGGCATAGAACGCACCCTGCGCAAGCATTTTCCCGAGATTTCAGCGGTACGCGACGCGACCGATCACGCCAGCGGGCACAACCCCTACTACCGCGGCCACGAGGGACACAGCGCAGTGCGGTGAACGCACCGACGAATAACTCAGTCGCCCTGTTCGGCACGCGACAGGTCGCCGACCTTGCCGGGCATCGCCGCGAAGTAACGCGATAGCTTGTCGATATCGGCGTCGCTCAGGGTCTTGGCAAAGCCGGCCATGATCGCGTTCTGGCGTTCGCCGGCTCGGTATTCGCGCAACGCGCGCGCGAGGTAGTCGTGATACTGGCCCGCCAGGCGCGGATAGATCGTCGCCGTGGAATTGCCGTCGGCACCGTGACAGGCGGTGCAGGGCTTGGCGAGGTCGGCCGCGGTCGCACCTGGCGCGCCGCCGGCTTCTGTCGCGAAGGCGTTGATCGTGAACAATCCGGCTGCGAGCATGCTGAGTCGAATGAAATTCATTGGCTTTCCTTATTTGCCCGGGCTCAGGCTGGACAGGTACGCGGCGACATTGCGGATGTCCTCGTCGGACAGGCTTTCGCCTTGTGCGCGCATGGTCGGATGCGAACGCTCGCCTTTCTTGTACTCGGTCAGCGCGGCCACGATGTAGTCGTAGTTCTGGCCGGCGATGCGTGGCACGTGGTAGTTCGGATACGCGTTCTTGTAGCCGGTGACGCCGTGGCAGCCGCCGCACGTGTAGACCAGCGATTTGCCGATTTTCGGATCGCCCTTGCCGGAATCGGCGGCAAGTGCGGGCAGGGCGAACAACGCGGTTGCGAGCAGGGCGATGCGGCAGGCTGAGGCGATTTTTTGCATGGCGGGTCGTGCAATCCGTGACTGGGCGAAAAACCCGCGAAGTATAACGTGGCGAATGCGCGCATCGCTACCCGTGTGGCAGGCGCATGAGAATTTACCGCTGCCTTTCCGATTCCGCGCACGATGCAACTAAGCGACGCCTTCGCGCATCCATGACGATTGCCATGTGCACGATATGACTTGCGGCCCTGTCGAAAAAGCATGTCTCGGAATATCGTGCCGCTCTATTCGAGCGGGGGCTTGTGTAATATGGTGATATAGTTTAGTATAACACTAGTTCAATTCCTATCCCCTGCAGCCGGACCGAAACCCCCATGATCCCCGCAAAGACGCGAAATCTGTTGATTACATTGATGTTTATCGGATTGGCTGGCCTACTTTCCGCCTGCAACCGCGATGGGGCGGCGGCGCAGACCAAGGCCCCGACGGTCGATGCGGTGCCGGTTGAAGTCGCCCTGGCGGCCCACAGCGCGATCAGCGCGAGCTACAGCGGAACCGCCGCGCTGGTTGCCGACCACGAGGCGCAGGTTACGGCGAAAACCTCGGGCGTCTTGAAGAAGCTCTATGTGGAAGAGGGAATGACCGTGAAGGCGGGGCAATTGCTCGCCGAACTCGACGATGCCGACGCGCTGGCCAAATCCAAGCAGGCCGAAGCGCAGATGCACAAGGCCGAGGCGACATTCACGCACGCACAGGCCGCGATACCGAAGCACCTGATC
>DATJIL010000160.1:0-2724 GCA_035493385.1 Rudaea sp.
CCCTGTTCCAGCAACTGCTTGACCATGGCACGGTGATGCTCGTTGAAATCCGCGTCCCGGAGCGCTTCTTCCAGCGCACAGATCATGGTGGCAAGCCAGCCGGACTTCGGATTGCGCAGCGCGAGCAGGATTTCAGTGTTCGGTGCGGGCATGGTCGTATTCCGCTTTCGTTGCCGGCACCTGCCGGCGAATGGGAATATGCAGGTTCGATGCCAACCATGCGACAAACCAAAAAAATGGCTTTGTAGAGCCAATTCAAGGCATGTGCGTGGTTCGATTCACGGGTGACGCGCACGCGATCGGCTGCCGTGTCCGGCGCAATGCGTCAGCTTTCGACGGAGTCTGTGCGGCATGAATCGACGCGAATCCGATGTGCTCGTCCTCGGCGGTGGTGCGATCGGCCTTGCCTGCGCGCTGTACCTGCTGCGCGCCGGGCGCAGCGTCACGGTGCTCGATCGCGGCCAGGTCGGCGCGGCGACCTCGCACGGCAACTGCGGCACCATCACGCCCAGCCACGCACTGCCGTTGGCGGCGCCCGGCGTGCTCGCGCAGGCGCTGCGCTGGGTATTCAACAAGGATGCGCCGCTGCGCATCGCGCCGCGGCCGGATTTCGCCCTGTTCGAATGGCTGCTGCAATTCGCGCGGCGCTGCAACGCCACGCAATGCCGGCGTGTCACCGCGATCAAGGCGCCGCTGTTGATTCAGGCCCGGGCCGAACTCGAAACACTGGTACGCAACGCGAAACTCGATTGCGAGTTCCAGGCGCAAGGTACGATGAACGTCTACCGCGATGCACGCGCGTTCGAGCATTCCAGGCAGATGGCGTTGTTGCCTGCCGAATTCGGACTGCCGGTGGAAGTGCTCGATGGCGCTGCCTGCCGCGCGCGCGAACCGGCGCTCAACGACAGCATCGTCGGCGGTTATTTCCATGCCGGCGACGCGCAACTGCGTCCCGAACGCTATTGTGCGGAACTCGCACGTGCGGTCGCGGCGCTGGGTGGCGAGATTTCCGAATCCACCACGATCAGCGGATTCCGCACGGCCGGCGGCAAAATCGAATCCGTCGTCACCGACCGTGGCGAATTCTCCGGACGCGACATCGTGTTCGCGCTCGGTTCCTGGTCGCCGCTGCTGGCCCGGCAACTCGACTTGCGCATTCCGATCCAGCCGGGCAAGGGCTACTCGATCACCTACACGCGGCCCGCGCGTTGCCCGCGCATTCCGCTCACGCTCAAGGAACGTGCGGTGTGCGTGACCGCGTGGGAATCCGGCTACCGCCTCGGCAGCACGATGGAATTCTCCGGCTACGACGCCACGCTCAACCGCACGCGTCTGGATGCGCTCAAGCGCGGCGCGGCCGAATATCTGCACGAATCCGAAGGGCCGCAGATGATCGAAGAATGGTACGGCTGGCGGCCGATGACGTACGATGACCTGCCGATCCTGGGTCGTACCGCGTCGCTGCAAAATGTCGTCCTCGCCACCGGACACGGCATGCTCGGCATCACCATGTCGGCGATCACCGGAAAGCTGATTGCGGAATTGGTTTGCGACGCACCGTCGTCGCTGGACATGGCGCCTTTTTCACCGTCCCGCTTCGATATCTGACGCACATGGATATTTTCAATCTGCATCGTGGCACGTCGCCACTGTTCGTGTCGCTGCCGCACGACGGCACGGCGCTCCCCGACGACATCGCTGCGCGCATGACGCCGGCCGCCCGCCGCGTGCCGGATACGGATTGGCATGTGTCGCGCCTGTACGCATTCGCGCGCGAGCTCGGCGCGTCGATCATCGTGCCGAAGCAGTCGCGCTACGTCGTCGATCTGAATCGCCCATCGGATGACGTGTCGTTGTATCCCGGCCAGAACACGACCGGCTTGTGTCCCATCGTGCAGTTCAGCGGCGAACCGGTGTATCTGCCCGGTCAGGAACCGTCGCCGGGTGAAATCGCTCAACGCGTGAAGAAATATTGGCGTCCGTACCACGAGGCGCTGGCAGCGGAGATCGCGCGCATCAAGGCGGCGCATGGTCGCGTGGTGCTCTGGGAAGGCCACTCGATCCGCAGCGTCGTGCCGTTCCTGTTCGACGGACGCCTGCCGGATTTCAACCTCGGTACATCCGGCGGTGCGAGTTGCTCAGCCGGACTCCAGCGCAAACTCGTGCATCTGCTCGAAGCACAGAAGGATTACAGTTTCATCGTCAACGGCCGCTTCAAGGGCGGCTATATCACGCGCCACTACGGCGACCCGGCCAAGGGCATCGATGCGATCCAGCTCGAACTCGCACAGTGCAATTACATGGACGAGGACTTGTTCGAGTATCGCGACGATCTCGCTGCATCGACGCAGGCAGTCATCAAGGCGCTGCTCGAAACAGCGCTGGTTTGATCGGCGTCAGACTTCAAGCGACGCCAAATCGCCCTTCGTCTCCAGCCACTCCTTGCGGTCGCTCGCGCGCTTTTTCGACAGCAGCATGTCCATCAGCGGCGCAGTGCCGTCGTCTGTATCGACGGTGAGTTGCACGAGGCGGCGCGTATCCGGGTGCATGGCCGATTCGCGCAGTTGCGCCGGGTTCATCTCGCCCAGGCCCTTGAAGCGGGTAACGTTGACCGCGCCCTTGATCTTCTCGCGTTCGATCCGGGCCAGTTGCGCGTCGCGCTCGGCATCATCGAGGCAGTAGAACACCTGCTTGCCCACGTCGACGCGAAACAGCGGCGGCATG
>DATJIL010000161.1:0-18028 GCA_035493385.1 Rudaea sp.
CCGAATCACCAGCTCCGTGGAAAAGGGTGCTCTTGGCGCCCGTCGAATTCGCCGAAACGCGCATAGGCCGGCGCCCCGTCGTACGGCGCACGCAACTGGATGCCCCAGCCGCGCTCGGTCAGTGCGCGTTGTGCCAGCATCGACGCTTCGCCGCCGATCAGCACGAGCTTGTTTGTCGCGAGCAGCGAAGGCCTATTGAAAAAGGCCGCCAGGTCCGTGTTCCAGGTAAGGTAATCCACCGGCAGCGGCAGGATCAGTTTTCCAGCCGGCGTGCGCCAGGCGACCGCCGCGCCGGCCGTGAGCAGTTCGCCGCCTTCCACGTCCGGTTGTTGCGCGATCAACTTGAGCGCATTGACGAGATAGCGTGCCTCGACTTCGCCATGCGTCTTCGCGGCGAGTTCGAGCAGGCCGTTGCAGCCGGATTTCGGCGCGAGCTTTTCCAGAGTCAGCACGAGTACCGTGCGCAGCGTGTCGGTGAAGCCGCCGCGGCGCAGGAAACTGCGTACCGCGGTTTCGTCGCTGCACAGTGCGAGCAGGCGCTTTTCGTTGTCCGCGCGCAATTGCTCGGGCGTTTTCGACAGCACGTATTGATTGAGCTTGCCGGTGTCGCCGATTACCGTCGCCGCGCTGCCGCCGATCTGGCCGAGCGCGGTGCCGGCGGAAAAATTCCCCCACACCGCAGCCCAGGCCAGCGTGTCGAGTTCCTGGTTGAGCACCGGATTGCTCGAGTTCGGGTCGACGCCCAGCAGCTTGGCCATTTCGCGCCGCTGCGAGTTGTATTGCAGGTAGCGCTTGCCTTCGCGTGCGACCTCGCTGCCAGCGCGCGAATACCAGGCGCGGTTTTTCGCATCCGCGGGAGGCTGCGGGCTTTCCGGCGGCGCGTCGCGCATGGCGGTCATCGGTCCGGCGGGCGCGTGGTAGGGATCGCCACGGTTTTCGAATTCGCGTGCCGAGCGATCCGACAGCGACTGCGCGCGCCCGCTCCACTTGTCCCATTGTGCGCCGAGGTAGCGCGCCACGCCGCGCGGCAGGCCGGTGAGGGTGTCGATGGGATGCGCGACGACGTTGACGATGGCCGATCCGGTTTTCTTCGCGCGCGCGGCGAGCGCGGTCGCGAACGCGCCGCTGCGGCTGGCCTGGTCGAGCGCTTCCATCGCCGGCAGTTCGCCGATGCGGATCGCGAGCATTTCCACGCTGTCGGCGCGCAGCGGACCGAACTTCGTGTCGATGAGGAAATTCGCCATGTAGCCGCGCACCGCGACCTCCGGCACCACGCGGAAATCCGGACCCGACAGCAGCGGTGCCTGCACCAGCATCGGCGCCTTGAGCACCGGTTCTGGCTCGAAAGCGTCGCTCGCGTGGGCGGAGCAGGCGAAGACGAGCGGACAGAGCGCAAGCAATCGTGAAAACGTCATCGCGTCACGATGCCGCAATCAGCGCCAATCGGCGCTGAACAACTCGCCTCTCCCGCCAGCGGGAGAGGGGGATATTGTCAGTTCCAGCTACACACAACCTTCCCGCAATTCCCCGCTTCCATCAGGTCGAAACCCTTCTGGAAATCGTCGATATGGACCTGGTGCGTCAGCACTTTCTGCAACGGGAAGCCGGTCAGCAGCATCTGCGTCATCTTGTACCAGGTCTCGTACATGCGCCGGCCGTAGATGCCGTGCAGGACCAGGCCCTTGAAGATGACCTTGTCCCAATCGATGCCGGAACCATTTGGGAGTATCCCGAGCAGCGCGATCTTGCCGCCGTGGTACATGCAATCGAGCATGTCGTTGAACGCGCGCGGATTACCGGACATTTCGAGTCCGATGTCGAAACCTTCCATGTGCAGGTCCTTGACCACGTCCTTGAGCGATTGCTTGGAGACGTTGACCACGCGCGTCGCACCCATGTCGGCGGCGAGCTTGAGACGGTAGTCGTTGACGTCGGTGACCACGACGTTGCGCGCGCCGACGTGCTTGGCGATGCCGGCGGCGATGATGCCGATGGGACCCGCACCGGTGATCAGCACGTCCTCGCCGATCAGGTCGAATTCCAGCGCGCAGTGCGCGGCGTTGCCGTAGGGATCGAAGAACGCGGCGAGCTCGGACGGAATCTGGTCCGGAATCGGCCACAGGTTGGACGACGGCATGGCGATGTATTCGGCGAACGCGCCGTTGCGATTGACGCCGATGCCGACCGTGTTCGGGCACAGGTGCTGCTTGCCGGCGCGGCAGTTGCGGCACACGCCGCAGACGATGTGGCCTTCGGCGGAAACGCGTTGCCCCAATGCATACCCGCGCACGCCCGGACCCATGTCGACGATGCGGCCGACGAATTCGTGGCCGATGACGAGACCTGGCTTGATCACGCGCTGCGACCATTCGTCCCACTTGTAGATGTGCAGGTCGGTGCCGCAGATCGCGGTTTTCTCGAGCTTGACCAGCACCTCGTTCGGGCCGATCTCGGGAATCGGCACCTGTTCCATCCAGATGCCCTTGGCGGCCTCGCGCTTGACCAGGGCTTTCATTGTCTGCGGCATGTCGACCTCTCCTGCAATGCGCGGATTATAACGACAGGCCGGCGACTGCGCCTGGCGCGGCAGCGATCTCGCATGAACATCGCCCTGCCGTGAGTTGGTTACATGACGCAAACGCGTGGATACAGACGGCATTCATCCGGGCCCCGATACGGTCGTCGGGCGCGCCACCGTCAGGCCTCACAATAACGCACGGTGCGGTGCGCGTCCGCGGCAACGGTTTTTCCGGCTCGCCGTGGGTATCACCGACAACGACTGAAAGGGAGACAAGATCATGCTCGAGACTATTGCCATCATCTTTGTGCTGCTATGGTTGCTCGGTTTGGTGAGCTCATACACGATGGGCGGCTTCATCCACATTCTGCTGGTCATCGCCATCATCGTGGTTCTGGTGCGCCTGATCCGGGGCAGGCGCGTGTTGTAGCGCGGTCTGCCGCGCACCCGTGCCGCATCTTTCGATCAATCGACCATGGGAGAACACATCATGAAGGGCATTCGCATCCTTGCATTCGCGCTCATCGTCGGCGGCGCCCTGAGTCTGGGCTATGGCGGGTTCACGTACACCAAGGAAGACCACGAGGTCAAACTCGGCCCGATTGAGGTCAATGTGAAGGAGAAGAAGACCGTCGACATTCCGGTCTGGGCCGGCATTGGCGCGATCGTCATTGGTGGCATCCTGTTGGCCGGCAAACGCAACTGAGCGGTTTCCGTCCTCGCCCGTCGCGGCGGGCCTGCGGCGCACATGCGGCAAAGCCCTTACACTTTGCCCATGTCTGCCGATCAGCGCCCGCCCGCGATTTTCCTGATGGGTCCGACCGCGTCGGGCAAGACGGCGCTGGCTTGCGCGCTGGCGGAGCGTTTTCCGCTCGCCATCGTCAGCGTGGATTCGGCGCTGGTCTATCGCGGACTGGACATCGGCGCGGCCAAACCCGATGCGGCGACGCTGGCGCAGTTTCCGCATCGCCTGATCGACATTCGCGATCCGGCACAGGCGTATTCGGCAGCGGATTTTCGCGCCGACGCACTGCGCGAAATGGCTTCGATTACTGCGGCCGGAAAAATTCCGTTGCTGGTCGGCGGCACGGGATTGTATTTTCGTGCGCTGCAAGCGGGGCTTTCGGATCTGCCGGAAGCCGATCCGTCCTTGCGCGCGAAACTGGCGGAAGAAGCCCGCGTACTCGGCTGGCCGGCCATGCATGCACGCCTGCGCGAACGCGATCCAGTCGCGGCGGAGAAAATCCGGCCCGGCGACACGCAGCGCATCCAGCGCGCGCTGGAGGTGATCGAGCTGACTGGAAAACCGTTGTCGGCGCAGCAGGGCGGGATGCCGCAGCGGTTCGCGTATCGCGTGCTCAAGCTGGCGCTGATTCCGGATGATCGCGCGCAATTGCACGAACGCATCGCGCAGCGCATGGATGCCATGATCGATGCGGGTTTCCTCGATGAAGTTCGTGGCTTGCGTGAGCGCGGCGATTTGCAGCCCGATCTGCCGGCGTTGCGGGCAGTCGGCTACCGGCAGGCCTGGCAACATCTGCACGGTGCATTCGGCGCGGACGAATTCCGCGATCGCGCGGTGTTCGCCACCCGCCAACTGGCCAAGCGCCAGCTCACCTGGCTGCGCTCGGAGCTCGATGCGCGCGCCCTCGATCCGTTCGATCCTGCGCATGCGCTTTGCGCCGCAGTTGCCGTGGCGGGCTTCCTGGCCGAGCGGCGCGCTTGAGCCGACTTCTACGGCAGGGCCAAAACGCGTATACTTTCAGCATCTTGAATTGGGGTGTCCGGACCGCATCTGATGTTTGGTCCGCGCCGTTTATCCGATTCGAATAATTACAGTTTGTCGAAGGGAGAAGAACCATGTCCAAAGGTCAGTCGCTGCAAGATCCGTTTCTCAATGCCCTGCGCCGCGAGCGCATCCCGGTATCGATCTATCTCGTGAACGGCATCAAGTTGCAGGGAACCGTGGAATCCTTCGACCAGTTCGTCGTGCTGTTGCGCAATACCGTCAGCCAGATGGTCTACAAACACGCCATTTCCACCATCGTGCCCAGCCGCAACGTGCGCGTCGGTACCGAGCACGAAGACCATGCCAACGCCGCGGCCGTCGGGGCCGAAGTCGTCGAGAGCTGATTTGTCGCAAACCTTGTTCGAACGCTCCCGCAAGGGCGAACGCGCGCTGCTGGTGCAGCCGCACCGGGTGGGCGAGAACGATCCCGACGCGTTGGCCGAGTTCCGCGAACTCGCGCGCTCGGCCGGCGCCAGCGTGGTTGGCGCGTTGAACGCACGCATCGAACGGCCGAATCCGAAATTCTTCATTGGCAGCGGCAAGGCCGAAGAGGTCAAGGCGCTCAAGCAGGCCGAGAACGCCGACCTGATCCTGGTCAATCACGCGCTATCGCCGGTGCAGGAGCGCAACCTCGAGCAGTTCACGCAATGTCGCGTGGTCGACCGCACCGGATTGATCCTCGACATCTTCGCCCAGCGCGCGCGTTCGCACGAGGGCAAACTCCAGGTCGAACTCGCGCAGCTCAAGCACATGGCCACGCGCCTGGTACGCGGCTGGACGCATCTGGAGCGCCAGCGCGGTGGCGCGATCGGCCTGCGCGGCCCGGGCGAAACCCAGCTCGAACTCGACCGCCGCCTGCTCGCGGCGCGGGTCAAGCAGCTCACCCAGCGCCTCGAAAAAGTGGAAACGCAGCGCAGCACCGCGCGACGCGCGCGCGAACGCAACGCGCTGCCGCTGGTCTCGCTGGTCGGCTACACGAACGCAGGCAAATCCACCTTGTTCAATGCGTTGACCGATGCCGGCGTGTACGTCGCCGATCAATTGTTCGCCACGCTCGATCCGACCCTGCGCCGCATCGACGGGCTGAATTGCGGGCCCTTCGTGCTGGCCGACACGGTGGGATTCATCCGCGACCTGCCGCACGATCTGGTCGCCGCGTTCAAGTCGACGCTGGCCGAAACGCGCGACGCGGACTTGCTGCTGCATGTCGTTGATTGCGCCGATCCCGAGCGCGACCGACGCATCGAGGAAGTCGAACGCGTGCTCGCCGAAATCGGCGCGCAGGACGTGCCGCAGATTCTGGTGTTCAACAAATTGGATAGATTGGCCGACGGCGAGGGAATGCCAGTGCCTCGCGCCGAAGTCCTGGACGGCGGCAAGACCCCACGCGTCTGGGTTTCGGCGACACACGCAATCGGACTGGATCTGCTGCGCGACACGATCGCGCGCAGCCTGCAAGGCGAGCGCGTGCGCCACTGGCTGCATCTGCCGGTCGACGCCGGACGCCTGCGCGCGCGCCTGTTCGCGCAAGGCCTGGTGGCAAACGAACGCCACGTCGAGAGCGGCTGGGAAATCGAGATCGACGCGCCGCGCGCGCTTCTCGAACCCTTGTTCGGGTTGCCCGCAGGCGAGGGCGAGTGGCTGCGTACACAACTTGCCGCTGCGGATGCGGCTTCCTACAATCCTTCGACTGCGACTGTTTGAGACAACCATGGCCTGGAACGAACCCGGAAGCGGCGGCGGCAAACGCGACCCTTGGCAAGGCAAGCCTCCTGATTTGGACGCGTGGCTCAAGCGTCTGCGCGACGGCTTCAACCGTTTGCTTCGCGGCGGCGGTGGTGGAATTGGCGGCGGCTCGGGCGGCATCGCCCTGATCGTGCTGGCATTGGTCGTCGGCTGGCTGGCGCTGGATTCGTGGACGGTGATCGATGCGCGCCAGATCGGCGTGGTGCTGCGCTTCGGCCAGTTCAACCGCGTCATGACCAGCGGCCTGAACCTGAAATGGCCGGCACCGGTCGAACGCGTGATTCGCGTGGAGGCGACCAACGTGCGCTCGGTGTCCGACGAAGTGCGCATGCTGACCAAGGACGAGAACATCGTGCTGGTCGACTTCAATGTCCAATACCAGGTCACCGATGCAGAAAAATACCTGTTCGCCGCCAACCAGCCGGACGAAACGCTCAAGCAGGCGGCCGAAAGTGCAGTGCGCCAAGTGATCGGACGCAGCGCGATGGACACGATTCTTTCCGGTCACGGTTCCGAAGTTGTCGGCGAAACCAAGAAACTGCTGCAGCAAACGCTGGACGGCTACGGTGTAGGCCTGTTCGTCACCGAGATCAATTTCCAGAAAATCCTGCCGCCGCCGGAAGTGAAAGAAGCATTCGACGACGCCAACAACGCCGGCAACAACCAGCAGCAGTTCATCAATGAGGCCCAGGGCTACGCGGCCAAGGCGGTACCGTTGGCGCGCGGCGAAGCAGCGCGCATCCGCGCCGCGGCGGAAGGCTACAAGGCCGCGCAGATCGCGGTCGCGACCGGCGATGCTCAGCGTTTTTCGCTGATCGACGCGCAGTACAAGGCGGCGCCGGAAGTCACGCGCAAGCGCCTGTACCTGGAAACGATGCAAGATGTGCTCGCCAACAATACGAAGGTCGTCGATACCGGCAACGGCAAGAATCTGATTTATTTGCCGCTGGACAAGCTCAAATCCGGACTCGATGCGACCACTGCCGCCGCCGCGGCATCCGTTGCGGACGATGCGAAGAAAACGGGCAAGGAGGCCAACCAATGAAACTCCTGCCACCCATTATCGCCTTGCTGCTGGTCGTGCTGATCGCCAACAGCGCGTTCATCGTGCCGGCGGGACAAAGCGCCCTGGTGCTGCAATTCGGCCGCATCGAGGGAGCGGGCAGCGCCGCCACGGATTACAAACCCGGCCTGCACTTCAAGATGCCACTGGTCCAGCAGGTCGTGCGCTACGACCGCCGCATCCTGAATCTCGAAGCGCAGCCGGAGCGTTACTTCACGTCCGAGAAGAAGGCGGTCAACGTCGATTTCTACGTAAAGTGGCGCATTTCGGACCCGGCCGCGTACTACCGCTCATTCGGCGCGGACGAGACGCAGACGCTGGCCAACCAGCGCCTCGCGCCGATCATCAAGGATGCGCTGCGCTTCGAATTCACCGCGCGCACGCTCAACGACCTGATCGCGAACGCGCGCTCGGACATCACCGAAAACGTGCGCAAGCAGGCCAATGAGGCGACCGAGGGCAAGCTCGGCATCCGCGTCGTCGACGTGCGCATCAAACGCATCGAATTCCCCGACGAGGTGCTGGCTTCGGTCTACAAGCGCATGAGCGCCGAGCGCAATCGCCTGGCCAACGAGCAGCGCTCCAACGGCAAGGAGGAGGCCGCCAAGATCGAGGCCGACGCCGACCGCCAGGTGCAGGTGATCAAGGCCGAGGCCGAGCGCGACGCGCAGGAAGCACGCGGCGAAGGCGATGCCAAGGCTGCGGAAATTTACGCTGCCGCGTACGCCAAGGATCCGGATTTCTACGCGTTCGACCGCAGTCTGAAGGCCTACCGCGAGGCGTTCAAGAATGGCGGCGTCATCGTCGTCGATCCGAAGTCCGAGTTCATGCGTTATTTCGACGCGAGCAAGGGCGAGGGCGGCAAGTAGCGCACGATGCCGCACACATTCGCTGCCGCGCTGTGCCTGGTGCTGGTGCTCGAAGGTTTGTTCCTGTTTGCCGCGCCGCAGGCCTGGCAGCACATGGCCGAGCAGATGCGTCGGCTCGATCCGCGCCAGTTGCGCCTGATCGGCGGGA
Organism: Rudaea sp.; assembly: GCA_035493385.1. Lineage (GTDB taxonomy): Bacteria > Pseudomonadota > Gammaproteobacteria > Xanthomonadales > Rhodanobacteraceae > Rudaea. The sequence continues at coordinate 8,134 of DATJIL010000161.1, forward strand.
TCATGATCGCGGTCGGATTGCTCGTGCTGAAGTTGGTTGTCTGAACCGTTCCTGTGGCAAGCGCAGTGCCGGCGCCCCGCGCTGCGGCTTTTCGGGTATGATTGCGCGCCTTCACGGCGGCCCATCCCGCGCCGCCGCGATGTTTCCCTTCCGGAGGTTTTCATGATTTTGCGTGGCATCTTGATGGCGGCAGCGACCCTGGCCGCGGGCGCGGCATTCGCGCAAAACGGTGGTTCGACGGCTGCGGCCAGCCAGGCACAGGCGCAGCAGCAAACGCCGCCTGCGCCGCTCACCGCGGCGGACAAGCCGAACCTGTCCTACGCGATCGGTTACCAGATCGGCTCGGATTTCGTCGAACGCAAGATCGACATCGATCTCAACGCCGTGATTCGTGCGATCCAGGACGGCTATGCCAAGCACGCGCCGACCGTCAGCGAAGACAAGATGCACGACCTGCTCGCGCGCATGCAGTACCAGATGTACACCAAGGCCAAGGGCGAGTTCGACAAGCTCGCTTCCGAGAACAAGGCCAAGAGCGACAAATTCCTCGCCGACAACAAGTCCAAGACCGGCATCAAGGTGCTGCCATCGGGCGTGCAGTACCGCGTGATCGAAGAGGGTACCGGCACCCAGCATCCGACCGTCAACAGCGAAGTCACCGTGCATTACCGCGGTTCGCTGATGAACGGACTGGAATTCGACAGCTCCTTCGCGCGCGGCGAGCCGGTGCACTTCAAGGTCGGCGACGTGATCAAGGGCTGGCAGGACGTGCTGCCGCTGATGCGCGTGGGCGACCATTGGCAGATCTTCGTGCCGGCGGCTCTTGCCTACGGCGAACGCGGCCAGCCGCCGCGCATCGGCCCGAACGAGGCGCTGGTGTTCGAGCTCAAGCTGATTGCGATCAAGTAATCGCCTGAGCCAAACGCTGCAACGAAAACGCCGCGCTCGACGCGGCGTTTTTGTTTCCCGGGCAGGTCGTTTCAGGGCGTGGCGACCGCCTGTGCCGCGAAGCGGGTGATGAAATCGGCGGCGGGTTCGGGCCGGCCCAGGTAATAACCCTGGCCGAGGTCGCAACCCATCTCGACCAACAGGCGTTGCGTGGTGGCATCCTCGATGCCTTCCGCCGTCGTCACCAGGCCGAGGTTGTGCGCGAACTGGATGATGGATTCGACGAGCCTGGCCACGCGCGCATCGCTGGTGATCGAGGCGACCAGGGAGCGGTCGATCTTCAATTCGGTGGCGGGGAATTTGCGCAGGTAGGTGATCGAGGCATAGCCGACGCCGAAATCGTCGATCGCCACGCGCACGCCGTGATCGCGCAAGCGCCGCAGTGCGTGCACGGCCAGGTCCAGATCCCGTGCCAGTGCGGTTTCAGTGACTTCGGCCACGATCGTGGTCGGTGGCATGCCCCAGATGTTCAGCGCATCCAGCAGCTGTTCCACGACGCCGCCGCGCGAGAGCGCCTGCGGCGACAGGTTGATCGCCAGCGCGAAGTCCGCGGTGCGCGGCATCGTCGAAGCGTGCCTGAGCGTGGAATGGATGCTCCAGCGCGTCAGCGCGGATATCAGGTGATTTTGCTCGGCGAACGTCACGAAATCGTCCGGTTGCACCGGTCGCTGGGTGCGGCTGGTCCAGCGCGCCAGGGATTCGACGCCGACGATGCGCTGCTCGGCAAGGTGCCACAGCGGCTGGAAGTAGGTGATCAGTCGGTTGGCCGTGATGCTGTCGCGCAAATCGTGGTAATCGATCAGCGCACGCGCGCTGGTCGGGTCGTGGAAGGCATATTGGTCGCCGCGCCGCTGGGCGTCGTCCACAGCCGTCTGCGCGTTGCGCCACAGCGCGTCCGCGTCGGTGCCGTCCTCCGGAAACAACGCCACGCCTATGGCCACGCGCGTCTGCCACGGCGGGACATCGCCGGCGACGACGTGCGGCTGTTCGAAGACGGCCGCGAGTTTGGCGATGGCCAGCAGCATGTGGTTGCGGTTGTGCAGCCCCGGCAGTACCGCAACGAAGGTCTCGTCGCCCGATTGCAGCACGATGTCCGCCGGACGCAGCGCACCGCCAATGAGTTTTCCGATGTGCGTTTCGGCCTGTTCGCCGCAGGTGCTGCCGAAGCGCAGGGCGATCAGGCGCAGGTCGAAGATACGCATGGCCATGACCGCAAACCTGCGCGCGCCGCCCGCGTCGATCTGGCGCTGGATCGCCGCGTGGATTGCCGCGCGGTTCAACATGATCGCGACGTCCGTGTCATGTGGCGGTGAGGAACCCTGCCGTATCGATCTCATATTCGTCGATCGCGAGTGCGCGCTGGATTTCGATGCGCTCGCCGTCGCTGGCCTGATTGAGCAGATCCAGTATGCGGAAATTCTCCAACGCTTGTTTCTCGGGCGTGCTGATCAGCAGCACGGTCGGTCGCAGCCGGCGCACCTGGTTCTGCTCCATGACGACGGCCACTTCGCCGCTGTTGAGCTCGACGCGCGATCCGGTCGGGTACACGCCCAGGCAGACCTGGAACTGCTCGACCAGCTCGGCCTGATACAGCGTATCGCGGCCGCGGTAGATTTCCTGCAAGGAATCGTGCCGCGAGATCGCCGTCCGGTAGGGACGCACGCTGCACATGGCGTCGTAGGAATCGATGATCGCAAGCATGCGTCCGGCCATCGGAATGGTGTTGCCGGTCAGGTGACCCGGATAACCGCTGCCATCGAAGCGTTCATGATGCGTGCGTACCACGTCCAGCACATCCGGATCGTTGATGCCGCCGGACTTGACGATGTCCAGGCCGTGCGCGACGTGAGTTTGGACCACGTCGATTTCCTGCAACGTCAGCGCGCCCGGCCTGCGCAGGATTTCCTCGGGCAGACGCGTCTTGCCGATGTCCATCAGCAATCCGCCGGTGGCCAGGCTCAGGATGGTGTCCTCCGGCAGGCCGAGGTGGCGGCCGAACGCCGCCGCGAGCGCGCCGCAACCGATCGCGTGGCTGTAGGTGTAATTGTCGTGCTTGCGCATGCCATCGAGAAACAGGAAGGCGTCCGAGCTGCGCAGCACGCTGGCGACCAGCGGACGCACGACCTGTTCGACGTATTCGACGGACAGCTCGCGGCCGCTGGCGATGTCATCGTAAATCCGGTCGAGCAGTTCGCTCGTCGCCCGCAGAGCTTCGCGCGCGCGGGGCATTTCCTCCTGGACGCCAATCTTGTCCGCGTAGGTCGTGGCGCGGCGGAACGCCGCTTCACGGCGGTCGCTGCGCGCCAGCGTCGACAGGCGGCGGCCCAGTGCCAGTTCGCGGCGCCGGTCGATGTACACGAACCTGCACAGCTCGCGCAGGGCGCGCACGTCGTCCTCGCTGCGCACTTCGATGCCCTGCAGCGGGAATTGGGTTTCCTCCCAGGGCCGGTCGAGCCCGCAGACGAACATGCCGACGGCAAGGTCGGTGGTGTCGATGCGGATTTGTTCGAGTTCGGTGGTCACGAGTCCCCTGCCGCCACCCCGCCAAAGCCCTGCGGCAGTTTAGGCCTCATTTCGCCGCGTGCCAATGCAGGAAGGCACCCCCCCAACGCGCCTTGTGGCCGGTGCGCAAGAGCTCCACGGCTTCATTTCGGCGCGGCGTAAATGCCCAGGGCGTCCAGTTCTTCCAGCGCCCGTTCCATGTCGAGCTTGATCCGGTTCATCAGGCGCATCTCCGGCATGCTGCTGGGTGCCGCGCCGGTGGTTTTGTCGGGTACGGCGGCGTCGGCGTCGGGAACGAACTGGGCCAGGTACACGTAGCCGCGGGCGAGGGATTCCTTGAGCGCGGTGTGTTCCGGCTCCAGATGCTGGAGTAACATGACGATGGCGTCGCGGATCTGCGCTTTCGAATGCGGCAGCAGCGATTCGGGTACGCCATGCAGCCCCGGTTGCACCTGCGCCAGCACGCGGCCGTAGTCGGTCACCACCTTGGTCGCCAGTGCCAGCATCGCGTCGTCGCCGTGAAAGCAGCGGCGAATCTAGCAAGAATGATCGTTTATTCCCATAGTGCTCCATGTTCTTTTCCCCGGTCCCGAACAAACCCGTGCTCAGCCCCTGCATCGGCGTGTGCGAATTGAATGCTGCGGGCTACTGCGTGGGTTGCCAGCGCAGCGGCGATGAAATCGCGCGCTGGCTGCAATTGAGCGATGCGCAGCGGCTGCACCTGATGAACGACGTGTTGCCACGGCGTGCCGGGGCGGGTGACGAGCCCGCATGAGCGCCGCATCGGAATTCGCCAGGAGCGAACTCGACGCACGCGTGCGCCGCGCGGTGCGCACGCTGCAGGACCCGCCGTCCGCGCCGGGCTGGAACCACGCCGAGATTGCCGACCTGCTCGGGCCCGGTTCGCGCCGCGCCGCCGCGGTGCTGGTGGCGACGATCGCGCGCGCGGACGGGCCTTCGATCCTGTTCACACGGCGCACCGAGCATCTGGCCCAGCACGCGGGACAGGTGAGTTTCCCGGGCGGCGGCATCGAATCCGCGGATGCGGATTCCGTCGCCGCGGCCCTGCGCGAAACGCGCGAGGAAGTCGGTATCGATGCCGCGCTCGTGCAGCCTTTCGGCTACCTGGATTGCTTCGAGACGATCAGCGGCTATTGCGTGACGCCAGTCGTCGCGCAAATCGATTCCGCCTACCGCGCGATACCCGATCCGCACGAAGTCGCCGACGTGTTCGAGGCGCCGCTGGCGTTCTTCCTCGATCCGGCCAACCTGCGCCAGCGCCGCTTCGACTGGCGCGGCAAGACGCGCGAGGTCTGGGAATTCGCCTACAACGACCACATCATCTGGGGCGCAACCGCAGCGATGTTGCTGAGCCTGGTGCGCCGCATCGAGGCAACGCCATGAAACTTTCCACATTGATCGATGCGCAGACCCTGTCCGCGCGCATTGCTGCCGGCGACGTGCTCGTCGTGGATTGCCGTTTCGAACTGGCCGATCCCCGGCGCGCGGCACGCGATCATGCGCAGGGGCATATTCCCGGCGCGGTGTATGCGAACCTCGACGACGATCTTTCGGATTTGTCCAAACAAAACCTCGGCCGCCATCCCTTACCCGACGCTGCCGCGTTCTCGGCCACGTTGTCGCGCTGGGGCTGGACGCAGGACACGCCGGTCGTGGCTTACGACGCCGCGAACGGCGCTCTCGCCGCGGCGCGACTGTGGTGGATGCTGCGCCTCATGGGCGCGCGCGAGGCGGCCGTGCTCGACGGCGGCATCGCGGCATGGACGCGAGCCGGATTCGCGCTGGATGCAAGCGTCGTGCGGCGCGAGCCTACCCGGGTCGACGTGGTGTACGACCCCGCGCAGATCGTCTATACCGACGTGCTGGTCGAAGCGCTGAAGGATGCGCGCACCTTGCTCGTCGACGCGCGCGCCGCGCCGCGTTACCGCGGTGAAAACGAAACCCTGGACAAGGTGGCCGGGCACATTCCCGGCGCGGCGAACCGGCCATTCGCCGACAACCTCGATGCCGATGGCCACTTCAAACCTGCCGCGCAGTTGCGCAGTGAGTTCGCCGCCATGCTTGGATCGCATCGGCCCACCGACACCATCCACTCCTGCGGCTCCGGCGTCACGGCCTGCCACAACCTGCTGGCGATGGAGCATGCCGGACTCGCCGGCTCGCGCATCTACGCGCCTTCGTGGAGCGGTTGGATTGCCGATCCGAAGCGGCCAGTTGCGACAAACGCCTGATTCTCCTACAATTGCCGACCCCGCAATTCCGGGGAACCTTGCCTTACCGCCATGCGGAAGGCTGCCGACGCGGAATCCTCCGCCCGGTACCCACAAGGAGACAACATGCGTCACTACGAGATCGTGTTCCTGGTCCACCCTGACCAGAGCGAGCAGGTGCCCGCGATGATCGAGCGCTACAAGGCGCTGATCGAAGGCGGCAAGGGCAAGATTCACCGCCTCGAAGACTGGGGCCGCCGCCAGCTGGCGTATCCCATCGACAACCTGGCCAAGGCGCACTACGCGATGATGAACATCGAGTGCGGCCAGGATGTGCTCGGCGAGCTGCAGTCCGGTTTCCGCTTCAACGATGCCGTGCTGCGCCATCTGATCATCGCCAAGGACGGACCGGTCACCGAGCAGTCGTTCATCCTCAAGAACAAGGACGACAAGGGTGGCAAGCGCCGCGACGACGAAGGCTTCGGCTTCGGCGACGACGACGACCAGCCGCGCCGCGAACGCACGCCGCGTCCGGCTCCGGTTCCGGTTGTTGCTGCCGAACCCGCCGCCGAATAAGCCAGGAGAACGACCATGTCCAAATTCTTCCGCCGCAAGAAATATTGCCGCTTCACCGCCGAAGGCGTGACCGAGATCGATTACAAGGATCTGAACACGCTGCGCCAGTACATCGGCGAAACCGGCAAGATCGTGCCCAGCCGCATCACCGGCACCAAGGCGCGCTATCAGCGCGAATTGACCCAGGCGATCGGACGCGCGCGGTTCCTCGCTCTGCTGCCGTACACCGACAGCCACTGAGAACCTTTGCCGGCTCCCCGGCGGTGTTTCTCGGTCAAACAGACTCCTCGGACAACTTAAAGCCAGCTGCACCGGCGCGATCCGGTGCTAACGATCAGGAGATTTTCATGGAATTGGTACTGCTGCAAAAGGTAAAGAACCTCGGCAACCTCGGCGACAAGGTCAAGGTCAAGCCGGGCTATGGCCGCAACTTCCTCGTGCCGCACGGCAAGGCCGTGGCGGCGACCGCGGCGAACGTCGCGGAGTTCGAGAAACGCCGCGCCGAATACGAGGCCAAGGCCAACGACGTGCTGTCCGGCGCCGAGGCGCGCAAGGCCGCGCTGGAAGGCACCACGGTCACGATCAAGGCGAATGCGAGCCCGGAAGGCAAGCTGTTCGGCTCGGTCGGCCCGCGCGACATCGCCGAGGCGTTCAGTGCCGCCGGCCATGCGCTGGAAAAGAGCGAAGTCGTGATGGGCGAGGGTCCGATTCGCCACACCGGCGAGTTCGAGATCCACGTGCACCTGCACGCCGACGTGCACACGACGGTGAAGGTGACGGTGGCTGCTGAGGCCTAATCCTCGGTGCAATCCGAAACGGTCTGACGAGGGCGCCGCAAGGCGCCCTTTTTTTTCAGCGCACAACTTGTCCACTGGCCAGTCAACAGGTCGATATGACAGCATGCGCTGTCGCGATCCGTGAGATCGCAGGGGACTAAACTAAACTCTTATGGCCGCCTCACCCGACAGGATGTTTTCTTCCGCGCGCGTCGATGCGCTGCGCGTGCCGCCGCACTCCATCGACGCCGAACAGGCCGTGCTCGGCGGGCTGATGCTGGATGAGCACGCCTGGGAGCGCATCGCCGACAAGCTCGGCGAGGAAGATTTCTATCGCAAGGATCATCGCCTGATCTTCCGTGCAATCGGCGACCTGGCCAGCAAGAACCAGCCTTGCGACGCGGTGACGCTGGGCGAATGGTTCGAGTCCAGCGGCCTCGCCGACGAGGTCGGCGGCGTCGCCTATGTAATCCAGCTTGCCAACGCGACGCCGAGCGCGGCCAACATCCTCGCCTACGCCGGCATCGTGCGCGAGAAGTCCGTGCTGCGCCAGCTCATCGAGGCCGGCACGCAGATCGTCGGCGACGGCTTTCAGCCGGAAGGGCGCAAGTCGGAAGAAATCCTCGCCGAGGCCGAGCAACGCGTCTTCCACATCGCCGAGACCGGCGCGCGCGGCAAGAAGAGCTACGTCGAGATGCGTGCGGCGGTGCACGAGGCGTTCCAGATTCTCTCGCGCCGCTACGAGAGCAAGGATGCGGTCACCGGCCTCGCCACCGGTTTCGCGGACCTGGACGAGATGACCTCGGGCCTGCAGCCGGCCGATCTCATCATCGTCGCCGCGCGTCCGTCGATGGGCAAGACCGCGCTCGCCGTCAACATGGCCGAGCACGCGGCGCTCAAGTCGCGCAAGGCAGTGGCGATCTTCTCGATGGAAATGTCCGCCTCGCAGCTCGCGTTTCGCCTGATTTCCTCGCTCGGCCGCATCGACCAGCAGCACCTGCGCAACGGCGATCTGGCCGAGGAAGACTGGCCGCGTGTGACCAGCGCGATCACGCTGCTGTCCGACACCAAGATCCTGATCGACGACACGCCGGCGCTGTCGCCGGCCGAATTGCGCGCACGCGCGCGGCGCATGAAACGCCAGTACGACCTCGGCTTGATCGTGGTCGATTACCTGCAGCTCATGGCCGTGCCCGGAAACAAGGAGAACCGCGCCACGGAAATTTCAGAAATAACGCGTGGACTCAAAGCCCTGGCCAAGGAACTCAACATACCCGTGATCGCGCTCTCGCAGCTCAACCGCTCACTCGAACAACGCACCGACAAGCGTCCGGTGATGGCGGACCTGCGCGAATCCGGCGCGATCGAACAGGATGCAGACGTGATCTTGTTCATCTACCGCGACGAGTACTACGACAAGGAATCGGCGGACAAGGGCCTGGCCGAGATCATCATCGGCAAGCAGCGCAATGGCCCGGTCGGCACCGTCAAGCTCACTTTCCTTGGGCGCTACACGCGCTTCGAAAATACTACCGCCGAAGCGCGAAGCAATTACCAGTGAGTCGCACCGCCCTCGCGACGATCCACCTCGGCGCCCTGCGCCGCAACCTCTCGCGCGTGCGCGAGCGCGCCGGCGCGGCGAAGGTGATGGCCGTGGTCAAGGCCGATGGCTACGGCCATGGACTGGAGCGCGTCGCGCGTGCGCTCGCCGATGCGGATGCCTTCGGCGTCGCCGCGCTCGGCGACGGTTTGCGTCTGCGCGCGGCGGGAATCGGCAAGCGCATCGTCGTGCTGTCCGGGCCGGACGAGGCCGCGGACCTCGCCGAATTCCGGCGCCTCAAGCTCGATGCTGTCGTCCATCACGAATCGCAACTGCGCTGGCTCGAAGCCGACCGCGACGCCCGCCCGATGCGCGTGTGGCTCAAGATCGACACCGGCATGCATCGCCTTGGTTTCGCACCGGATGTCGCGCGCGCCGCGCACGCGCGCCTGCGTGCGCTCGCGAACGTCGATCCCGACATCGTGCTGATGACGCACTTCGCCGCGTCCGACGAATTCGATTCGCCAGCGACACCCGCGCAGATTGCCGCGTTCGACGCGACCGTGCGCGACCTGCCTGGCGCGCATTCCCTCGCCAATTCCGCCGGCCTGCTTGGCTGGCCGCAGGCCAGCAGTGCCGATTCAACCAAGAGTTGGATGAGAGTCGGCGGGTTGTTGTATGGATTGTCCGTGGTCGAAGGCAAGACCGGCGCGGATCTCGGCTTCGAGCCGGCCATGACCTTGTCCACCAAGCTCATCGCGGTCAACCGCGTGCGCCGCGGCGAGCGTGTCGGCTACGCCGGCGTCTACGCATGCCCGGAGGACATGGACATCGGCGTCGCCGCGATCGGCTATGGCGATGGCTACCCGCGCAATGCGCCGTCCGGCGCGCCGGTACTGGTGAACGGCGTACGTGCTGCGATCGCCGGGCGCGTGTCAATGGACTTGATCACGATCGACCTGCGCGCCGTGGCAGACGCGAAAGTCGGCGACCGCGTCGTGCTGTGGGGCGGGGAATTGCCGGTGGAGACCATCGCCGCGCAAGCCGGCACGATCGGCTACGACCTCACCTGCGGCATGACCAAGCGCGTGCTGTTCGTGGAGGATGAAGACTGATGGCGAAGTCCAAGACTGCCTACGTCTGCAACCAGTGCGGCGCCGAGTACACGAAGTGGCAGGGTCAGTGCGAATCCTGCGGGGCGTGGAACACGCTGAGCGAGTTCGTGGTCGAGCCGGCGAAGGCCGCCGGCGCGGTCAAGCGCACCGGTTACGCGGGTGCGGCGCCGGCGCGGATCGTGCCGCTGACGCAAGTCGCGGCCGAGG
>DATJIL010000162.1:0-4915 GCA_035493385.1 Rudaea sp.
CGCTCGAAGGCGCGTCATTCGTGTGCAGCGTCGATAGCACCAGGTGGCCCGTGAGCGCTGCCTTGATCGCGATCTCGGCCGTCTCGAAATCGCGGATTTCGCCGACCATGATGATGTCGGGATCCTGGCGCAGCAGGGTGCGCACGCCGGCGGCAAAGTCCAGGTCGATGGCCGGCTGCACCTGCATCTGGTTGAATTCCTGCGACACCATCTCGATCGGGTCTTCGATCGTGCACAGGTTGATGTCCGGCGTAGCCAGGTGCTTGAGCGTGGAATACAGCGTCGTGGTCTTGCCGGAACCCGTAGGGCCCGTGACGAGCACGATGCCGTGCGGGCGTTCGACCATCTGCCGCCAGATCGCTTCCTCCTCGGTGGAAAAGCCTAGCTGGCGGAATTCCTTGACCACGATGTCCGGATCGAAAATGCGCATCACGACCTTTTCGCCGAACGCGGTCGGCATGGTCGACAGGCGCATTTCCACTTCGCGGCCTTCCGCCGAGCGCGCCTTGATGCGACCGTCCTGCGGCCGGCGTTTTTCGGCCAGATCCATGCGCCCGAGGATTTTCACGCGCGAGGTCACCGCGACCATCACCGGCGTCGGCAGCTCGAAAACCTTGTGCATCACGCCGTCGATGCGGAAACGGATCGGGCTCATGTCGCGGCGCGGCTCGAGGTGGATGTCCGAGGCGCGCTGATCGAACGCGTATTGCAGCAGCCAGTCGACGATGTGCACGACGTGGCGGTCGTCGGCACCGATGTCGCCGGCTTTTCCCAACTCCAGCAACTGCTCGAAGTTCAGGATTGCGCGGCCGTCCATGCCGCCGTCCATCTTGGCGTCGCGGGCCTTCTGGATCGAGCGCTGCACGCCGTAGAACTCGGCCAGGTACCGGTTCAGGTCGATCGGGCTCACCACCACGCGCTGGATGTCGCGGCGCAGGATATGGCCAAGGTCGGCCACCCAACGCATATCGAACGGTTCGCTGGTGGCGATCACGACCTGCATCGGACTGACCGCCACCGGCAGGATGCGATAGCGTCGCGCATACTCGTGCGACACGACCTGCGTCACCGCCGCCGCGTCGATCTTCATCGGATCGACTTTCAGGTACGGCAGGCTCGCCTTTTCCGCCAGCCAATGCGTGAGCACTTCAAGACTCAACGGCTTGTTGTCCTGCGGATTGGTCAGCTTCTGGTTGGCGACCAGCACCAGCGGATGCAGCTCCAGCTTGCCGCGTGCGCTGCGTCCGTCGGCGCGCGTCTTGAGCAGGTCGGCTTCGCTGAGCATGCCATCGTGCTTGAGCGCGCCAAGCACCGCATCCAGATCCAGGCGCCGATGCAGGCCGAGCGGCGGCGCTTCGGGGATGCTGAATGTCGGGCGCTGCGGAACGGTGGCCATGCTGAACCTTCTTAAATCCCAGCCCTGCGCCGCTATACTAACGCGCTTTGCGCAGCGAACCGTATTCCATGCCCGGCCCAACCTTCCAGGACGTGATCCAGACCCTCAACCGCTACTGGGCGGGGCAGGGCTGCGCGCTGATCCAGCCGCTCGACACCGAAGTCGGGGCGGGCACCTTTCATCCGGCGACCTTCCTGCGCGCGCTTGGGCCGGAACCGTGGGCGGCAGCCTACGTGCAACCGTCTCGCCGTCCCACCGACGGCCGCTACGGCGAGAATCCGAACCGCTTGCAGCATTACTACCAGTACCAGGTGGTGATGAAGCCGAATCCCGACAATATCCTGGACTTGTACTTCGGCTCGCTCAAGGAGCTCGGCATCGATCCGCTCGTCCACGACCTGCGTCTGGTCGAGGACAACTGGGAATCGCCGACCCTCGGCGCCTGGGGACTGGGCTGGGAAGTGTGGCTCAACGGCATGGAAGTCACCCAGTTCACCTACTTCCAGCAGGCCGGCGGTCTGGAGTGCAGGCCGGTCACGGGCGAGATCACATACGGCCTGGAACGTCTTGCAATGTACTTGCAAAATGTTGACAACGTCTACGATCTCGTCTGGACCGTGGCGCCGCACGGGACAGTCAAATACGGCGATGTCTTCCATCAAAACGAGGTCGAGCAGAGCACCTACAACTTCGAGCACGCGAACGTGCCGGAGCTGCTGCACTGGTTCGACGTCTGCGAGGCCGAGGCGAAGAAGCTGGTCGAACTCGGCTTGCCTCTGCCTGCCTACGAACAGGTGTGCAAGGCCTCGCACAGTTTCAACCTGCTCGATGCGCGCCGCGCGATCAGCGTGACCGAGCGCCAGCGCTACATCCTGCGCGTGCGCACCATCGCGCGCGCCGTCGCCGAGGCGTATGTAGCCAAGCGCGAAAAACTGCGCGCGGACAAGGAGGCGGCGTGATGTCCGAGATGAAGCCGCTGCTGATCGAAATCGGCACCGAGGAATTGCCACCGAAGGCGTTGGACGAACTTGCCATCGCATTCGCCAAGGGTATTTGCGAAGGACTGGCCAAGCGCGGCATCTCCGCCGATGTCGCCAATGCAAAAGCATACAACTCGCCGCGCCGACTGGCCGTGATCGTGCCGGACGTCGCCGCCATGCAGCCAGCGCAAAAATCCGAAGTGCTGGGCCCGTACCTCAACATCGGCCTCGACGCGAACGGTGCGCCGACGCAGGCGCTGCGCGGATTCGCCACGAAAAACGGCGTCGCCGTCGAAGCCCTGCAGCGCACGACGGACGCCAAGGGCGAGCGTTTCGTTGCGCGCAGCGAAAAACCCGGCCAGCCAACCGTCACCTTGATGCAGGACATCATCGCCGAAGCGCTCAAAGCACTGCCGATTCCAAAACCCATGCGTTGGGGCGACCACGATTTCGCTTTCGTGCGGCCAGTGCACTGGCTGGTGATCCTGCACGGCAGCGACGTGATCGACGCGGAAATCTTCGACATCAAATCCGGGCGCGAATCGCGTGGGCACCGTTTCATGCATCCGCAGGCCGCACCTATCGCTGATCCCAACGCTTATGTCGATGCACTGCGCGCGGCGAAGGTGATCGTCGATCCGGCCGAGCGCCGCGCGCGCGTTGCGTCCGAAGTGGCGCGCGCCGCGCAGGTCACCGGCGGCATGCCGCGCCTTTCCGATTCCCTGCATGACGAAATCGCCAATCTTGTCGAATGGCCGTCCGCCATTGCCTGCGCCTTCGACAAGGAATTCCTCGTCGTGCCGCAGGAAGCCTTGATCACGACGATGGAAACGAACCAGAAGTTCGTTTCTGTGTTTGACGCAAATGGCAAGCTCACCGAGCACTTCATCGGCGTCGCCAACATCGAATCGAAGGATCCGTGGGAAATTCGCAAGGGTTACGAGCGCGTGATCCGGCCGCGCTTCGCCGACGCGAAATTCTTCTACGATGAAGACCTGAAAACGCCGCTCGCGGCACATCAGGAAGCGCTGAAGTCGGTGACGTATCAGCAGCAGCTCGGCAGCGTCTGGGACAAGTGCGTGCGCGTGGCGGAGCTGTCCCGCGTCATCGCCAATCGCAGCAATGTGGATGCCGCACTGGCCACGCGTGCGGCGAGCTTGAGCAAATGCGACCTGATGACGCGCATGGTCGGCGAATTCCCCGAACTGCAGGGCGTGATGGGCCGCTACTACGCCGCGACCAGCGGCGAGAACGGTGAAATCGCGCAGGCACTGGACGAGTTCTATCGCCCGCGCTTCGCCGGCGACGGCATCGCGCAAGGCAAGATCGCACAGGTGCTAGCCCTCGCCGAACGCCTGGACACGCTCGCCGGCATTTTCGCGGTCGGCGGCAAGCCTTCCGGCAGCAAGGATCCGTTTGCGCTGCGCCGCGCCGGACTGGGACTCGCACGCACGCTGATCGAGGGTGGTTTTGAACTCGATCTGGAAGCCCTGCTGCGCGAAGCGGTGGAATTGCTGCCGGCCATCGCGCCCGTGAAGGACGCCAAGCCGAATGCCAAACCTTCACCTGCCGACAACAAGCAAGCGTTGACGGACGCGCTGCTCGATTTCGTCTTTGAGCGCCTGCGCGGCTACTATGCCGAGCAGGGCTTCGGTGCGGAACAGTTCGATGCCGTGCGCGCGGTCGATCCGGAAACCCTGCCCGACTTCGACCGTCGCCTGCGCGCCGTCGCCGAATTCACCAAGTTGCCCGAGGCCGCCGTGCTGGCTGCGGCGAACAAGCGCATCGGCAACATCCTCAAGCAGGCCGCGGACGATGCCGGCGGACGCGTCGATCCCGCCTTGCTCGATGCCGGCGCGGAACGCGAGTTGCACGAACACATTGAAAGCGCAGTCGCCGCGATCGCGCCGCTGGCGCAAGGCAATCGCTACGTGGACATGCTGCGCGCGCTTGCCGCACTGCGCGCACCGGTGGATGCTTTCTTCGACCAGGTCATGGTGATGGCCGAGGATGCGGCCAAGCGCCGCAACCGCGTCGCCCTGCTCGCCGGCCTGCGCCGGCTGTTCCTGCAAGTAGCGGATATTTCCCTGCTGCAAGGCGCGTGACGCGATGAGCGTCGGGCCCTTGCGCGTGGATCGTTCGATCGCCCGGCATTGGGAACGCGCGCGCGCCTATCTGCAGCAGCGCAATTTGCCTGCCGCGAGCGTGCAGCTGGAATCCCTGCGCGCGCTGGCGCCTGGCGACGCGCGCACGCACGCGTTGACCGCCCGGTTCATCTCGATGCAGGGCCGTCCGCATGACGCGGCAACGCACGCGCTGGCGGCGGCGCGAGTCGTTGGCGACGACACCGACGTGCTCGGCGATTTGATCGAAACGCTACTGCAAGTCGGCGAATCCGCGACCGCGCACGATCTGCTGCAGCGACCGGTGTGGCAGCAAGCCGCGGATGCGGACACGCTGTTGCGCTACGCTGACCTGCGCCGGCAGTTCGGCGAGCACGCGCAGGCGTTGGCCGCATTCGACCAGCTCGTCGCGTTGC